>DASSJE010000239.1:0-19722 GCA_035691365.1 Terriglobia bacterium
ATTGGCTGTAATAGAGCGCTTTCTTGCAAGCATTTTCTTCAAAGGTATCTCCGTCCTCGACGCAGACAGGCAAATTCTCGATGCCGGGCAGAAGTTCCACTTCGATTGCGCGCGCTTCGGCTGAGTGCCTGAACTCCCGCAGCTTGCCAGGATTGGTTGAGGCAAGATAAATCGTGAACATCCCGGAGTCAAAATGTGAAAAAGCGTGGATGTCGTTTCCCCTTCTGTGCAAAGTGTTCTCGGGCCACGTCCCTCCCGGGCTCCGCCGCGTCTCCTGTCATTGAGACCCTTACATCAGTTCCCGGAAGCCAGCAGGGCGAGCTTGGCAATCGACTTCTGCAATTCAATCAGTTGCTGGACGGCCGGCCGTGCCAGTTCAATCAATCCGTCCAGATTGTTATTACTGAAGGGCTCGCCTTCGGCTGTCGCCTGGAGTTCCACAAACCGGCCCGAGCCGGTCATAACCACATTCATATCGACTTCGGCGCTTGAGTCCTCCGCGTAATCGAGGTCGAGAAGCGTTTCGCTGCCGATAATCCCCACACTGATGGCAGCCACGAAATCGTTCAAAGGAATTTCAGGAAGCGTTTTCTGTGCCTTGAGCTTTTTGAGCACAAGCGCCAGGGCCACCATGGCGCCGGTGATGGATGCGGTGCGCGTGCCACCGTCAGCGCGAATAACGTCACAATCAATCCAGACGGTCCTTTCACCCAGTTTTTCCAGGTTCATAATGGAGCGCAATGACCGGCCAATCAGGCGCTGGATTTCCATCGTCCGGCCGCTGGGCCGCCCGCGTGTAACTTCGCGGGGTGTCCGTATTTCCGTGGCGCGCGGGATCATGGCGTATTCACTCGAGATCCATCCCTTGCCCGTTCCTTTCAGAAACGCGGGCACGCCTGATTCCACCGAAGCCGTGCAAATCACCCGGGTTTCGCCCAAGCGGATCAGCGCCGATCCCTCGGCGCTGGAAATGAAATCCGGAATAATTTCCACCGGGCGGATCTCGGACGCTTTGCGATGGTTGGCGCGCACAAGTTTCCCGTTGGAATAGAGCAGGCCCGAAAGCGTCTTGGGAGTTGAAAACATAATTTCTCCTGGTTTAATGCGTCTGAGCAATCAGAGACGGCTCCGGCGCGAAATTTCCGGTGAGGTCAATGTGGCCGTCCAGAGTTTGAACTTCCTGGCCCTGGACAAGGAACTTCACATCCTTCACCTGGGTAATGTTGGCGCACAGCGAGTCCACAATGGAGTAGATGGCCAGGCTTTCACTTTCGATTCCGGGCTGGAAATCCGACAGCGCCTCCTGCGAGAGATCGACAATGGCGGTTCCATCCGGCGTCAGGAAAACGGCCCTGATGGTTGTGGATGGCGACAAAGCCGTACCGTGTCCCTGGTGCGAGCCTTCAACGAGCGCCAGCAGAATCTGCCGGATGGCTTTGATGTTATCTGTAGAAAGTTTCAGAGACCGCGTTTCGGCCAGCAGGTTTCCATCCGCATAGGAAGGAAAATAAAGAGTAATCACCTGGGCCTGGCCTCCGGATTGCTGCAAAGCCTCTTCATTCAACTGCGTCCGCGCTGTTTGCTCTGACCGCGTGGTGCCCTCGGCGGCCGGGGCAATGTGCCGCTGGAGTGTCATCAGGTAATGAATTCCGACCCCCAGGACGACGGCAACCACGAGAGTCAGGATGAGGGCGCGGCGAGACATGGTTTACGGTTTTCCCCCTCGTAAGCTTGCCACAGCCTCGACCACCGCAGCGCCAATTCCCTGCTGGAAGGAGGGATTCGTGAGTGCGGCGGAATCACTGCTGGGCGTGAGGCTTCCGACCTCGATTGCGACGGCGGGCGCGGCGATGCTCTGCAGGACCTTTACCGGAACTTCCATCGGCGGGGTTGATGCAACCTTCGTGGTCTTTTGCAGGTCCTGCTGTAGCGTGTGCGCGAGACGATTGCTCTGGTCCATGTAGCGGAGCTGGACTTTTTCCCAGTTCACGAACAGGGAATTCTGGTCCGAGCCGGCGGCCATCGCCAACGGCGACGAAGGCCGGTAGCTATAGACCATCACGCGGGGGGTTGAGGGGCCAAGATCGCCGGCGTGGAAAGAAATGAAGGCGATGGGGTGGGCGATGTTGGCTTCGGCGGCCCTCTGGTCAAACCCCACATTCACATCGCCGTTCCGCGTAAGGACCACCCTGTACTTTCCGGTTGCCTGGAGCGCTTTCTGTACCTGGCCCACCAGTTGTACTGTCAGATTCTTTTCCAGCAGGCCGTCCTTGCCCTGCGCTCCCGTGTTGGTCCCTCCGTGTCCCGCGTCCAGCACCACGGCAGGCAGTGAAAGGTTCGGGGCCGCCACAGGTGCCTGCATCTGTTTGGGGTTTGCCGCCGGAGGGGCGGGTTGGGCCGGCCGTTCGGGAGTTGGGGGCGCCGGAAGCGCCGGGGTCTTGCTTGCCATTGTTGCCCCGGGCTTCACGATGTTGGCCACAAGGATTTTCCTGCCTTCTCCCAGTTTCGGATAGAAGTCAAAACCTCCACCTGATGGGGTGACGATCAGCTTGGGATAACCGTCCTGATCGTCAAACTTCACTTGCGAGACGTATGGATTGCTGAACTGGAAATTGGACTCAATGGGTTCGACGGGGTTGCTGCCAAGATATAAAATCCACTTTCCATTCTGCGCTGCCGTGCGAAGGTTGACCGGGTCTGTAAACTGAATCGTGAGCTGGGCGCCGTCCTGAAGTTGCGAGAGATGGAGCGTGAAAGAATTCGGCTTGATGCCGCCCACAAAAATCCGGTCCTCCCCCCGCTGATACTCCACGGTCTGGTTGATGAGCGTGGGCAGGACCGTGGTCACAAAGTCGACAGGCACCATCCACTCCCCATCAATAAACCGCACGGGCTGGGACAGTTTGAGCCGGGCATTGTTCAGCCTCACGTTGGGATTGTCCTGGCGCAGCCGGATGTGCGTGTTGTTAAACCACACCTCCAGGGACTTGCGCCGGCTCTTCAGGCCGCCAACCTGGCCAAACAGGTTCAGAAGCCGGAGAAAGGATAGATAATCGACGTTGCCATAATTTCGTATCGGCAGGATGGAATGAGACTTGGGGAAGTAGAAGACAAAGTTCTCGCCTCTGCCAACGCGCGGAGCACACATCAAAGCTATTCCGATAGTGACAGCAAGTGTGAGCCAGCGGGAGCGGCGGACCTTGCGATGGTTATCTATGCCCAAGAATTTCACGCGCTGTGGGGTTCCGGTGGCAGGGCCTGCCCTTCCAGTCATCCATGCCAGCCTCATATTTTAGTCGAACCTTTCCTGAGCTTGCAATTCCGCGAACTCAGCCGCCGGGGTTCCCCTGGTCCGCCGATGGCGTTATCCTTAAGCGCGGCGGTTCCGCCATGGCGGCAGGGCCATGAAGAGCGCGATCCGCGGCGTCCTGTGTCCTACCGGGCCGGACCGAGTGAGTAATTATGAGCATCGCCGAATGTGCCCACGCCGATGTGGACAATCGAGACCCACCTTTCCAGTTTGTGGTGGCCCGTCCGGTGCAGCCACAAGGCGGCGCCAATCGAGAGAGCCGTTCCCGCAACCTCGATGCCGGCAAACAACGGTTTGTTGTCCACAATGCTGTTGGTCAGCAGCACCTCATTGTTTCCCAGGCTGCGAAAGTGCTGCGTCGATGTGTAATCCAGCGTCCGCACCGTTGCCACGCCCGCAAACAGCATCAAGTTGGTCCTGTCAAAGAAGCGATGATCTTTCGCGACCGGCGTGGCTGGCTGCACCTCCAGATGAGAGTCCAACGCTGCGCGGGGCTTCGCTTGCTCCTGTTGGGCCTGGAGCAACTTGGGAGCCGCTCCCATGCCCAGAACGAAGACGAGAAAACCCGCCGCAGTCCCCGACCATCGGCAGCCGCGCTGGCTGCGCCGCGCTAGTCCGCCAATTCCTTGCTGCAATGCCCGGCGCCTGGTTCTGCTCACTGCACCACCATCACGCCGTGCGCAGGAAGGTAGAGAGTGGTCCCGCTATCCGTAACCCGGGCGGCGGAAGTTCCAAACACTTCCTTGTATTTTGATCCCATACCACCCAGGCCGGTCAGGTGGCAGATGACCGGCAGTTCTGTGAAGTTGGCAACGGCGACGCGGCTGTGCATCGGGAAGACGGCGACCCGCGGCGGAGCGTCGAGTGAGGTGGGCACAAACTCCGCCACTGCGGACCGCAGCTTTCTGAGCGCCGCGCGGGTATCGGGACCGAGCTGGGTGGTCTGGTTTTCCGCAGTGACATGGGCGAGCTGCGGCAACTGGTCTGAGAAAACGATGATGCGTCCGCCGCCCTCGGAAATCCGCTTCAGAAGCTGGTCCTTTTCCAAAGCGATCTTGTTATCGGGCGCCAGGCGAGGATCAGCGTCCAACTTGTGGGCCAGCGATTCGCTGACGAAGGCCGTCCCGCCGCCTTGCAGAAATTTTTCGAGCTCCGCAACAAAGTCAGGGTCGTGCAGCGCATGGACTGTGAACAGCGCCGCCCGCGCGTTGGCAGGGAAGCGGGCCGTGGGCAGCAGAGGAACGCCCAGCATTCCAATCTGGTCAAAAATGTAGGGTTCATTGCCCGGATCGCTATTAGAAGGCTTGTAAGCCGGGATGCCGTCCCAATCTCCCACCAGCCCGGCCAGGGTCTCAAGTTGCTGCCGGTGGCCGGCCAGGGCCTCGGCTTGCGGACGGAACTTATCGGAATTCAGTTCACCGTAGTGGAACAGCATGCCCTCAGGCGCCCCGGCCAGGACGGTGACGTAAGCCTGGTCAAGGTAAAACGTCGGGTCTGTGCCGTACGTATCAAACCAGCCACCACCTTCCTTTGTGTCGGCAACATCGGCGAGCCAGCGGTAAAGGAAAAAGCCCCGGTACTGCTGCGTGTGGCCCCATTGGTTTGAGGCAGGGTCGCGGAGTTCGGTGCCCACCCAGATGCGGTCATAGAGCGACGATTCCTTGTCCACCACATAGCCGCGGTCCTGGAATTTGTCATACCACTGGGGGAATTTCAGAATGATCTTGACGTTGGGATTCACGGACTGCGCCGCGCCCAGCACGTTCTCCTTGCTCATTTCAACCATCAGCTTGTCGCGGTACTGCGTCCAGCTCATGGCACCTTTTGCCGCGGCGCATTCTGAACACTCGCAATCGGTGAAGAAAAAATCGTCAATCATGATTTCATTGAACAGCCCGGCGGCGTAGCGGAAGATTTCCGCAAGGTGCTGCTGGTTGTGGCGGTTGGTGTAGCAGGCACCAACCTTCCAGCCGGTCGAGGGCTTGCCGAGGTCCGTGGTGGTGACGCAGCCGGAAACCTGCAGGCCGGCGTGGCGAAAAAAGTCGCGCGAATCCCTGAGCGTTGCGGCGTCTGCCTGATAGCCGTCGCGGAAAACTTCAATGTAAACCTTGGAGATCCCAATGCGGCGGCAGAATCCCAGCGCCTGTTCGCGCCCGGCGGGCGTTGCGAGACGGTCGCGAACATCCTGCGCGGTGAAGAGGGTCTCCCACTGCGTGGCACTGGCAGAAGGCGCGCACGCCAGCAGCAGGAGAAGTCCCACGCCGCCCAGGCGGAGAAAAGTTGTCTTTAACCGGCAATTGGATGTGAACACTGTTGGACCCCTGCGTATCTGGAATTGGCAGCGAACGATCATCGCTGCAGGCGGAGATGATCCCGAGTCTGGAAAGGACAGAGCAGAATAGCACCGCTCGGGCCGGCCTGCAACGGCACCGGAGCTTCCATCGCGTCCGCGCGGCCCGGGGACCGCTTGCTGAGAAGAATTCCAGACATTCGGGTTTCCTGAAACGGCGGCTTTACGTGGAGGGAATGATCAGCCGGAACTCCTTTGGGCAGAAATTACCGGTCCTGTATTTTCAATAACATGGCCGGGTTCGTTTTGGGTTCGTTTTTGGGTTCGTTCCGGCTAACATGTGTAGCCTTTCCCTTTGTTTTCAACAACTTCTTGGCTTCGTTTTCAAAAATAAGATATCTTTTTTTATTTTTTCGGCCCCGAAGCGGTCAAAATCGACCTCTTTTTATCGCATTTTTCCTTCTTCGCGATGCCGGAACTGCCTGGTGTTCATGCCCCGAACCTGGGTGCCTCTTTCCCCCGCCGGGACCGCCCGGCGAGACAGGATATAAGACTAGCATGCTAGCTCACGTTTGTCAAGCTTTTTCACCGGCTTTGTCGTCGAGCAGCCGGGCCACGCGGGCGGGGTCGGAAGTCGGTAGTTTGCAGGCGTAATTTTCGCAGACGTAGGCGGTGGCCTTGCCGTCAATCGGATGCATGCCCGCGACGAAGGGAAGCCAGGCGGAAAGCTGCCGGCGGTCCGCCTCATCCACCAGGAAGAGGACTTTGTTGGGAAGGTAGCGCTGGTTCACCACCTCGAGCAGGGCCTGCGTGTCCTGCTGCGCGCGGCGGCCGACGATGACCACCTGCCGCGGCTTTGAGAGGGCGAAATCCACGGCGGCAATCTTCTGGGGCAGAGTTTCTGGCGCGTGCTCGATCTGGCGGCTGAAGGCGCCGAAAACCTCATCAGCTTTCCCGCGCCACGCGGGACGGTTGGCCATTTCCGCCAGCCGCAGCAGGTTCATGGCGGCGACGGAATTGGCGGAAGGCTCGGCGCCGTCGTAGGCGTCACGCATTCTCACCAGGATGGACGGGTCGTTGGGCGGCGTCTGGAAATAGCCGCCGCCGTTGTCGTCCCAGAAGAGCCGGTCCTGGGTTTCCTGCAGGCGGATGGCCCAGGTGAGATCAGAAACACGGAAGGAAGCTTCATAGAGATCGAGCAATCCCTGGATGAGGTTCGAGTAGTCCTCCAGAAAACCGTTGATGCCCACCTCGCCTTCACGATAGCGGTGCAGCAGCGTGCCGTTCTGCGGGTCGTAAAGTCTGGACTGGACGAAATCGGTCGCGCCCTGTGCCGCCTGAATATAAGCGGGCAGGTTGAGGACCTGCCCGGCGCGCGCGAAGGCGGAAATCATCAGGCCGTTCCAGGAAGTCAGCACCTTGTCGTCCAGCGGCGGGCGCGGGCGATGATTGCGGTCCGCGAGCAGCGTGCTTCGTGCCTGGGCGAGCGTTGCACGGATTTCCTCGGGGGACCTGCCGAAGCGCCTGGCGGTTTCGTCCACGGAATGCGCCGACTGGAGGATGTTCTTCCCCACAAATTCTTCCTGCGGATCGTTCTGCGGGGCGACGTTTCCCTCGGGCTGCACATCGTAGGCGTAGTTGAAAATCTGCGCGGCGTCCTCGCCGAGAACGTCCCGGATCTGGCCTGCAGTCCAAAGATAGAAAGCTCCCTCGCCGTGATCGGGCTTGCCTTTTTCAATCAGGCTGTCGGCGTCTTCGGCGCTGAAGAAGCCGCCGTGAGGGCTGTGCATGTCGCGCAGGACGTAATCGAGTATGTCGCGCGCCGTGCCGGCGTAAAACAGGTCGCGCGTAATCTGGAATGCCTGAAGATAAGCGATGGCCAGTTGCGCCTGGTCATAAAGCATCTTTTCAAAGTGCGGCACGTGCCACCTTTCGTCCACCGAGTAGCGATGGAACCCGCCGCCCAGGTGGTCATGAATGCCGCCAGCGGCCATGGCGTGCAAGGTGTGGAGGGTCATTTGGAGCGCGGCCTCGCTGCCCGTTCGCGCGTAGTAGCGCAGAAGAAAATTGAAGACCACAGGGCGGGGAAACTTGGGCGCGCCGCCAAACCCGCCATTTGCGGGATCGTAGCCCGAGGCGATCTGTTGATAAGCGCGGTCGAGCGTGGCGTCACTGATGCCGGCTTTTGGGCCTGCCGGGGCGTTGACGGATTCCGCAAGCTGCTGCACCACTTCGGCGGCTGACTGTTCAATCCGCGGGCGGTCCTTTTTCCACGCCTCGGCGACCCGCTCGAGCACGGTGCTGAAGCCCGGGCGGCCATAACGGTCAGTGGGAGGCCAGTAGGTACCGCCGAAAAAGGGTTTGAGGTCTGGCGTAAGGAAAACCGACATCGGCCAGCCGCCACTGCCGGTCGTGGCCTGCACGAAGGTCATGTAAACTTTGTCGACGTCGGGGCGTTCTTCGCGGTCCACTTTGATGTTCACAAAGTTTTCGTTCATGAGGCGCGCGATTTCAGGGTCCGTGAATGATTCGCGCTCCATCACGTGGCACCAGTGGCAGGTGGAGTAGCCCACGGAAAGAAAGATGGGCTTATTCCCGCGTCTGGCCAGCTCAAAGGCCTCCTCTCCCCAGGCATACCACTCCACCGGATTGTGCGCGTGCATTAGCAGGTACGGACTGCTTTCGTTGATGAGATGGTTGGTGTAGTAGTGATGCGATGCCTGGTGCGCCCCAGCGTCTGTCATGGACGTAGCTCCTTGTTCAATAATGCCTGCCAAGAGATGCCAGAGCCAGGCCGCAGCGGCTGTCAGGATGGCTCGCATAAGCGCCCGGCTTTTCCTGCTGTGCCCCGATGTGTCGTTCTGACCCCTTCAATCTTCTATAAGGGCATTATATCGAGAACGCCGAAGATGTTGGAATCGGGCGAGCTGCTTGCGGCGAAATCACACTCTTGACGGGACCGTTTCTCTACAGGTAACGGCGAAACCATTCCACGCTCAGCCCGATGGCCGCAGATTCCCAGGCGATGGAAGTGAAGGTGTGGTCTGCGCCGGGGACGATGACTTTTTCTTTGATGCTGGCTCCCGATGCCTGCAGAAAATCCCCTGCGTGGGATTGCGGGACCGTCTCATCCCTGCCGGGATGGATGACCAAGGTTGGATTCACAAAACGTCGGATGGCGCTGAGAGGATCAATCTTTGCGGCATCGTTCAGAAATCGGGCGGAGATTTCGCGCGCGTCGTATTCAAAATTTTCCGCATTTTCGGTGAAGGGTTTTCCCAGCTTTTCAGAAAGCTGCTGGAGGATGGCGGGGTGTGCCACGGCGCTCCAGAGGACCAAAGCCCTGGCTCTGGCCGCAGGCGCGACGCAGGCCGCCACGCATCCTCCCAGCGAGAGGCCGCAAAGCCCCAGCCTGGCCGGGTCGCTGCCTTTTTGCCGCTGTATGAAGCGAACGGCGGCCCGTGCGTCGGCGATTTCGCTTTGCAACGTGGCCTCGCGGAAGGTGCCTTCAGATTCGCCGGAGCCATAGAAGTCAAACCGCAGGCTGGCGATCCCCGCGCTCGCCAGAGCACGCGCGCGCTTGATAAAAATCCAGTGCGATTCCATGCGGTCGCCCGTGAAGCCGTGGAAAAAGATGACTGTGGGCGCCTGTCTCATTGTCGCGACAGGCTTATGGAGCATTCCGCGAAGCAGCTTGCCGCGCGCGTTTGGAAATTCAACCAAAGTTTCGTTGAGTTTCAAGGTCATGCCTGAAGTCGGGATTGGGGAGAGCCCTTTGCGGCATTCCGCGATGCCTTTCCCCCCGACGGGTGGTCGCGGCCCGGTCGCCGATGAGCTGGGCCATGGCGCCAGATTCTATTGCGAGCCTTCCTTTGCGCTTCCCTTCGAGATTTTGTAGCCATCCTGCCGCCAGGAATTGATACGGCAGAAGGATGTGGCGTGATAGCCCATTCGTTGCAGCTCCATGGCGGCCCGCGAACTGCGTCCGCCATGTTCGCACATGGTGACGATCGGCGTGGTCTTCGACACCTGCATCTGCTTGATCTTCCGGGCGAGCTCATCAATCGGAACGTTCACGGCTTCGGGGACGTGGCCCCGGGCATATTCCTCGGGCGTGCGCACATCCAGGACCAGAACCTTACCGTTCTGGTCAAGAAGCGAGTGGAGCTCCTTTGCATCCGTTTCGTGCGCGGCGGGATCAGTTGAAGGATGTTTCTGGGGAAGGGCGAGCATTGAAACCGGCAATGCCCAGAGGACCAGGATGCCCAAAATTGCTCTCTGTTTCATCAGTTTCCCTCCTTTGCCAATGTCCACTAGCCAAGCCACTGGGGGTTCTGATAGGTGCCGTCGTACTGGTGTGAGGTCTTGAAGAGTTCCAGCCCCCCATTGGCGGCGACTTTGGCCGTCTTGGCCAGCAATGCGGCCACCTGGCTTTCGCTAAGAGGCTTGAAGGTGCGGACCGCTTCGAGGCCCTGCTCGAGGCGCTCCAATGATTCGCAGCCGTTGATCACCACCGAGGTCGGCAGGTTCATGGCGTAGTGCAGGCAATCGATGGCCGGGAGCACGTTGTCGCGGGGAATGGCCCCGTCCGCCAGCGGTTTCATGCCCAGCACTCCGATGCCGTGCTTGACGCAGACGGGCACAACCTCTTTTGCGAAGCTGTGATAATGCGGGTCCAGAACATTCAGCGGCATCTGGACGGAATCAAACGTAAAATCGTGCTGGAAGCCTGTGTTCAGCATCTTCAGGTGGATGGCCGGGTCCTTGTGCCCTGTAAAGCCGATGTACCGCACTTTGCCGGCCTTTCGGGCGGCCAGGGCTGCCTCAAAGGCGCCGTTCTTTCCAAAGATGCGGTCTGGATCGCCCGGGCGGATCACTTCGTGGAACTGGATCAGATCAATGACGTCGGTTTCAAGACGCTCGAGTGATTCGTGGAGCTGCTTGTCCCAGGCGTCTTTCGTCTGGCCGTCCGTCTTGGTCATCAGAAAGACCTTCTGCCGGTAACCGTCCCTGAGGGCTTTGCCCATGCGGGTCTCGCTGACGCCGTCGTTATAGTCCCAGCAGTTGTCCATAAAAGTGACGCCACGGTCAATCGCGGTCCGCACGATGCGGATGCTCTCCTGCTCGTTGGTATGCATGGCGATGTGAAAGCCGCCCAATCCCAGCAGTGAAACCCGCTCGCCACTGCGCCCAAGTTTCCGATAGATCATGCCTTCTGATTTTGTCGCTGCCAATGCTTTCTCCATTGCCGAGGGAGCCATATTGCCGCCAGTGATGCCCGCAATCCCTACGGCCACGCGTCCCAGGAAGTCTCTTCGCGTCGGGTTATCTTTTCCATCTTCCATGCGATGACCCTCCTTGGTTGGATTGTGCCCCAAATAGCAGACTACCACCCTTTTTCGCGCCGATGCGGGAATCATATCACGACTGCGCGGATGGTTCACCGGGCAATCGGCCTCACAGCAAAACCCCTCATTCCCGTCATTATGAGGCCGGCTTCCGGCCGAAGAATCCGCTTCTTCTTCCCGGCGGGAAAAACAGATTCCTCGAGCCGGCAAAGAACGCCGCCCCTCGGGATGACGTTTTGGGGCTTTGTTCAGCAATCTCCACAGCCCCCGCGCAAAGGGAGCTTTAGCGTGGGACGAATAAACTCGCACACTTCCGCAAAAGGTGGCCGGGTAACGCGCGCGACCCGGCCGGGACCATGATCCGCGCAATGCTGCTCAGTTCATGAGATGCGGGTGCGGCACCACGGTAATGGTGATCTTTGAAGGATACCGGGCCGAGTGGTGCACCTGGTTGTGGGCCACCACGCCTTTGACCTCGTCGTAGTTGTTGCCACCCGTGTTCAGGTTCCGGTCAAAGCGCGGAAAGTTGCTGCTGGAAACCTCGATGCGCAGCGCATGGCCTGGGGCAACGTAGTTGCTGGTATCCATGGGCTGGAACGCGACTTTATAGACGTTGCCCGGCTCCATCCACGCGAGCGGCTTGTCATAGCCATTGCGGTAGCGCATTCGCTGAATGTTCTCATCCAGGTTGTAGGCGGGGCCGTCCGGGTAGACGTCGAGCAGCTTAACGGTGAAGTCCGTGTCTTTGGCGTCAGACGAAACGTAGAGCGTCACGTTGATGGGGCCGCTCACCTCGGTCCCATGCTCGAAAGGCTTTGTGGTGTAGACCAGGATGTCATGGCGCGTCTCCATCCGGCGCTGGTCGAAGGCTCCCGGAGTGACGGCGTTGCCTTCACAGCAAAAATTGCCGCCGTGCGACATGACCGGGTTCATGGGATCGTAAGTGAAGCGGTCCCCCTGGTCCTGGGCGGGCGGAGCAGTGGCCAGCAATCCGTCGCCGAAAACGCTGTTGGCTTTGCCGGCGCTCGAAAGATAGAAAGTCATGGGCTCGGCGCCTTCCGGCGGCCACGTATCCGACTGCTCCCATCGGTTTGCGCCCATCACGTAATAGCGCACTCTGGGCATCTGCTCCAGGATGTGGTTGTCCTCTCCCTTGAGGAAGTGATCGAACCAGCCATACCTGAGGGCATCCAGATCCAGCCGCGCATCGCCCATGTCCCGTTCGCCCACGATGGTGTGTTCACTGGCTCTGTCGTAGGCGCAGTGGCCGGTGGGGAATATGATGGCGTATTGCTCCCTGCCGATGTCGGGACGCGCGGTTTTCCGCACAAAGTTATAGGCCGCCAGGTTGGGCGCGGTCGCCAGGTCATACCACGACATCACCCACAGTCCCGGCACGTTGATCTTCATGCTGTCGTTCCAAAGGCCGCCTTTGTACCAGGCCGGATCGTTGGGCGTCCGCTCGATCATGGCGCCCCCGGTGGCCACCGGCATGTGGTCGGCAAAAATGCCATGCGGGCCGTGAACGGCCTCGATGATGTCCTTCTCAGGAAGGTGCCAGAGCGCCTTGGACCAGTCAACGGACGGGAACCTGGCCGCCAGGTCAAATGCCCGGGAAGCGCGGACCAGGTCCGCCTGCGACGTGTCCGGAGGAAACATGGGCCGGACCTGGTTTTGCACTCCATAAAGCCAGACGGCAAACAGCATCTGGACGGCCCCGCCGCGATACCAGTTTCCCTGCTCGTAAAAGGGGCCCACACGGCCCACGCCGGCGCCGAATCCCTGCGGAATAAACGCCGCGTCCGCCGGGTTTCCCAGGGCGGTGACGGCGAGCTGCCATTCGGCCGTGGAAGAGCACCCGATGGTGCCCACTTTGCCGTTGGACCACGGCTGCGATGCGATCCAGGAAAACTCCTGATAGCCATCGCTGAGCGGCGGCCCCAGAATGTCATAGTTTCCCTGGGAGAAAAACTGGCCTCGCTCGTTGATCTCGACGTAGGCATAACCGCGCTTCACGGCCTTCAATTCGGAACCCATGTTGCGCGGCGCTCCCAGAGAGACATCCCAATAATTAAAGTTGTAAGGAGTGCGGACAAAAATCGTGCCGTACTTTTGAGACTGATCTTTGGGGCGGTAGATGTCCGCCGCCATGAGCTTGCCGTCACTCATGGGGACCATCACCTTGCGGTCAATGATCGCCACATTCTCCAGCTCTTTTTCGACGGCGTTTCTTTCTTCGATCTCTGCTTCTTTGGAGTTGCCCCGCCCCTGCGCAAGCGACTCCGGCAGCAGGCAGAAGATTCCAGACATCACCACGGCCACAGCCACCAGACGAACCACATTCTTTTGCATCAACATCCCTCCGTGACGGGCATGAACAGGACCCCATCAAATATGTTGGATAGCAGAATGAAGCAGGGCGCCAACCATTCAGGATCGATCGACGACAGCCTTATTGCAGGCATTGATCTGCCAGCCGGAGCGATCTTCCGGGCTGCCAATGATGACCGTCCAGTGCTTCCGTTAAGCCCTCTGTGACATCGCAGTGTACACCCTGCCGGCCCGTTCGCAATTATAAATCTGCAGCCAGGCAGCCTGGCGGGACGGTCCTGGCGTTGGCCCCAAGCCGGCCTATCTTCGCAGGCGTCCGGGTCGGCCGGGCCGCCTGCCGCACAAGTGCTGCGAAGCCTGCAAATCACAGATTCTGAGCAATCTGCTCCACTTCCCTGCGGCCTTTCGCAGATTAGTAAATTTTGTCCGGAATTGTGACTCAAGTCACAGTATCAGCCTGATTGATATGGCATCCTACTCGCCCTGGGAGGAAGGACTTGGTAGTCGAAGGCAAAGAGCAGTTCCGGATCAACCCTGCCGTGAAAATCCTCAAATTGCTTTCCTGTCACATCATGCCGTCCAACTGACCAGCTCTTGAATACAAAATTTTGACGCATTGCCGGGAACGGGTCCAAACACTTTCGGCAACAGGGGAGGAATCTGTGTATTCACCAGGACAGAGCTCCGCACCAAACGGTCAAGGACGGAGCTCAATTTCTGCAAGGGCCGTTACAACAATATGGATTTCAATATGTGTGCTGTTTCTGCGTTCAGTATTAGCTAGATCTACTTATTGCGCGGGCTTGCCAGGAGGGACAACCACAACAACGACATCGTCGAACCCCTGGATATTGGTTTCCGACGCTTCGCAGCTTCAGACCACGCTGAGCACGCTGCCGCCTTCGGGCGGAACACTTTTGCTCCAGAACCTCGCGGCGTCAGGGCTTGCTCCGGTTTCAATTACCCAGAGCCACGTGACCATTATGTTTGTGAACTGCCAGTTGGGCTATGCGGGGACCGGAATCACCATCACCGGAGGGGAGGATGCGCTGATTGGCGACGACAACACGACGATCACCGCCGGGGGCGTGGCCGTGTTGCTGAACGGCGCGACATCAGCCCGGATCGAGCATTTGAACGTCGGGCAATCGGGCTATTCCGCGTTCATGGTTACGGGAACGGCCTCGAACGCTCGTTTTGTGAATGACTCGGCAACGAACTACAACAGTCTGAACCAGACCGGCCATGCGGCATTCCTGATCTATGGGCCGGCAACGCACGTCTTGTTTGACCACTGCTCCGCAACCAATGGCAACGGCAACGGCTTTCGCATGGACAGCCCTGCAGCCCTGCCCGAGCACGTGCACGTGGTGAACTGCAACGTCGAGAAAACCTGGGGACACTCGTCAGAGGGCATCACCCCGGTGGGCAACAATATCTGGGTTGTCAACTGCCGGATCTACAAATCCGGTGCGGCCGGAATTCTGGTCTTCAATGGGCGCGCCGGCACGGTCTTTCACAATATCTTTATCATTGGGAATTCCATCGGCGACTCGTCGCAGGAAATTGCCGGCAACGGCGCTATATCGGTCAACCCCATGGCCAACAAGATCCAGGGCGCTGTGGTGGCAAACAACATCGCCTGGGACGATCAGAGCGTCCCGACTTCAGGCGTGATGCTCTCGATCAGCAATGGCGGCCAGGGCGGCCTGATTGATTCGCTTTCCGTCACCGGCAACGTATCGATCAACCAGCGAAATCCCGCGGGGATTTTGAATTCGATGCCCGTCGGAAGCCTGACGAATTCCTACTTCGGGCTGGCCTCGGCGTTTTAGGCACGACGAAGTCGACTTGGGTGTCCTGGGGCGCATGTCATGCGGAGCATCCGCGAAATGCCTGATCCTGGTGCCATGCGCCCTACCGTTGATCCCCCCAGCCTTCGCCGAACGTCCTGCCACCCAGAAGGCGCCCAGCCTTAACGTACAAATTCCGGGGACTTGTCTCAGTTTCTTGCCGGCCCTGACCAGCCGATTAAGATTTATCAGGCCAAAGCATGATTTTTCTCACACTTTTCACCAGGGATTCATGTATACTGGCCAACCTTACGTAATTTGCCGTACGCATCTTTACGTAAGTAGCAGTGAGCTGTTTTCGTATGGTGGAAGGTTAGGACCGGTACCTACACGCTCAAGACGACTGTTGATTAGGCCCACGCTCGTATACCTCAGGTTGCAGCTCTGCCACGCCACACCACCCGGTTAGACGTCCTTACGCGGCGTCAATTTGACCCGAAGCCGGAAAGACGATCCGGACAAACTCTATCCTCGGGAGGATTCTGTGTTTTCACAACGTCAATGCCCCATACCAAACGGAAAGGGACGAAGCTCCATATCTTTAGGCACCCTGTCAACAGTATGGATTTCAGTCTGTACCCTGCTGTTAATTTCAACCTTAACCACGCCCTCACTTGTTGCAGCCCAGTCGGGAACTAGTACCTCATCAGGTCCCTGGATTACAATTACGAGCGCCTCGGAACTTCAAACCACACTGAACTCACTGCCGGCTTCAGGCGGCAGTTTGCTGCTGAAAGACCTCTGGGAATCAGGGCTCCCCCCGGTTTCGATTACCCAGAGCCATGTGACCATTATGTTTGTGAACTGCCATCTGAGCTATGGGGGAAACGGAATTACCATCACCGGCGCGGACGATGCGCTGATTGGCGATGACAATACGTCGCTCACCGCCGGCGGTGTGGCCGTGACGGTGAACAGCGCAACTTCAGGCCTGATCGAGCACCTGCGCGTCGTGCAATCGGGTTATTCGGCCTTTATGGTCAAGGGAACCGCCACGGGCATTCGCTTTGTCGACGATTCGGCAACGAGATATAACACCCTGAACCAGACCGGCCATGCGGGCTTTTTTATCTACGGGCCGACGACCCACATTTTGTTTGACCACTGCTCCGCAACGAACGGCAACGGCATGGGGTTCCGCATGGACACACCCTCGGGCCTGCCCGAGCACGTGAGGGTGGTCAATTGTAACGTAGAGAGAACTTCGGGGCACTCGGCAGAAGGCATCGGGCCGCTGGGCGTAGATATCTGGGTTGTCAACTGCCGGGTCTACAAATCCGGTGCGACCGGGATTCTGGTCTTCAACGGGCGCTCCGGGACGGAGTTTCGCAATATCTTTATCATTGGGAATTCCATCGGGGATTCATCCCAGGAGATTACGGGCAACGCTGCGATCCAGATCGATCCGACATCCAACCGGATCCAGGGCGTTGTGGTCTCGAACAACATCGCCTGGGATGATCAGAGCAGCCCCACGTCACAGGTGATGCTCTCGCTGACCAATCTCGGACAGGGCGGAGCGATTGATTCACTCTCCGTCACGGGCAACTTGTCGATTCGTCAGAAAAGTTCTGCCGGGGTCTCCAATTCAATGCCCGCCGGGAAACTCACAAACTCATCCCTCGGGGTGGCCTCGGCGCTTTAGCAGACTGCCGAAAAAAGCCAAGCGTCATGCTGGGCACAGCGAAGCATCGGTTGCATTTTCCTGGAAATCAGCTATGCAGGTCCTTCGCGAAGTTTGCCATGAGTCCCTTTTCCTGCCGCGCGGGACCAGGGCCGTCCGGAAATTGAGGGCGAACGGGCTCAGCATGACGACGGGCAAAAAGCTTCCCGGCAAAATTGCCAGGCCCAACGGCGTAAATCCTTCATTAGTGTCGGATCTCAGTGCAAGGTAAGGCGGAGGTTTCGCGGAGTGCGAGCCAGGGAGCGCTCCGAACTTGCGGGCCATTGCGGACTGGCGCCGGGGCTATTCTCCCGCGGCGCCGTGCGTGTAGACGTCCCAGCGCTTGTAATTGCTGAGAGCTTCCGTGACCGCCCGCCCATAGCGGCTGCGGTTGACCGCCACGTGGTGCTCATAGCCGTTCCGGCAGATGTACTGCAGCAGGCCTTGCAGGCCCGTCACCCGCATCACTCCGTAGCCGCCAAAGCTGGCCGGACGGTCGTCCGTGGTCTCGCCTTCGCCCGTGTAGGCCCGGATGCCGCCCTTCAGGTCGTCGGTGGATACTCGGCAGTAGGTGATGGGGCCCGTCTTCAGCTTGCCCACCACTGTCCCAAACGTATTTTCCTTGCCCACCGAGCCGGCGATGATTTCCTGGAAGTCCATCTTGAAGTCCTCGAAGAAGTGCTTGGGCAGGTTTGAACAGTGGAAGATGACGCACTTGTCGGGGTCGTCGCCGTAGTTGTTGTTCCAATCCACGATCGCGCTCGGCGTGCCGGAGGCGAGTTGCAGCACGTACATGCCCACCATGCCCGTCATGTCCGTCTCGCAGGCGCTTGGCAGCAGGTTGTTGGACATCATGCTCATCAGTGTGCAGGGCACCACGCCGAAAAATTCCTCCATGGCCGTCCAGCACTGGACGGAGGTTCCCGCAAGCTCATTGGCTGCCATCCATTCATCCACCACCACACCGAACTTCGCCATCTTTAGCAGCGAGGCTTCCGGAATCCCTCCTGTCGGAACGTACCCGCCGATGCTTGCCAGCTTCTCCTTCACTTTCGAGTCGCCGTCTGTAAGCCTCCCGATGCGTCCCAAGACTTCTGACAGGTCCAGCGGTTCCACCGTGATCCCGGCGTGCTCCAGCAGCTTCTCGCTAAAGCGCACCGTGTTGAACGCTGCCGGCCGCGCACCAATCACTCCCACGCGCAGGTTCTTCAGCCCCCGCACAATGCGGCAGGTGGCCGCAAAGGAATCGAGATCGGCCCTGAATTGCGGCGAGCCGGGCGCTTCGGTGTGCAGCCGGGTGAGTGTATAGCGGATGCCGTACTGCCAAAGGTTGTTGCATACCGACATCTTGCCGCAGAAACTGTCGCGCCGCCCGCCCATCAGCATCTTGTTGGGCTCGTCGGGATACGCCTGCACCAGCACCGGAACATCTAACCCGCTCATGCGCAGCGCGTTGGCCACGCCACGCTCGTCGCCGAAATTGGGCAGCGATACCACGATGCCGTCGATTTCCTCTGCGTGCCGCTTGAACAGGTCTGCGCACTTGCGCGCTTCCTGCAGCGTCTCCACCGCGCCGTGCTTTGAATCTTCCGGCGCCAGGCAGGCGGTTTTGTAACCGGCGGCTTCGAGCGTTCGCAGCACCTCTTCGCGCCCGTCACGCGCCAGGGCATCGGGGAAAAATCCCCGGTTGCCGATAATCACTCCCAAAGTTGTTTCTCTCATCTCGTGCTCCTTGTCTAAAATCAATTCTCGAAAACGCGCTAAGGCGCAAAGCTACGCGCAGACAGCTACTCGCTTTGTTTCACCGGCTGCCCGTAGGTTGAATGATAACGGTGGTACCACTTGCGAACTTCGTGCGCCGGCAGCGGCTTCGGCTTGCCCAGCAGGAGCGCCAGGTGGCAAGTTTTGGCCACGTCTTCCAGCATCACCGCCGTCTTCAGCGCCGCGCGCGGCGTGGGTCCGAAGGCAAACACTCCGTGCTGCGCCAGCAGAACCGCCGGCGCTTTGCTCATGTGCTTCACGATGCCCTCGCCGATGTGGTCGCCCTGGTTGTCGGTGTAGGGCGCGCAGGGGACCTCGGCTCCAAATTCATCGGCAATGGCCGTCAGATAAACCGGAATGGGCCGGCCCAGCAGCGCAAAGCTGGTGGCGTAATTCGAATGCGTGTGGATGATCCCGCCGATCTCGGGGCAGTGCTTATAAAGATAAAGGTGATGGGGCAGGTCGACAGATGGGTTCCATTTGCCGCTGACTATGCGCCCTTCCATGTCGGTGACCACCATGTCCTCGGGCCGCAGCTTGTCGTAATCCATGCCGCTCGGCTTGATCACCACCAGCCCCCGCTTGCGGTCCACTCCGCTGGCATTGCCGGCGTGCATGGTCACCAGCCCGGCGCGGAAGATGCCCAGGTTCGCTTCGCACACCTCCCACCGAAGCCGTTCTGAAACCTTCATTCTTCATGCCTCCCGTTTGCCCATTGTTGCCAGTCCTCGCGGCCTACAGCCCGGCCTGCAGCGCCTTCAGCCGCTTCATCACGTCGTTGGCGCCGCGCCCGAAATAATCGTGCAGCGTCCGGTACTCCTTAAAGATTCTGTCATACACCTCATGGGCCTGCATCCGCGGGCGGTAGAAATCTTTCTGCAGATGCGCCATCTTGCGCGCAGCGTCAAAGATGCTGTTGTAACCTCCCGCCGCGCTCCCGGCAGCCACGGCGCCGTGCATGGCGGAGCCCAGCGCAGGGCAGGTGAGCGGCTGCCGCGCGATTTTGATCTCGCGCCCGGTAACGTCGGCATAGATCTGCATCAGCAGATGGTTCTTCTCCGGAAGGCCGCCGCAGGCCACCAGGTTGCGGACCTCGACGCCGCGCGACTCGAACGCTTCAATGATCTGCCGCGTACCAAAAGCCGTGGACTCGATGAGGGCGCGGT
>DASSJE010000240.1:0-14710 GCA_035691365.1 Terriglobia bacterium
CCGGCGTCGAGGGATTAGTGTGGCGGCGCTCGCATCCCCCCCACTTTTGGGTAAGGGGGGCTGCTCGCTCCGCCCCACAAAACAAAGCACCATCATTTTTCCCTTGACTCCGCCGCCCCCTTCATAGATGCGCCAGCCCCGTTATTGTAAACCTGAAAGTGCCGGGCTGAAGGGAGAAAGGGCACGAGTTCACTCGTGCCGAACAATGCCGCGGACAAATGCCGGCTTTAGCCGCTGAGCTTTTTGTTGGAACGGCCGGCCCGGCGCAGGGGCTGAAGCCCGCGATGATGGCACGTTCGTTCGGCACGACTGAAAGTCGTGCCCTTTCACGGGAAGACGGTGCCCTCCCGTTTTTGATTCGCGAAGGTCGAACGGGAGCCCGGAGGGCTCCCCTACAAAATCGCGCCCACGGACGCCCCCGCCTGAGGTGTTCGGGATTTTCGACCCTGCGCCCGCCGCGGTGTTTCTATGAGCGCAGCTAGCTCAATTGGCTTCGGCCGTACCTGAAGCTTTATGGTGCTCGGGCCGTTGGCGATGATTAAGACGGTCGGCAAGCCACGCCGCAAATAAGGCGAAAAAACCAATCCCGAGGGCCAGGTTTGTCATGCGGGTGTCGACCGCCTGCCAAAAAATGCCAGAGATAAATACCAGCGTTCCAAGACGGTCAGGCAAACGCGGCACAAAAACCTTCGCCTTGAACCTGCTCGTGAAAAACGCTGCTCCCCCGCATGTCACCATTGCGATGGCTGCCTGCGCATGTGTCATCGGGGTGTTAGGACCAAGCGCATGCCCGGTAAATATGGCCACCATCGCCCAGAAGGCAGCAAACGTGCAGAGGCCAGGAAAGATCTTCGCCCAGCGGCGCATGGTCCAAAGGAATACCGCTGCCGCGACCACAAGGATGGCAGTTCCGACCACAGGTCGGTGAGCTCCGCCGGCGGCAAAGCCCTCGCCCAGCCCTGCGATAACGAGGAAGAGCCACAAAAAAATCAGGAAGAAATTGCCCAGCTGCAAAAAGCCGCCGCCAGACTGGGAACTGACGTTTTTCTCGCTCATATCCTAAAATACCAACGTCGACGAGGTCGAATGCTCGGTGCATCCATACGCCTCATTTAGTGTAAAGAGCGAATCAACGGCAAGCCTCGTGGTGAATTCCATCCCGAGGCTTAGCGCATTGTCCAACTCGCCGAGGAAAGACTTTATGCCACTGGTGCCCGAACTGAGCGCCTGCGGGACCCCTCCTTTTCCCAAAAGATTAAGATCGAAAATGTCTGTGGTTCTCCTGCCCCACGTCGTTACGGAGCCCATGGCGGTGTCCACCGCACGCGGTGTTAACGCAGCCGCGCTTGCGGCCTGATCATCCGGCGCTCCGAATAGAAGGCCGGCGACCCCGTTTCCGGTAAAGGTGCTGACGATGGGGTTGGAGGCTAATGAGCTGTTCGCGCCAGTCAATTTATTGAAAAGCGATTGGCCAGCACCACCGATGCTGAATTTGTTGGAGTTCTGCTGCATGCACTGGGTGAACGTTTGCCCCTTTTGCCTGAGGGATAGCGGCGATTGGGCCACCAATGTGCCGCCGCCAGCGCCGCCACCACTATTATGCCCTCCATACAGACTGCCTGTCCCACCCCCGCATGTGCTGCCGACGTACCCCCCATTCACATATATGCCGGCGCAGCCACCAGGGCTATAGCCTACCGTGTCCCTGTCTGGGGGACAATTCACGTTGGCGACCGCTCCACTACTGTCCCCAGTTACGTCATAACTGCAGTCCTGATTAAGCCCCAGCGGGTCGGCGAGGGTGGCGGGATTATTCAGCACGTAGGCATAGCGGTTGAGCGACTGCGGGTTGGTGATGTCGCCGCCCAGCGGGTCGGGGGTCAGCCAGCGGCCGTAGCCATCATCATACACGCGAAAGGGCGCTCCATTGAGGTCGCCGCCTCTGGCTGGGAAAGCGGCCCGATGCGTCTCCAGCCCGTTCGTGATGCCCACCGGCCACACCTGGCCCCACGGATAGAACAACATGTCTCCCATTGGGTTGCCACCTGGGTCGCTGTTGATGGCGGTCGAGCCCAGGAGGTTCTCATGGATAAACTGCGTTGAGCCGGGCGTAGAGAGCGCAAAAAGACGCTGCCCAAAGTGGAGAACGCTCGATCCAAAAGTGTTGCCGAGCCAAAGCCCGTTGGGGTCATAAAAGTTTGAGTAAAGCGTTCCGGAAGCATACGCCGCTGCCTGCTCACCCAAAGCATTGTAGACGGCCGGCGAGCCGCTGTTTTCTGAGAGCAGGCGTCCCTCGGCATCGTATTGGTACGTGTCCACGCCGTCGCCGGTCAGGTCGCCCGCCGCGTCGTAGCTGGCGTAAGCGCTGCCAATCTGGTTGATGTGGTTGGTCGAGGCGTCGAAGGTCACGCCCGGGCACGGGCCGTTGGGGTTGTCTGCCGGGTTGCAGATCATGTTGCGGTGCGAATCGTAGCTAAAAGTCAGATTATAAGCTGCATTTCCTGTTGCTGTCGCCCGCGTCAGGCGGTTCACGCCGTCAGAGCCGTAAGTGGCAGTTTGTAGCAACACCGAGTTCGTATTGTCCGTGCAGGTGTATCCGGTCACCTTGCCATTGTCACCCGCGCCTTGGCTTGCGCTGCAGGGCGGCGAAGCGCTCCCCATGTAATTATACGTCAAAGAATAGTAAGCCGAGGCGCTCGAAGCCGCTGGGCGCCCTGGTAACTCGATGAGTAGGCTACATATGCCCGAAGCCCCTCGAAGTGGGACAAATGGGACGTTTTTACTGCAAGATTAGCAATTTTGTAACATAATGATAATGCTTATGATATTAGACATTTTGGAATTCCAATAGAGGCATTTTTAAAAAAGTGTCCAATTACGGAACAGCAGGTAAGTTTTACATCGTTAGGCGAAATCGGCTAGCTCGCGCATCGGAAGCGAGGCTTTTCGAGGCCCCCAGGAGCACGGCCGCCGCCAAGGTAGTGAGATTCCGCCGGAGTTGTGATATGGTGTTGCCGCTCCAGGCAGCACCATTAACGCAAGCCTTGCATCAGAGCCGCCTGGCCGAGGATGCCATGCATAATTATGATCATGATGATAAGACTATGTCACCGCTGCTGACGCGGCGCAAGTTCCTTGAAGGCGGCGCCGCATCCGTTGCTGCTGCGGCCATGCTGCCACGCTCTGCGCGCGCGGCCGCTGTGCCGCCCGTGCCCGCGGGGAAGACCATCAAGCTGGGATGTATCGGCGTAGGCGCGCAGGGCACGCGCGTGATGATGGACTTCCTGAAGATTCCCGACGTGCAGGTGGTTGCCGTCTGCGACGTCAACCTCGAAACCAGCGACTACTCCGAGTGGGGTAAGGATGAAATCGTCAATAAAGAGCGCAAGCTGCTGAACGATCCCGCGTGGGGTTCGGACTGGAAAGGTCCCACCTGCGGGCGCGCGCCCGCTGCACGCCTGGTGGATGCCTATTATCGCAACGTGCGCAAGCTGCCGAACTATCACGCCTGTGGAAGCTACAACGACTTTCGCGACCTGATCGCCAGGGAACCCGAGCTCGACGGAGTGGTGGTCTGCCCGCCCGACCACTGGCACGCCTACATCGCTATATACGCGCTGCGGCACGGGAAGCATGTCTTCAGCCAGAAGCCGATGGCCCACACTGTCCACGAGTGTGCTCTGATGGCGAAGGCGGCGCGCGAAAGCGGCCTCGCTACGCAGGTGGCCGTGATGAATGAGGCCTCTGACGCCACGCGCCACCTCACGGAGTGGGTCGCGGCAGGAGTGATCGGCCAGGTGCGCGAAGTTCACAACTGGTCGCAGCGCCCCTACTGGCCGCAGGGAATGGAGGCGCCGAAAGAGTCGGAGCCCGTGCCTGATGGCTTCGACTGGAACCTGTGGCTGGGCCCGGCGCCCGAGCGCCCGTTCAACCACGTCTATCTGCCCTTTATTTGGCGCGGCTGGAATGACTTTGGCGAAGGCTCCATCGGCGACATGGGCAACTACAGTTTCGATACGCTGTTCCGGGTGCTCAAGCTGACCGCGCCCACCAGCGTGGAAGGAAGTTCAACGCCGCTTTTCCCGGAGACATTTCCGCTGGGCGAGATTGTGCACTGGGAATTCCCCGCGCGAGGCGACCGTGCGCCCGTCACCATCCACTGGTATGATGCGCACCTGCGCCCGCAGCGCCCGCCGGAACTCGAGCCCGGCGAGCTCATGAGTGATCGCGGTGACGGTGAAGGCCTGCTCTTTGTGGGCGACAAAGGCAAGATCCTTTGCAGCTTTGAAGGCCAGCACGCGCGGCTGATTCCTTCGAGCCGGATGAAGGCCTTCACTCCGCCGCCCGATGATCAGCCCAAGTCACCGGGAGCTTATCGCGAGTGGCTCAACGCCATTCGCGGCGGCCCGAAGCCGCGCGCCAATTATGAGTTCGAGCAGAATGTGGTGGAGACTATTCTGCTGGGTTGCATCGCCGTGCGCGCGGGAACCAAGCTGCAATGGGACGCCGAGAACAAACGCATCACGAGTCTCGCGGAAGGCAAGCCCGCGGACTTGGAAGCCGCCAACGCGCAACTGAATCCGCCGGCCCGGGCGCCGTTCACGCTGGACTGACCATCACTTTGATTGCAGCATCTTGAGAGGGCATGTACCGTTCATCAAACTCACGTTGTTACTATGGAGGTTTCTATGTCTAATATTTCAAGAAGAGATTTTCTGAAGTTGGCGGGCACCGGCACCGCTGCAGCAGGTTTACTCGCCGCAGGCGCGCCGGGGCTTGATGCGAATCCGCTGGGCTTGCCCATCGGGTGCCAGACGTGGCCCGTCCGGCAGATGATCGCCAAGGATTTTCCGGGCACCATCAAAGCACTGGCGGCGGCCGGGTTCAAGTCCATTGAACTTTGCTCGCCCATCGGCTACGCGGATTCCGGCTTTGCCGATGTCGGCAAATATTCGGGCGCGCAACTGCGCAGGATCCTGAGCGATTCAGGCATCACCTGCGTCAGCTCGCATTTTGGCCTGGACGAACTGAGAAAAGATCATGAGCGCAGCATCGCCTGGGCAAAGGAAGTTGGCCTGACGCAGATGCTGGTCGCCAGCCTCGAAGGGCCGAAAAACCCCACCGTGGATGACGTGAAGCGTGCCGCGGACGAATACAACGGCATTGCTGAGCGCGCCCACAGGGCCGGCCTGCAGCAGGGGCTCCACAATGAGGGCTGGCTGGTCACCCACGTTACCAGTGGCCAGCGCACCTACGATCTGCTGTTCAAGTTTCTCGATCCTAAACTGGTCAAGTTTCAGTTCCAGGTTTCGACCATCGCGCAGGGCTTCCACGCCGCGCATTACTTCAGGAAATATCCTGGCCGCTTCATCTCCATGCACGCGCAGGGATGGGACGCCAAAACGCAAAAGATCGTGCCTATCGGGCAGGGCACGCTCAACTGGAAGGACATTTTCGAGGCGGCCAAAGTGGGCGGCATCAAGAATTATTATGTTGAGATGGACCTGCCCATGATGAAGGCCAGCGTTCCTTACCTTCGCAAGCTGAAGGTGTGATCGATGGTGCCGAGCCTTCTACCGGCCGCGCACATGGCATACCGTGGCTGTCCGGGTGTCTTCACCGATTGCCCGGGCGGCGGGCTGCGGGATGGATTGCAACCAAATAGAGAAGCGATGAGAGTCTTGTTCTCCTTGGCGGGTAAGAATTTACCTTGAATCTTATACGCCATTAGCGTACCATTCTGCTTGTGCTCCCATTGAGGTTTGTTGCTGCCAATGGAATTTCCTGAAGCGCCTGCTTTCACCCGGCACGTCCACGAATGCCTCGATGATGAGAGTTACAGGGAACTGCAGGGCCGGCTGGCGGCAAATCCGCGTGCCGGTGATGTTATGCCGCAGACGGGTGGATTCCGCAAAATGCCTTGGGCCGATCCGCACCGGGGAAAAGGGCGGAGGGGCGGCCTGCGAATTATCTATTTCTATTTTGAATCCGAACAGCAAATCTGGCTGATGACGCTTTACGGGAAAGATAAAGCAGCCGATTTGACCCCAAGGGAGAAAAGGTGCAGAAGGCCGCGCTGGATGGTGAAGTCAAGGCGCGCGCCCAAAAGCGCATGGCGCTTTGAGGGCCAGGGAGGTAAGCGGGCATGGCAAAGCGAAGCATTTTTGATGAACTCATGGAAGGCGTGGCAGCGATGAAAGGTCATCGCGAGGGCAAGATCACGCTCCGCACATTCAAGGTTGAGCCGAAGCCGTTGCCTAAAGTGGATTCCAAGCTCATCAAGGATACGCGGAAGAGGCTGCACTGCTCGCGCGCGGTGTTTGCAAGAAAGCTGCGGATCAACGAAAGAACCTTGGAGAAATGGGAGCAAGGCCGCGCGCGTCCCAACCCGCAGGCCGCTGCGTTGGTGCTCCTGGTTCGCCGCTTCCCGGACACCCTTGAAAGACTCGAAGAGTTGGCCGCAGGATGATGTAGTGGCTGCAGCGGGAAGACACCAGGACGAAACTCCCTTCCTGAAGTTCGCGAGGCTGAAGTTCGATTCTCACCCTAGGCCGAAAGAATCCGACAGAGGAGACATTCTGATGAAGCAGTTGACGAGAAGGGAATTCATGGCGGTGTCGGCGGCGTCGGTCGTGGTCACACAGGCAGGAATGTCGCCGGCGCAGGCGGCTGATTCCGGAAAGCCCTGGTACGCCACCATGAGGCGTTGTGGCCAGCTCAACCTGAACGAGCGTGACCCGCTCACTCTTGACGTCGATGCCTGGATGGATTACTGGGCATCGCTGAAGGTGAATGCCATCCTTATTAATGGCGGCGGAATTGTCGCGTTTTATCCAACGAAGGTTCCTTATCAACATCGCAGCGAGTTTCTGGGCACGCGCGATCTTTTTGGCGAGCTGGCCGCTGCTTCGCGAAAGCGCGGCATCAGAATTGTGGCGCGGATGGACTGCAACTACGCCTACCAGGAGGCGCTGGACGCGCGCCCCGAGTGGTTTGAAAGAAACCGCGACGGCTCGCCCCGGCATCACGACGAGTGTCCCTGGCTTTTCAAGACCTGCATGTTCGGCACTTACTTCACCGAGCAGATGCCCGCCATCTACCGCGAAATGAACGAGCGTTACCATCCCGACGGTTTTTTCACCAACGGCTGGCCGAGCACCGGTTCGCTGGAAGTGTGCTACTGCCCTGCGTGCCAGAAGATCTACCAGGAAAAAACCGGCGGAGTGCCGCCGGAAACAACCGACGCGCAAAGCGCTGTCTACAGAAAGTACTACGAAGTTTATATGGACCGGGTGGCAGAGGTCTGGAGTTTATGGGACCGGATCGCCAAGGAGAAGAACCCGGAGTCAGTTTACGTCGGCAACCTGGGCGGCGGGATTCGGACCGTCAAAGACGTCAAGAAGCTGGGCGAGGTCGCCGGGTGGTTCAATGCCGACCATCAGGGGCGCTCGACCGAAGCGCCCATCTGGGAATGCTCGCAACAGGGGCGCGTGGCACAGTCCGTGATGGATGGCCGGACCATTACTAACGTGATTGGCTCCTACAGCACCAGCGATCCCCTGTGGCGGCACGCCAGCAAGCCTGCGGCGGAAGCAACGCTCTGGATGGCACAAATCACGGCCAGCGGCATGGTTCCGTGGTACCACCGCCTGGGGGGAACTGTGCTGGACTCCCGCTGGCGGGAAACCGGCCGCGCGTTTTTCGATTGGCTGGCGGCGAACGAAGCTGAGTTCCGCAACGGGCGTTCGCTCGCCAACATCGCCGTGCTTTATCCTCAAAGCACCATCGCTTTCTACCAGACAAACGGGACACGCGAGCGTCGGCTGAACGGCGAGCGGATTGATTCCACCGATTATCTCCAGGGTCTCTACTACGCGCTATTGGAAGGCCGGTTTTTGTTTGACTTTATCCACCAGGAAAATCTGACGCCGGAAGCGCTCAAGCCCTACAAAGCGCTCCTGGTTCCCAACGCAGCGTATTTGAGAGACGGCGAGTGCCAGGCCATCCGGCGATACGTGGATTCGGGCGGCTCGCTGCTGGCAACGTTTGAAACGTCGCTATACAACGAGTGGGGAGTGCGGCGTGAAGACTTTGGGTTATCGGACCTCTTCGGAGTTCATGTGGCGGGCAACCTGGCTGGGCCCGTCCAAAACAGTTACATGTACATGGACCGTCCTCATCCCATTGTGGAGGTCTTCAAGAACACGGAGATTCTTCCCGGCACGGAATTCCGGGTTCCGGTAAGTCATCTGAAGCCCGAATCAACGTTCCTCAGTCTTATTCCGCAGTATCCCGCGTACCCGCCGGAGATGGTCTATCCGCGCATTCCGAAGACGGAGGAACCGGCGGCTGTGTTCCGCGAGGGTTCTGGAGGTTCGGGCAGCGTCGTCTATTTTCCCGGTGACGTTGCGCGCACCGCCTGGAGGTCCGGCAGCCCGGACCTGAATCGTCTTCTCGCCAGCTCCATCAACTGGCTGATGAAAGGCAAATTTCGCCCCGCGGCGGTTGAGGGCGACGGGCTGCTGGAACTCTTTGCGTGGGAGACTGAGCCGGGATGCGCCCTGCATATCATCAACTATACAAATCCCAACACCATGCGTTCTTCTGTTCGGCGATTTTATCCCACCGGGCCGCTCCGGGTTACGGTCCGAGTGCCGGCAGGGAAAAAGGTTTCTGCCATGCGGGCGCTTCGCTCGGGCCGCAGCCTCCAATTTAAGCAGATGAACGAGGTTGTGACGGTCGAGGTCCCGTCCGTAAGGGATTATGAAGTCGTTGCTTTGAAATGTTAAGTTGCGGAAGCAAATAGCTCAGATCCTCGGTTTTGTCGTCCATCGCCGAGAGAAAATCTACAGCCTGTAATAATGGCGGTCTGCCCGATCCGACCCGGTTGACACCTTTGGCCAGCTTAGATACAATGAAACTCACTGTTATGGGCAAGGGAATTCACAGCGGCGTCTCAATGTGTTGTTGCACGTTTGTGCCGGCGTGTGGAGGATAGCCCTAAAGAGACTTTTTAGCCAAGGAATTATCCAAACCCACCGTCGCAAGGAATGCCGGCGGTGGGTTTTTTATTATTTGCGGGACGGTGAAGTGATGAAAGCATCGAACACATTGTGGAAGGAACGTCTCGCGGGGCGGATGCCGGAGGCCCTGGCCCGCGAGCTCGACATTTTCGAGGCCGAAATCAGCCTGAAGAAAATGGGTAAGCTTGAAGACCGTTTGTTCGCGGAAACGCGCCTGCGAAGGGGCGCATACGGACAGCGCTATGACAACGGCCAGCGCCATGACGGGACGAAGGTCCAGAAGATGGCCTACGCCCGGCGCCAATTAACGAAAGGGCCGAACACCCTTTGGGACGCTCCGGGGATGCAGCGCATCAAGATTCCTGGCGGAGGGCTGAATGCTTCTCATCTCGAGACGCTGGCCGAATTGGCCGAGGAATACTCCGACGGAATTGCGCATATCACCACGCGGCAGGACGTTCAACTCCACTACGTACATATAGAAGATACGCCGTCCATCATGCGCAGGCTGGCCGCGGTTAACATTACAACTCGCGAGGCCTGCGGCAACTCTGTCCGCAACGTGACCGCCTGCCCCTACGCCGGCGTTTGCCCGGATGAGGCTTTTGACGTGACGCCCTATTCCAGGGCGCTTTCGAGATTCCTTCTGGGGCATCCGGATACCCAGGAGTTCGGCCGAAAGTTCAAGCCGTCGTTCAGCGGCTGCTCGCAGCACGCCTGCGCCCTTGCCAATCTTCATGACCTGGGACTGGTGGCCGCAAAACGGGTGGAAAATGGGGAAGAGAAGCGCGGCTTTGCCATGTACGTGGGTGGCGGTCTTGGCGCCGTACCTTATCAGGCCAAGCTGTTCGACCCGTTTGTTCCTCCAGAGGAGCTGCTGCCGCTGGCGCAGGCAGTCTCGAGAGTGTTTGCCCGGCTGGGGGAAAAGAAGAACCGCAGCCGCGCCCGGTTGAAGTTCCTGGTCCAGGACCTGGGACTCGAGAAGTTCCGCGAACTGGTTCTGGAAGAGCGCAAGATCCTGGAGCCGGATCCGCGATGGACGGATTACATCAGGGAAGCTGAGCAGGTCAAGGAGGAACCGCTGAAAGCTGGCGGGGAACTGCAACCGACAGGTTCTAAGAGGTTACAACAGTGGCTGAGGACGAATATCCGGCCGCAGCCGCAAAAAGGATTTGTGGTTGCGACGGTGACCCTGCCGATCGGAGATATCACTGCGCGGCAGCTTCGGGCGCTGGCGGACATCGTGCGCCGGTTCACGAAGGAAACCGTCCGCACAACCGTGGAACAGAACTTTGCGATCCGGTGGGTGAGCAAGGCCGATCTGCCGGACCTCCACCAGGCGCTCGATGCCGTGGGACTGGGCGCCCCGGGTGCAGGAAGCATCGTCGACATCGTTGCCTGCCCGGGAACCGACACCTGCAAACTGGGAATTTCTTCTTCGCGGGGGCTGGCGGCGGAGTTGCGAAAGCGGCTGATGGAAAAAAGTGTTGAACTGGATGAGGCGGTGCAGAATCTGCACATCAAGATCAGCGGCTGCTTCAACAGTTGCGGCCAGCACCATGTGTCCGACCTGGGATTTTACGGCGTGAGCCGGAAAATGTCCGGGTACGCGGTGCCGCATTTCCAGGTGGTCCTGGGCGGCGAGTGGGGACACAACGCGGGTTCCTACGGAATGCCCGTGGTGGCCGTGCCCTCGAAGAACATTCCTGAAGTTGTCACCCGCCTGACCGGCATTTATCTTGCCGGGCGTCAGAGCGGAGAATCGTTTAAGGACTTTGTCAAACGGACGGGCAAGGTCAAGCTGAAAACCCTTTTGGAAGACCTGACTCGGCCGCCCGCGGACCTGGCGGACCATTCGTTCTTCCGGGACTGGGGAGACCCCCGCGAATATACTCTGGGTGATATGGGAGTGGGCGAGTGCGCCGGTGAAGTGATTTCCACTCTTGAATTCGATCTGGCTGCCGCCGAGAGGCAGCTTTTTGAGGCCCAGATTGCTTTTGAAGACGGCAATGCCGGGCACGCCGGAAAGACTGCATATCTGTCCATGCTGCGTGCTGCCAGGGCGCTCGTGAAGAATGAATTCCCGCGCGTTGCAGACGATCCCGACGAGATCGTAAGTGAGTTCCGGAAGCGCTTCTATGATACAAAGAGGTTCTTCGATCCTTTCGTTGGCGGGAAATTTGCCCAATACCTGTTTGCGGCGCACGAAAAGGCCGATTTGCCGTATACTGAGGATTCCGCCCGTTATCTGATGGACGAAGCCCATCTCTTTATCGAGGCATCACACGCCTGCGCCACCCGAGCCGACGCCCTGGTTGCCAGTTGAGTTGAAACAAAACCGCGCAATGGAAATACAACATGTTAATGTCAAGCTTCTTCTCAAGGATGAAGAGGGAATTGATCTCGAGGCTCTGATTCCGGTTTTTCATGGATGGATCCAGGAACAGGGGAGGGAGGAACTGCTGCTGGACGTTGCCGATTATCGCCACGTTAACTCGGGACCTGGAGTAGTCCTGATTGGACACGAAGCGAATTACAGCATTGATAATTCAGGAAGTCGCCTCGGTGTCCGTTACAACCGGAAGGCCCCACTGGAAGGCAGCAACCAGGACCGCCTCAAGCAGGCAACCGCCTCCGCCCTCAGAGCCTGCCGGCGGTTTGAATCCGACCCGCGCCTGAATTCGAAATTTGTCTTCAACGGCCGGGAGATCGAGATTTCCATCAACGACCGCATGCTGGCTCCCAACAAACCGGAAACGCGTGAAGCCTTCCAGCCGGAGCTGGACGCGTTACTGTCGAAGCTGTTTGCTGGCGGCGAGTATTCGCTGGCCTATCAGGAGAGTCCAAGAGACCTTTTTTCTGTTTCTGTAAAATCTTCAGGCACTTTCTCTGCCGAGGAATTGCTGCGCAACCTGTCATCCTGAGCCTGCATGGGCACGCGGGCTCCTGCCCAGGATAAGAACGACTCCTGCCCAGCCGGGAGTGCGAGGAATACCAGCGAAAAAGATTTTCAAAGCGCTTGGGCCAAAAGGCCGAACGCTAGTAGAATACTCAGGCCATGTTCCGTTCAGTTACTTGGCGAATTCGTACCCTTTGTGCTGCGGTCGTATTGCTGGCCGCACTGCCCGGGAGCGGGTTCGCCTTGACTTCCTGGAACGGCGTTCTTAAAGATCATGCCGGGAAACCCGTTGCCGGTGTGGTAATTTCTCTGCATTCTCCGAGTGGCAGGCTCGATTACTCATCCAGAACTTCCGTGACCGGCACTTTTTCATTTGACCGCATCAGAGCGGGGGAGTACCGATTGTCCGCCAGAAAGGACGATCATAACTGGGCGGCGCCGCGGTTGCTGGTGATCGACGACGGATTGACTTTGTCTGCGGGGCTGCGGATATCCTCGCTGCAAAACCAGCTCCGTGTGGTGGGCATTGCGGGCAGTTTCGCGATACGCGCAAGTGGCAGTGAGAGCCTATCCGGCAAGGAGGTTTCCAGTCTGCCTCTGAACGAGCGAGACTTCAGCAAATTGCTGCTCTTGGCTGCTGGCACTATGACGGATACCAACGGTCACGCCAACTTCACCGAACAGTTTGCCGTGAATGGACAGCGTGCCACGGCCACAGTTTTTGCCATGGACGGGATTGACACCAGTGACCCGGAAATGGGCGGCGCAACTTTCCCCAATTTCAACGTCGATGCCATCCAGGAAGTCCGGACCAGCTCCGGCGTGATGCCTGCGGAGATCGGCCAGGGCGCAGCCAGCTACACCGATGTGATCACCAAGTCCGGCACCAACCGGCTTCACGGCGGCGTTTTCGAATTTGTCCGCAATTCGGCGTTCGATGCGCGCAACTTCTTTGACCGTCAGAACGCCCAGGACCCTCGACGCATTCCGCCATTTCGCCGCAATGAGTTCGGTTTGACGATGGGCGGCCCGGTTGTTGTTCCCGGGATTTATGACGGGCACAACAGGACTTTCTTTTTCAGTGAGTATCAAGGGTTCCGGCAGGTGCTCGGGACCACGCAGGTTTTTCCTGTTCCCACGGCCGCGGAACGCAATGGGGTTGACACTACAGCTTACCCCGTCGATACCCTGATCGTTCCCGTCAACCCGGAGATTGTTCCGGTACTCAATGGCTACCCGATGCCGAACGATCCGCAAGGATCGTATGGCGCCAGGACGTATGCGACCTCCTCCAAGGTCTTTACGGGAACCAACCAGTTTTCACTTCGCCTTGACCATCGCATTTCTGACAAGTCGAAGCTCTACGCCCGCTTCAGTTATAACCAGATTGACGGACCTCTCACCAACCCCGACCAGACGGCCATCGATCCCAGTTTTGCCATCAATTTTTTTGACCACCAACGGAATGCCGGGCTGAAATATTCGCGCGTGTGGTCGCCCCGCCTGACTTCCCAAACCTCGCTGGGGTATACGCGAACCACGCCCTTCTTTCCTTCCATTAACCATACACAGCCAGAGATTGGTTTCAGCGACGCGCTCTATGAGTCCTACAATTCCGCCGACGGTTCTATCACCGGGTCTTTTGGAAATCTCTTCCAGGTGAAGCAGGACATGGCGTACAGCATGGGGCAGCACAGCTTGAAATGGGGTGGGGAGATCAGGGTCAACCGCGACGCGACGATCTGGGGTGTGAATCCCAACGGTCTCTATTCTTTTGGCGGCGGGACTACCTATTCACCCGTGGCGATTGCATCCGTGAGCGGGCAGCACAATATACAGCCTGGGGAACCCTTGCCGGACACCCTGACGAGCCTGCTGACCGCAACACCTTACTTGTACACCATTAGTGCGATTGCAGATTTCACACCAGGGGGAAACCGCTTTGACGAAGCGGCTGTGCGGCGGCAGGCCTATAACGTCTATTTTGAGGATAGCTGGAATGCAACACAGCGCCTGACCATCAATTACGGACTGCGGTATGAAGTCAACAGCCGTATTGCAGAAGCCCACAAGCGGACTTCAGCGCCTCTCATCGTGGGGCAGGACGGCGCCAGCGTGCCCTTCTGGACGCCCGGGGCGACGCAGATGTTTGTCGCGAACCCGCAACCTCCCTATTCGATGGACTGGAACGGCTGGGGACCGCGCCTCGCTATGGATTACCGACTGAGCCACAGTACCGTTCTTCATGCGGGCGGCGCCATCACGACCCTGTTGACGAACCTGTGGCAGGACAACTTCCTCACCGGAAATATTCCTTTCCTGTTCACCCCTTACCTATCTGCTTCTCCTGGGGTTGCCGTGCCATTCAGCAACTCCGTAATCCATGCGCAACTTCCACCCGTTTACACGCCCGCCGGGCAGCCGGTGTTCCCCAGCGGCAACACTGCTGAAGTCTTGCCCAATACGCCTATTGATATCCAAAGATTTCAGAATGATCTGGCGGCCTTAACGCCGGGAAATCAGGTCCAACTGCTTTCAACTTTTGGCATCGCCAAAGACTTCCGCAATGGTTACATCGAAACTTACACAGCCGGGCTGGATCACGATTTTGGGGCCGTGAAATTCAGCGCCAATTACGTGGGGACGACCGGTGTGCATCTTGCCAGCATTTTCTCGCCGAACAGCTATAGCGGGGCCTCGCCGGCGTTTGCCCCCTTTACGCAGTTCAACTCCGCAGGCCAGGCCGTCGGAGGCTTCGGGTCTGAAACTCTGATGACGACTCGTTCAC
>DASSJE010000241.1:0-9109 GCA_035691365.1 Terriglobia bacterium
CGGCCGGCTCCGCCGCCACGCTGGTGTGCGAACTCACCCAAACGGCCCTGCTGCATCAGATTCTTGCTCCCAGGCTTGGGAAGGACCTCGCGGGGTACCATGATCCCAGGAGCACGGTTTTTCTCCAGAATGTGATCGACAATAATCTGGACCGCTGGCTGCCGCCCGGCGATCAGGACCTGAACCAAACGTTGATGAGAAGCCTGGATGAGGCCGTCCGGCAAATTCCGAAACTGGTTGGATCGAATAACCACTCCGCCTGGAGATGGGGCAGCACCATACCTTTGACGTTCCGGCACCCATTGGGCGGAGGTTCCTGGCTGCTGGGATGGCTGTTGAATGTGGGCCCATTTCCACAATCGGGAACAGCAAATACTATCAAGCGCGCCACTCTCGGCGTTGGGCCATCCATGCGGATGGTAGTTGATCTCGGCAATCTGGAAGACTCTGTTCAGAACATCACGCTCGGCGAATCCGGCCAGGTGTTCAGTCCCTACTACAAAGATCAGTTCGAAGCTTGGTATCATGGCCAGAGCTTTCCGATGCTGTTCAGTGATGAGGACGTTCAGAAATGGACGGTCCATCGGCTGGTGCTTGAACCGGCAATTGCGGGCCAGACGGGAACGCGCGAGACCAGGCATTAAGGGGCGTTATAAGACAGGCCATGAAGAAAATGACGCGCCGGGAATCGATCGCAGCGATGGCCTCGGCATTTGCCGCAGGAAGCGCGGCGCTTAAAGCAGCAGGCCAGAGCATCCCGGGGTCCGCCAAATCGGCGGCGGGGCAGGCCGGCGCGCAAGGGGCCAACCCGGCAAATCAGGCTGCGCAACCTTCCGCATCTGACCAGGCGTTCCAGCAATTTGTCGATGAATATTTCGATGGGTTTTTCCAGTTTGATCCCGCCAGTGCCACCAGCGCGGGAATCCACAAATATGACGGCGGCCTTCCCGCCTATTCGCAAACGGACATTCAAAGTGAAATAGCGCGCAACCAGATGGCCCTGCGAAAGCTTGCGGGCATCCCCAGCGACGGCCTGTCAGAGAACAACCGGTTGGACGCCACGGTGCTTGAAAGCCTGATCAACGGCCGCCTGCTGGACTTTTCCGGCATCCGCAGGTGGGCAAAGGATCCGGGGTTCTATAATGCTCAGGCTGCGACTGCCCTGTTCAGCCTGATCGAGCGCGATTTTGCGCCGCTTGACGACCGATTGGAGTCATTGATTGCCCGCGAACGCCACGTCTCCGATGTTTTGAACAGCGCGCGGACGAACGTGGTGAATCCTCCCGCTGCTTACACAAAGATCGCCATCGAAGATGTGCAGGCACAGATTGATTTTCTTCAGAAAGTTTTGCCCGGGGCCGTTGCCGGCGCGCAGAGCCTGCCGCTGAAAACTGAATTTACGAAGGTGAACCAAAGCGCCATCACGGCGCATCAGCAGTTCCTCGATTATCTGCAACAGGGACTCAGCCCGCAATCCGGGGGCGCTTTTGCGCTGGGACGGGAGAATTTCCAGAAGAAACTTCAGTATGACGAAATGGTCGATCTTCCGATCAAAGACCTGTTGAGCCTCGGGCAGAAAGAAATGCACCGGGTGCGAGGGCTTTTCACCCAGGCCGCCAGGATCATTGACCCTACAAAAACACCGCTGGAGGTGCTCCAGGCCGTCGAGCAAAGCGCGCCGGCCGCGGGCCAGGTGCTTGCAGAGACGCAGTCGGTGCTCAACAACCTGCGGCAGTTTGTGCTGACCCACGAGATTGTGACCATTCCTCCCGCTCCCATCCCGGAAGTGAAGGAAACACCTTCCTTCATGCGCTCGCTCACCTTTGCCTCGATGGATACGCCGGGCCCGTTTGAAGAACATTCCATTCAATCCTTCTTTTATGTCACGCTGCCCGGCGCCTCCTGGAACGCAGAGCGGGCCCAACAACTGCTCCGATTTTTCAACCGCTATTCGGTGCGCATTATTGCCATCCACGAGGTCTATCCCGGGCATTACGTGCAGTTTCTGTGGCTGAAGCAGGCGCCCACAAAGGCGCGAAAACTGGGGCCGTCACTGAATGGCATGGTAACCAATGTGGAGGGGTGGGCGCATTACTGCGAAGAGATGATGCTGGAACAAGGCTACGGCGAAGGCGATCCCAGCCTGCTGCTGGTGCAGCTTCAGGCTGCCCTCATCCGCCTCTGCCGCTACATCGCCGCGATCAAGATGCACACGCAGGGCATGACCGTGGAGCAGGCCACGCTTCTCTTCCAGCAGCAAGCCTATATGGACCCGGCCAACGCCGAGCGCGAAGCTACGCGCGGAACCATCGATCCCACCTACGTCTCCTACACGCTGGGGAAGCTGGCCATCATGAAACTCCGGGAAGACGACAAGAAAAAGCTGGGCGACAAATTCAATCTGAAGACGTTCCATGATCAGTTCCTGAGTTACGGCATCCTGCCCATCAAGCTGATCCGCGAGCAGATGTTGCAGGATGAGACACCCGTCCTCTAGCACAATGGTTAAGAGACTCTTCGGAGTTGAATGGAACATGTGGGAAACGCACGTCCGGCGCGGGCTGCGAGACTTACAAAATTTCACAATCAGTTCCCTGAATCTGAACGAAAGGGGATCCATGCAACAGGATTTTCATTTTTTTACTCTGGAAGGTCAGCCACCACGGCTTTCATTCAATCATCTTTTCCGGCTGATTCTGGCGGCAGTGCTGGCTGGCCTGATGCTGTCGGGCGTGGCCGTCGCAAAAGCGGCTGAAGGCCAGCTTACAACTCCGCAGGCGGGGGCGAACCGGGTTGAACTTTCATACCGTCTTGAAATGAAACATCCCTCAACCCACCTCCTGGAGGTGGAGATCACGATCAAGCAGGTGACTGAGCCCCTTCTCCGGCTCGCCATGCCGGTCTGGGCCCCCGGACGCTACGCGGTTTATGATTTCGCCAAGAACGTTCAGGAATTTTCGGCCGCCGGAGCAACCGGACAGCCGCTTCCGTGGGTGCAGCCGGACAAGCAAACCTGGGCGGTACAAACGTCCGGCTGCGGCGGCACGGTCAGGGTGAGCTACAAGGTTTTCGCCAATGACCTGACCGGTTCCTTCTCGCAGTTTGATACATCGCACGCTGCCATCAACGGCGCCTCCGTCTTTATGTACCTGACGGGAAACAAACCGGACCCCATCACCCTGACCCTTCACCCGCCGCAGGGCTGGAAAATCGTCAGCGGGTTCTCGATGTCGCTCAGCCAGACAACCTTTCAGGTTCCGAACTATGACATTCTTGTCGATACTCCACTTGAAATTTCGCCCAGTGCCCAGGTCAGTGATTTTGAAGAGGACGGGAAGACCTTCAGGGTGGCGGTCCACAGTTATGCCGATCAGGACAACAGCGCCGGCAATCGTGCCGCGCTGGTCGACGGTCTGAAGAAGATTGTCCATTCCGAGATGGCGATGATGCCTGCACCGGACTTCAGCCACTACACTTTTCTATTCCATTTTGATCCGGGCCTGCCCATGGGCGATGGCATGGAACATCTGAATTCGACGGACATTATCGTTCGCGGAAGGCTGTCAGGCAACGGCCTCTCCCAGGCGCTCGAAACAGCCGCCCATGAATTCTTCCACCTGTGGAACGTCAAACGCCTGCGGCCCGTTGGCCTGGGACCGTTCAATTACAGCCACGAGGTTTATTCACGGTCGCTGTGGTTTGTGGAGGGCCTGACCACTTACTATTCGTATGTCAACCTTTTGCGCAGCGGCATCTGGGGAAAGCAGGAATTTCTTGATCGCCTGGCGGGCGAGGTCCAGGCGCTGCGGGAAGCTCCCGGCCGCAAATTGATGTCGGCGGAAAGTTCCAGCTTCCATGCCTGGTTTTACGATCGGTCACCGCAAATGCAGGAGACAAATTTCGCTAACACCACTATTTCCTATTACAACAAGGGGGCCCTGCTGGGGATGCTGCTGGACCTTGAAATACGTGCTGCAACGCACGGTGAGAAATCACTGGATGACGTGATGCGCCTGATGTACAGCAAATTTTATGAAAGCGCGGCGACAACATACTACCTGCGCGGGCGGGGCTATACGGAAAAGGACATCCTCGACGCCGTCAACCAGGTGTCCGGCGTGGACTTCGGGCCGTTCTTCCAGCAATACGTAGTTGGGACCGCTCCTCTGCCGTACCAAGAAGTCCTCGCCAAGGCGGGATTGGCCCTCCACATTGCAACCTCGCCCAAGGCGCCGCCCAGCCTGGGAGTTTTGGTTGAACCCGCGGATACGGGCGTCAGGGTTTTCTCGGTGCAGCCGGGCGGGCCGGCGGACCGCGCCGGCTTAAGCCGCGATGACGTGCTGATATCCGTGGACGACCAGCCGCTGGCCACTGACAGTCTGGCCGACCGGCTGAGCATTTATCCCGTGGGCGCAAAAGTGCTGTTTGAAGTGGAACGCCACGAAGAGAGGCATCTCATTTACGTCCAGCTTGGCCCGCCACAGCCCGACGAGTATTCGATTACGAACCTGCCAGGCGCCACAGAAGAACAGGAGAAAATCAGGCAGGGATGGCTGAGCGGGAAGGCGGCTGGCCAGACTCAAAGCACTCCCGCGGAGGCCGCCAATAAACACCTCAGGATGAGCGCTTCTTTTTGAGGTAATACGATGTTACACCAATCAAAACAGCCACCAGAACTGCGCCCATGACGATTTCGTTGACTTCCAAAAGATGTTGTTGGACCAATGCCCAGCTGTTTCCAAACAGGAAGCCCACATAAATGACTGCTATAGCCCAAATCATGGCGCCGGAAAAATTGAAAATCAGAAAAAGCCCATAGGGCATCCGGAAGAGCCCGGCGAGGATTCCGGCAAACATTCGCAGTCCCGTAATGAACCTGCCTGTAAAAACCGCCCATTGGCCATATTTGAGGAATAAGGTCTGGGAATAGTCAAAAGATTTTCGAGTGACGGGAAACCATCGAATGAACCGGTCGACAAACGGCCTGCCGCCGAAATGCCCGATCAGGAATCCCATCGAGTCGCCAATTGTAGCCCCCGCAACCGCCACCAGGATGCTGGGGAAAATGCTGATTTTCCCGTGGTAAGCAAGAAAACCTGCAAAGAGCAGGACTGTTTCGCCCGGGACGGGCACGCCCGCATTTTCCAGCATGACGCCGAAGAAGACCACCCAGTAGCCATACGTCGAGAAGAAGTGCGACAGCGTTTGAAAAATCGTATGGGCCATGGTTGAAAAAAAGAGGTGAAAAGAGTCTCCGGATGGGCCAAGAGCTAAATCCAATGATAGCCTATAGCGCTCTGGCGGTCACTCTTTATTCGCCTCCAGGCGGCCCGGTGCCCCTCGTCAGCGGCGCCGGAGGCATGCTAAACTACGCTGAGCGTGCGTGAATCGATCCTTCATCGACTCGAGAGCCGGCCCCTGGTCGGTGACGGGGCCATGGGCACCATGTTGTACGCTAGCGGTGTGTCTCTCAACCGGTGCTTCGATGAACTGAACCTCATCGCCCCTCATCTGGTAAAAGAAGTTCACATGGGCTATGTCAAGGCGGGCGCTGAACTTCTTGAAACCAACACGTTTGGGGCCAATCGCTTCCGACTGGCCAAGTTCGACCTGGCGGATAAAGTCCGCGAAATCAATCTGGCCGGGGCCCACCTGGCGCGGGAAAGCGCCGGCGAAGATCTCTATGTCGGCGGTTCCGTTGGGCCCCTGGGTCTGCGCCTTGAACCACTGGGTCCCACGTCGCTTGAGGAAGCGCGACACGCTTTCCGTGAGCAGGTTGAGGCGCTTGCCGAGGGTGGCGTGGATTTGATTGTGGTTGAAACCATGATGGACCTGGAAGAGGCCCATCAGGCCCTGCTCGCCGCGCGGGAAGCCACCTCACTGCCGGTGGTGGTCCAGATGACGGTCCAGGAAGACGGGAACACGCTTTCCGGCGCCAGCCCGGAAGACTTTGCGCGCCAGCTTGACGCCTGGGGAGCAGACGTGATCGGCGTCAACTGCGGAATCGGACCGGCTACCGTTCTGGAAACCCTGGAAAGAATGGCGGCAGTGACTTCGAAGAAACTGTCGGCCCAACCCAACGCCGGGTTGCCCCATTCCGTAGACGGCCGGACCCACTACCTTTGCTCTCCGGAATACATGGCCGAACGCGCCAGCCGCTTTATACAGGCTGGAGCCAGGATTGTGGGCGGGTGCTGCGGAACGACTCCACAGCACATCAAAGCCATCAAGGCCGCAGTGAAATCGTTGAGGCCCCAGGTGGCCCGGATAACAGTTGAGGCGGCACTGCGCCAGCCCCAGGCACTCGAACCCGTGCCCATTGATCTCCGTTCGCGTCTTGCCGGGAAGTTCGCTCGAGGGGAATTCCCGGTGGTCGTGGAGATCGTTCCTCCCAGAGGATGCGATCCAGCGCGCGAGGTGGAAGGCGCGCAATACCTGAAGCAACATGGGATCGACGCAGTCAACGTCCCTGACGGCTCCGGAGCAACCGCAAGGATGAGCGCGCAGACGCTTGCCGTTGTGATCCAGCAGCAGGCCGGGATTGAAACTCTGCTGCACTTCAGTTGCCGCGGGCGCAATGTGCTGAGCCTTCAGTCCGATCTGCTTGGCGCCCATGCGCTTGGCATCAGAAACGTTTGGGCGGTGACGGGTGATCCTCCCCAGGTCGCGGCCCTGCCTTCGGCAACGGCCGTTTTTGATGTCGATGCCATCGGCCTGGTGAACATGCTGGGCAACCTGAACCGCGGCCTTGATATGGGAGGGAACCCGCTGGGAACGCAAACCAGTTTCCTGATTGGAGTGGGACTCAATCCCAATGCCCTGGATCCGGATGAAGAACTTCGGCGTTTTGAATATAAAATAAAAGCCGGGGCTAACTTTGGAATCATCAGGCCGGTATTTGACCTGGACCGGCTTGCCGGGTTCCTTCGCCGGGTCCGGTCGCTGGACGTCACGCAAATTCCACTGCTGGCGGGAATTCATCCCTTGACGAGCTACCGGAACGCAGAATTCCTGAATAATGAAGTTCCAGGAATGTCGGTTTCGCCCGAGATTCTGAAGCGGATGCGCAAGGTGGATACCGGTGACAAAGCGCGGGCGGAAGGTTTGAAAATCGCCCGCGAAATGCTGCTGGAAGTCCGCGAACTGGTGCAGGGAATTCAGGTGGTGGCCCCGTTTTCCAGATATGCTATGGCGGTGGAAGTGACGGAAGCGCTGGGCGCGCGATTGCAAGCGCCCGGCAGTGAGGCGCAGCAGGAAGCCGGGGGAAGGACCCATGCGCCATAAGGATTCGTTACGGAGGTCGTAACCAACAGGGATGTCGCAAATACCAAAGCCTGCCAAGGCAGAAACCTTTGAAAAGAACATCGAAAAGCTTGACGCCATCGTGCGCCAGCTCGAAGACGCGGATCTGCCGCTCGAAAAGGCTTTGCAGATCTATGAAGAAGGCATGAGACTTTCGGAGGTTTGCCAAAAGCAGCTCCAGGAAGCCGAAGGGCGCATCCAAGTCCTCATGAAAAGAGCCGGGGGGAAGGTTGTGGCTGAACCCTTTGCTCCCGAAGAGAACGAAACGGAGTAGACTTGAGCGCTTCCACCGCGGTTTCGCAATATCTTGATGAACAAAGAGCACTGATCGATCAGGTGCTTGACCAGATGCTTCCTCCAGAGGACACTTTTCCTCATTCCATCCATCAGGCTATGCGCTATTCGGTGTTTGCGGGAGGCAAGCGGCTGCGCCCGATTCTTTGCACGGAGGCCGGGCGATTGCTCGGCGCCACGGAGCCTTCCCTGCTTCGCATAGCTGCGGCGATGGAACTGGTCCACACCTACTCGTTGATCCATGATGACCTGCCGGCGCTGGACAACGACGATTTGCGGCGCGGCAAGCCCACCTGCCATCGCGCTTTTGGCGAGTCCACAGCGATCCTCACAGGGGATGCGCTGCTGACGCTTACGTATGAGGTACTGGCTGAACCGGGATTAACGTCCCCGGAATGCCAGCTTCGCATCATTTACGAGCTGGCTCACGCTACCGGAACCCGTGGAGGCATGGTTGCCGGCCAGGTGCTGGACCTGGAAACTACCAACCAGGACGTTGACGCCACCACGCTGGAAATGATTCACTCCGCGAAGACAGGAGCGTTTCTGTGCGCGGCGGTGCGATGCGGAGCCATCTTTGCGGGCGCTACGAAAACCGACCTGGAGCGAATTACAACCTATGGCCGGAAGATCGGACTGGCTTTCCAGATTGCGGATGATTTGCTCGACGTGCTGGGCTCCAGCGCAACGCTCGGCAAGACCGCCGGCAAAGACGACCAACAGCGGAAGGCAACCTATCCGGCGCTTTACGGCATCGAGGAATCACGCCGAAAGGCCAGGGTTCTGGTCGAGGAAGCCTGCGAAAGCCTGGAACCCTACGGCAAGGCGGCAAGCAGATTGCAAGAGTTAGCTTATTTCCTGATTGAGAGGACTGCCTGATGGAATACCGGTATCTCTCACGAATTGATTCGCCCGCGGACCTGAAGAAAGTGCCTCGTGAAGACCTGCAGAAGGTGGCGGAAGATCTGCGCGATTATCTCATCTCCGTCGTCTCGAAAGTCGGCGGCCACCTGGCCTCCAGCCTTGGGACTGTGGAACTGACGCTGGCTCTGCACTACCTGTTTGACACCCCCAAAGACAAAATCGTCTGGGACGTGGGGCACCAGGCCTACGGCCATAAGGTCCTGACAGGCCGTCGCGACCGCCTGTCAACCATCCGGCAGTACGGCGGCCTTTCCGGCTTTCCGGTGCGGGACGAGAGTCCTTATGACACATTCAATGTCGCCCACGCCGGCACCGCCATTTCGGGGGCGCTGGGAATGGCCGTGGCGCGAGATCTGAAGGGCGAGAATTTCCACGTGGTGGCTGTGGTGGGCGATGCGGGTTTGACGTCGGGGCTCGAACTCGAGGGCATCAATAATCTTGGCACTCTTCAGAAAAAGGTTCTGGTTGTTCTGAACGACAACGAGATGTCGATTTCTCCCAACGTGGGAGCGATTGCCGGTTATCTGAATCGCGTGGTGCACGGCCAGGCTTACCATCGGATTACGCAGGAAGCCGAAAAGATGATCCT
>DASSJE010000242.1:0-6292 GCA_035691365.1 Terriglobia bacterium
CTCATTCCAGCGCTTACGAAATTCCTTCATGGAGAATTCCTGTTCAACAGTGGATCGGGCGCTCCTTCCCAGTTTTCGAGCAAGTTCACGATCGGCCAGGAGCTGCTTCGCGCGGTCGACTGCCTCTGGCACATCGTCTACCAGAAATCCGTTTTCACCGTTTCGGATGGGAGTTGAGCGATGTTTCAGCGAAATCACCGGCATTCCGGACGCCATCGCCTCCAACACGGCCAGGTTATGGCCGTCTTCGGGTTCACGGGTCAGGTTAAGGTAGGCCCTGTTCTGACTATAGAACGACCGCAACTCTTCCCAGTTTTTCGAAGGGCGGCAATCGGGAATGTTGGGATTCACCCCGACAATTTTGACGGGAACCTGTTTACGGATCTGCATCAGCTCATCGAATGCAAAGTGCTCCCGGTGAAGTGTATTACCCACCGTCAGGAGCGACGGTTCCGTACCCTCGTAAGGCCCCATCTCCGCAAGGTCGATCCCCTGATCGATTGCGGTCCCGTCCAGCCCCCAGTCTGACGCGGCATAAGGCGAGATGAACACGACCCGCATCACTCCAAATCGGACGAGGTTCTTCAGGATGAGCCTGGCGTAGAGCAACTTCGCGAATTTGCGGAAACGGCTCCGGCTAAAACCTCCCCTGCATCTTCTGCCGTGAATAACCTGAATGTAAGGCTTTTGGTAGAGGATACAAAAAGGCAGAATCCTCAATACATCGATCCAGATGCTGTGCCCAATTGCGAGGTCGAATTGGGAGAAGTTGCGGCGAGCTCTGGCCCAATCGATAAGCTGAAAATTGGCGGGCAGGGGACGGTTAAAATCCTGCCACTTATTCAGAACTGACCAGCGATGTCCTGTTCGCGACAGGTTATACAGATAGGCAGTGTGCCAGTTGACAGTAAGGATGTTTAAATTTGGGGATTCTCCCATGCTAATTTCGTTCCGACTTTCATTGACGATCAGAAAATGATTTGCAACTCAAAAACTGGGAGTCCGTCTTCCCGTTGGATAGCCGAGGGCCATGAATTTTGCTATCGAAGATTTACTCGCGCCTGGTGAACCCTTCGTCCCGGCTTCCATCGCATTCCTAATGCTGCGCCGAGCCTCTCCAGGAGGCGGACAGCCTGCCCCTTGAGACATCTTGCCTTCCAGGGAATCTGTGCCTTTCTTCCCCACAGATAGATTCGACTCCTCAACCATGAGGGGAGAAGGAAAAGCAGACTCCATATCCAGCGGGATTTGCCGTGGGAGTAACGTGAAATCTGGCTACGTGACATCCGTTCCCCACGCAGGACTGCGCGGGACAGGATCAGCACACCCAAGACGCTATCGCATTCATGCGGGTCCGGTTCTGAATTGAAGATAGCCCTGGCGTAAATCCTCCGTCCTTCCATAGCCCCGGAAAGGCCGTCGAGGCGATGTTCAATCTGCTCCAAGGTGGTCAGACGCGAATGACCAAAAAAATTGTGGCCATGCAGACGATAAATCCCAGGCGCCTCGCTGAGCGCCGCCACCGGAGCGAGAAATGCTGCTCCTTCCCGGACAACCCAATCCCAGTGTGCCTTCGGAATGAGCTTGCAGGGTAAAGGAAAGACAAGTTTGGCAATTTCTGCCCTTATGGCTAGACCAGAAGTCGGCGGGAACACAGGTTCTGGTCCACGCAGCAGGGCAGGAGCGAGCCATCCCTCATCTAGCGGTTCTTCCGGATCTCGTCCATGCTGTCGACCCTGCGGATCGAGAATTCTCAAGGCATGAGTGACCGTCCCGGCATCAGGGTGCCGGTGGAAGGCCTGAATGATAAGCGCAAGCCTATTCTCTATTGCCATATCATCTCCATCCAGTAATACAATCACATCTCCTTTAGCAGCACTAAATGCAGCATTCAGGGCTGCGCCCTGACCTCCATTGGATTGTCGAACGAGCCAAACTCTCGGATCTCTTTTGCGCCAAGCGTCGATCACTTCGCAGGAGTTGTCTGTTGAGCCATCATCACAAACCACGACTTCAAAGTTAGGGTAGGTCTGTGCAAGCACGCTTTGAATGGCTTCACCGATGTACCGTTCATAATTGTGATTCGTGATCAAAACGGAGGCGAGTGGCTCTTCCGTGAGAGGTCCAAGGGTGACGGGCCGAACAAGCCCTGAATCCGCCAACGGCATCCGCGTCATTTCAGTTCCTGGGCACATCGGTTGTTGCCACACACCTCTCGGAAGAGTAGCTGATATAAAGAGACCACGCGCGCAGCTTCGAAATCAGCCGCCCGCTGAGCGGCAGCTTGGCTAAGCTCTCGGCGGAGTTTGGGGCTGGTCAGGACTCGCACGATACCTTCTGCCAGTGCATCCGAATCTCCTGGCGGGACGAGGATTCCGCATCTTCCGTTCTGGAGAATCTCGCTTGGGCCGGCAATGCAGTCTGCCGACACCACGGGAAGCCCACACGCCATCGCCTCTACCAGAACCATTCCAAACCCTTCGCTCAGGGATGGAAACGCGAAGACCGAACTGCGCGACATGTACCGGTAGGGATTACTCTGGAAACCCGCAAAACGGACCTTTTGCTCGAGACCTTTTTGGAGAACTAATTTCTCGATAGCATCTCGCTCAGAACCCTCGCCCACGATGATCAACCGCGCATCGATCTGTTTCAGCACGCGTTCGAAGGCACGAATCAGGTACTTCAGCCCTTTGATGGCGGCGATCCTGCCGACCCAAAGCACAACATGTTTGTCCGGATCGCTCAACCAGGGATCGTTGACATTTTCCTGGGAAAGCTGCTGAATTTTTTGGATATCGACTGGATTATATATAAGAACGATCTTCTCCTCCGGGAGCTTCAGTTCCCGCATGAGATATTCCCTCACCCCCTCGGAGATTGCCACGATACGGTCAGCCAACGGATATAGGAACTTGTTCAGGAGGCGTATCAGGAGCGAAGACATTTGATCTTCACGGTACTTCAAAGCGTCGGCTCCATGCTCCCCAATAATAACGGATGTCTTCAGCCCCGTCGTCTTTGCTGCCAGGATCAACCCCCAATTCGTCATTCCGCCCATCCCTGTCGCAATCGCAGGCTTTTCCTGGCGAAGCACTCTCCGCAAGCGGAGCACGGCAGTCAGATTGGTTCTCAGTTTCTGCAACAGGCTGCCACCTCCCCGCAGCTGGAGAACATGTTCAGTAATCCCCTCCGGGATTGGAAAAACTCTCGCGTCTGAATAGGTGACCAAAACCGGATCGAATTCATTCCGGTTCAGGTGGTTGAGAATGTTCGAGAGTACCTGGGGTGATCCTCCGTCCTTCAGGTCGTAACAGAAAAATAGAACCTTGCGCATCGGTAGTACCGTTCCCGGATTAGCTGCCGAGCAGGTTGGAAATCACCGCTCCCCTCCGCGACCAGCTTGGATGTGAAGCTGAGGAAGCCGGGAAATTCTGCCGCCTCCAGCGCTGCGATATCTTCGGGCCATCGGCAACAGGAAAAAAGCGCCAAATGGGAGAAGAAGGGCCAGAGGAGGAATGATCTGCAACAAAATGCCTTCAAGGCCAACCAGGAAGATTCCTGTGCTGCTGAGCTGGATACCATAACTGAGAATCCCGCCCCATACAACAAGCGAGATAATGTTCATGGTTTCCCGGCTATAAAGGTACCTGTGGACCAGGCCAAATCCCAACCCCTGAAGGAATGAATATAGCAGCAGGCCTAGCATCCCCCACTCTACGTATCCCGTGCCCTCGATTGTTAAAGTTGCCGACAAGTCCACGCTACCGGGAGGCGAACCCTGCATCAGGTTGTAAACATACTCTGAGAGGACCGGCGTCTTTTGCGCCCCTGTCAGTTGCTCCCGGATTCTCCTGGCTTCCATAATAAATCCCTGTTCGTGGATAGCGCCGAAGCGATTCATGTACTTGAACGTGAAATCCAGTGGCTCTGCAGCTACGGTTGTGAGCCGGTCAAAATAGGTTTCATAGATGCTTTCCGCCTGCCAGTATCCCTGCGTTGACATCATGCGAACCGCCACAATGGCGGCGGAAGCGGGCACAACGATGATAATCAGCGGCAATATGGTCTTCCACAACTCTCGTCTCTTATTCATATAGAAAAGCAGAAGATTAAACCAGACAAACACCATGATGGCCGCGCTCTTGGTGCCCAGCAGTCCGTCGGTGACGATTGAAAGGCCAAGCCCCAGATACGTCATCCACTTTGCCGTGCGCGATCCTGTCTCACGATGAACGGCCCAGGCCATGAGCCCGAGAACCGCATAACAACCCGGGCCGAACACGCTCATGAGCCGATTGACGATGCCGCTGGTGGACTGAACCCAGGCGAGGGCGGGATTGCTCGAAAGGATCGGGAATCCCTGTTGACCAAAGAAGATGATGGTTATAATCGTCGCAGCGGAAAGCGATACAAACAAGCCTATACTCAAGGGTAAGGGCGGAAATAGCAGTTTGATCCTGGTGGGTTTGGGCTCTTTAGAAGGCTTGGGTTGAGCAACCGGCGAGGCGCGATGAACATGCCGGCCGCGATTCGTTAACCTTCCGGCCACGGAGCGAAGGGAAAAAAGAATGTCGGCCGCCAGCAGGCCCAAAAAGAACATTCCGAACCCCTCGGCTGCGTACAGATATGAGGACCCTCCGGACTGAGCACGGATTTGCAGAAGCCCCAGATATATGCACGCGAAAAGAGCAGCCCAGAAAAAAGGGAGGCAGAAAACGGTCTTATATCGCCATACTATCAGGCCGATGATCGCCGCGACGCCGAGGGAGACTGCGAATTCATTCATGTTGACTTTCTAAAAACTCCGGTAGCGCGTGAAATTCCAGAAATCCACAAAGAAATTGCGGGCAACTCCTTTATCACGGGGTGACTCGCCTGCCCAATCGGCCAAGAATCCCATCCAGGGCGGCCTGCCAGATAAATTTGAATCGCGCAAGCTTATGATCGTAAAACAAAAGCGTGGTCCCAATGGGTCTTGCGAGAACCGCCACGGGGATTAGAGGCGCAAGCCATGGGCTGGCATACCTTGTCCTGATGAAAATCGAGTTACGAAGATTGTAATAAAACCTCCAGGCCTGGGTGATGGGCACGCCCACGGGTATTCTCAAGATCCCCAGGATTTTGCGCCGGGCAGGTGGCACCCAAACGTACCTGTGAACGACTTTGCTGGCGGGAACCAGAAAGACCTTGAACCGTCTGGAGATGCGATGGATAAACTCTGTATCATCCCAGTAAATGAACAGGTCCTTGAGCGGCAACCCCACCACATCTATCGCTTTCCGCCGGATCATCCCTCCAAGAAAACCCGCAGCTTCGATGGAAACGAGGGATTGACCCAGAGAATTCTCGTCAATTGCCGGGCATGCTGCCATCATCCGGTTGAACCGCCTGAAAGGCGAAACCTGGGCTTTCAAATTCGAGTCCAGCACAAGTGAGGAAAGGAACCCAACAGATGGGTCGCCAAACGCGGGGGACTCGGTTAATCCTCCTAGCGCGTCAGCCATGGGCTCCACGTCGTCGTCCATTACCCAGATCCAGTCGTTGCCTTTTTCGTATGCCAGGCGGATGCCTTCGTAAAATCCACCTGCTCCTCCCACGTTCTCCCCCAGCCGAACATAGGTAACTTTGCCATTATACTTTTTCGCCAACATTTCTGCCGTGCCATCGGTGGATGCGTTATCGACCACCAAAATTTCATCCAGAGGACGATCCTGCCGAAGGAGAGCGTCAAGGCAACCTTCGAGCAGAGCGCAGCGGTTGAACGTGACCACCACGGCAGCAATAAGAGCTTCCTTACAGCGACATTCCATAAACGATCCCTCTCAACGAGCATGAGGCAAACTGCATGCTGTTCCGATTGGCCGCTATCGCTGGGACCGAACAACAACCTGAAGGGTAGGAAAATGAGGTCCGTCGGGCCGTTTTGCTGGCGGGATTGTTTCTTGCCGAATAATTATCGTTCACTCAGTTTCTCCGTTGAGACAAGACAAAGGAGGCATCATCTCGGGTCAGACCGAGCCTCTCTTGGGGTCATCCTCCCTGCCTCCGGGCTCGCTGGTACCCTCGGATTGATTGGCTTTGATGCTTTCAACGCGATAGAACACGCAAACCGCTCGGTCCTGACCGGCCATACACAGTCAAGTCTGCAAACCAGATCAAGTAAGGGCGATAGGATCGTGGGCAAACGGTGTATTTTCAGGAGCCACCGATAGAAGATAAAGCAGCCGGAAGCACTGGGGGGATAGGTGTAGGGGCTGCACAACTGGACCTCGAATCCGCACTCGCGGAC
>DASSJE010000243.1:0-2612 GCA_035691365.1 Terriglobia bacterium
AGATTGGGCGCGCCCTCGCGGGTCAGGCGCACCATGTTCTTGTCGTAGTACTCGATCCAGCCGCGGACCACTTGCCCATCCATCAGCTTGACCGAGACGGGCATCTGTTTCTCTCCGACTGCTTTGAGAAATGCCGCTTCCTCGAAAGTATCTTCTGGAGGCGGCGTCCGGCCACGCTTGGCATTCGGATTCCCTTGAGCCCGAAACGACATGCTGGCATTGTACACAAAGCGGAGAGGTCCGTTCGCCTGCGCGCTTGCGAACGGCAAGTCGGGAGTACAAAGTCAGGAGGTCCTTCTTCCGGCAGGAGGCGCACCGTGCAAGACTTCCCTTACCCGGCTATTCTGTCTCCGCTGGCGCCTCCCCGCCCCACCGCGGGGCAGGTTTGATTTGTGCTCTCCACTAGAAAGTGATCTTCAGCGAGAACTCCATCTGCCGCGGCGCAGCTAGCCCAAACACGCCCGTGCCCACTCCGACGCGGTCCACCACATGACCCGCATGGTTCGTACCGTTCACAGTTCCAACGCCGCCCGTGAGCAGGCCCGACATCATGTTGGGGGGCAAGTCGAAATTCGCAAAGTTGGCAACGTTGAAGAAAGCCACCGAAGGCCGGATCGTCACCTTGTCGAAGAAAGTGTGACTCCAGGAGATCGATGCATCGAGAGACTTCAGCCATGGATAGTTGACTTGGTCCGCTGGCGCTGGTGTCACGATTGGAGCCACGGCACCGAGCCCAGCCAAATCGGCCTGCGTCATCAAGAAATCGTTGATCAGCACACGGCCTGCGGGAGTCGGCTGTCCTGCAACTTTTGTGTCGTATTTAGAGATCACATTGTTGAGTGTGCTTGTATCCACGCCGGAGCGATCAAAGTTCCCCACTTTGGTTCCGGGAATCGGGTCTTGCGTGGTGCCGTCCCCCGTAAAGTCGGTGCGGAAAATCTCACCTGGACCGCGGCCCGTATTCGGAACGGTCAAAGTCGTTGAGAGCGGACTGTAAAGATGGCCCATGATTCCCACCCGAATGCTGTGCGGAAAATCCACGTAGCCACCGATCGATACCTGATGAGTACGGTCCAGTGTGGAAGGACCAAAATAGTGATTCACATTGTTGTTATCGAGCGCAGGGGCCATGAAATCCTGGTCACTGCTGGCTGCCGTCACCGCGGAATCGGCGCCTACCCCGCCCCCTGAATTCTTGAACCGGGAAAGAGCGTACGCAACCTGGAAGTTCGCACCTTCAGCGCCTGGGAAGGGATTCTTCACACTCTCGACCCACTTCATCTGCAGTCCCTGGTACACGGAACGTCCGACAGGCGACAGGAAGCTAAGCGGCGGGGCGTTAGGATTCCTGCCGGGGAAAGCACATGAGTAGCCCAGTGCAGCCAGGCAACTCGCCCCACCCATATCAGCCGACGAACCCAGCCCGTGGACGGCATAATCGCTGATGGTCGCAGGGCGCGCCGGGTTGACGGCTGTGTTCCAGGTTCCACTATCATCGGTTCCGTTGGCGGGATCCAGTGAACAGTTGGTCGAATAGGATTGGACAATCGATGACACGCCGCAGTCGGCGAGCGTAGTTCGAATCGCCTGTTGTGCTCCCGCCAGGTTAAACGAGCTGGTATCACCGGCGTGATTCTGATCTACCCCCAGCAAATAATGAGTCTGGACATTCCGAACGAAGTCGACGCTCACCACCATGCCGGGACGAATCTCCCTTTGAAAGCCGATGTTCATCACGACCGAGCGCGGCGACCTGTAGTTCGGGTTCAGCATGGAACTACCCGGCGCGAAGAAGCAATTGCTACCCGTGGCACAATCGGAGAGGTATTGTCCGGCATACGCGGGATTCGGCGCCTGCAGATTCGGCGCGGCGGCCTGATATTGCGCCTGCAAGGCCAGCAGCGCGGGCAACGCATTTCCAATCAAGGGGTATCCCGCCGTCGTGCCGCAAAGTGCGGAACTTGCTGTAATGGTCCCATTCGTCGTCTGAATGGGAGATGGCAGGCCCGCTGCTGCGCAGGGATTTGCGGTCTGCAGAAACGCGCCTTTGGTCTCGCGGAAAGGAGCGTCAAAACGCAGGTTGTTCCAGATGACGTTGTCCCAGAACAAACCTATGCCCCCGCGAATGGAAGTTTTACCATTGCTGGCCGGATCATAGGCAAAGCCCAGCTCTGGAGCGAAATTCTTGTTGGGCTGGTTGACCGGGCTCCCTAGCCCTGGAAGGAGCGTGTCCAGCCCGGGAATTCTCGCGTACTGGCTGTCCGTGCGCGCCGTGTCGCGCTCGTAGCGCAAGGCGTAGGTTAGGGTGAAGTTCGGTTTCATTTTCCACGAATCGCCCAGGTAAAGCAGCAGCCGGTTATCAGGGCCCAAGCCTCCTGCGGGAAAGCCCAAGGCTGCCTTCATCGTGGTGTAACCCAGCCCGTTCCCCAAAACGTAGCCGCCATCGGCCGGATAGTTCAGCGGGTTCGATGCCCCGCCGGGGAAAGGCCCGGTCACAGCGGCTGTGATCTCGGCGGGCGTAACTTGGGAAATGATCGACGGTCCATTTTTATACAGCGAAGTCGAGCCCCCGCCTTGGATGTAGTTGAACGTCGTTCCAAACCGAATCAGGT
>DASSJE010000244.1:0-2985 GCA_035691365.1 Terriglobia bacterium
CCGAAGTGGTTATAACGGGGGCGCCTCGAAAGCGTCTTGCCTGCCAAAAGCGGGCACGTGGGTTCGAATCCCACCCTCTCCGCCAGCATTTCTCTATTCATCAGATTGGCTGGTAATGGCCTACAAACTCACCCGACGCGAATTGCTGAAAACAAGCGCAAGCCTCTGCCTCTCTCCCTTGGCCAGCCAATTCGGAGTAGCAGACCAGGCCGTTCGCAAAATGGCTCCTATCCAGTTCCGCAACGTTGCGGCCGGCTCAGGCATGGATTTCGTGCTGGAGAACAGCCCGACTCCAAGCAAGCACCTCATTGAAACCATGGCAGGCGGCGTTGCGGCATTCGATTATGACGGTGACGGGCTGACGGACCTCTACTTCACCAACGGGGCGTCTTGGCCCTCCCTGGAAAAAACCTCACCCAGACACTGGAACCGCCTGTACCGAAATCTGGGTGGGTTTCATTTTCAAGATGTGACTGAAAAGGCGAATGTCGCCGGCGCAGGTTATTCGATGGGAGCCAGCGCCGCCGATTACGACAACGACGGCCATATCGATCTCTTAGTGACGGGAGTCGGCAGGAACATCCTTTACCACAATCGGGGTGACGGCACGTTCGAAGACGTGACCGCACAGGCGGGGATCAAGAGCAGCCCCTGGTCAATTGGCGCCGCCTGGTTCGATTATGACAATGACGGGCTATTGGACCTCTTCGTGCTCAATTATCTGCACTGGTCGCCAAAGTCTGAACCCTACTGCGGAGATTCGACACGCCAGTTACGAGTCTACTGCAGTCCCACTGTTTTCGAAGGACTCCCCAACGCCCTTTACCACAACGAGGGTAATGGGAAATTCCGGGACGTTTCGCAGGAATCGGGGATCGCGAAGCATATCGGAAAAGGCATGGGTGTGGCGGTTGCTGACTACGATGGCGATGGCCTCATGGACATTTTCGTCACCAACGACAAAATGCAGAATTTCCTGTTTCACAATCTCGGAAACGGAAAGTTCGAAGAGGTCGCCATGCAGGCGGGTGTAGCCTTGCTTGACACTGGTAATCCCGTCTCAGGGATGGGCACGGATTTTCGGGACTACGATAATGATGGGCGGCCGGATATTGCCTTCTCCACGCTGGCAGGTGAAACCTTCCCGCTTTTCCGAAACCTGGGAAGGGGATTATTCGGCGACGCGACCTATTCAAGCAACATGGGCCTGGCGAGCAGGATCTACAGCGGGTATGGGATCGGTATGTTCGATTTCAACAACGATGGCCGGAAAGATCTTTTCACTTCCAACGCTCACGTCAACGATCTGGTTGCGTTGTACGAAGCCACGAAATACAAGCTGCACAATTCGGTGTTCCTGAACTGGGGCAACGGAACATTTGAAGACGTTTCCGAGAGCGTGGGAGATGATTTCCTCACGAATCAGGCGCATCGGGGAGCCGCTTTTGCGGACTTCAATAATGATGGCAGGATTGACGCGGTCGTGACCTCTTTGGGCGCAGGCCCGGAGTTATGGGAAAACATCACTCCGAAAGAAAATACGTGGCTCATCTTCAAGCTGCAGGGAACCCGAAGCAACCGCGACGGAATCGGAGCGGAAATCCGCCTGGATGGCCAGCTCAATCATATGACCTCCGCGATGAGCTATGCCTCTTCCAGCCACTTCGGCGTCCATTTTGGAACCGGCAAGCTGAAGATTGTGAAGAAAGTCGAAATCCGTTGGCCCAGCGGGACGCGCCAGGTGCTTGCGAATGTGCGGACAAACCATGTGCTGAAGGTCCGCGAGCCCTAGCGGCACGAGCTGGGCAAAAAGTTACACATCATCTTAACGGTAGGCGTTTCCATGCACAGGTGAGGCCTGGGGCAGCCGCTTCTTGAATTCTTTGTAATCGGCAAGAGCCCGTTTGGCCGCCTCCATCTGCCCGGTCCTCGAAAACGCACGATAAAGCTGGAAGTGGGTGGTGCCGTCTTCATCAACCGAAAGCGCGGCGCGAAGAAACGGGATAGCCTCGCGTGCTTTGCCGGTTTGCAGCAAGACCTGCCCGAGCGCAGCCTTGGCAGGCAGAAAATGGGGGTCGGCGGCGAGAGCTTTCTCCAGATATGGAATGCTTCTTTCCGGCCGCTCCAGGTTAAGCCAGCACCCTCCGGTTAAGAAGTCGACGACGGCTGAATCAAAGCCATCCTTCCGCATGCTTTCAATCACGTCCAGCGCCGCTTTGTAGTCCCGCGCTCGAAAAAGCGCCCAGGCCAGGCCTCCGCGCGCCCGGTTGTCGTGCGGTGCGAGCTCCAGCGCCTTGCGCCATTGTTTTGCCGCTTCCATCCATTCCGAACTCCTGTCGAGCAGCTCGGCAGCGTGAATGCGACTTTCAGGCGATGCAGGCAACTGGTCCAAACGCTTGTACGCTTGCTGCGCCAACTCGCGGTAATGTGCGCTTTCTTCAGGTGACTGCCGGGAGAGTTTTTCGTAGCAGTGGCCCAGACCATACCAGACCCTGGGGCTGTCCGGAAGGATTTCCGATAACTTTTGAAACTGTTGGGCGGCTTGTTGGTATTGCCGGGCTTCCGAATACGCCTCCGCCAGGTTGAGCCGCGCATTGCGGTCCGCGGGTTGCGCCTCGAGCGCCTTCTGAAGCGGCGGAATGGCTGAGGCGTATTGGCCAAGCTGGAGATAACTGGCGCCCAGGAATAAATTCGCGCTGGGCGACCCTGGCTGAAGCCTGAGTGCCGCTTTTGCCGTCTGCGCTGAGTCGCTATAATGCCGTGCCTGATACTGGGCAATAGAAAGGTCCACACGAAGTACGGCGTTGTTGGGAAATTCTTGGACCAGCTCCTGATAGATGGGAACGGCCTGCTCGGGCTTTCCTGCAATTACAAGATTTCTGGCACGACTCAAAAGCGCTGAAGTGGGTCGGGCCTGGGCAAAGAGGGATGCGGCGCACAATAAGGCCACGCACACTCGCCAGGGAATTTTGCGCATTCGCGTGA
>DASSJE010000245.1:0-10040 GCA_035691365.1 Terriglobia bacterium
CAAATTCAGGCAGGCTTGCTGGGAGATCTCGAGTCCGCCGGTGTGCTTACATCATCAAGAATTGATTGACTTCACGCTGCAGGGCAGATTAGATTTCCTCTGGAACCCCTAATGCCGAATGGAAACCAACTTTCCGCAATCCGCCTGCACTGGGTGCAGGTGCCCTTGCACGAGCCGTTCAAAATCTCAAACGGCGAAGTGTCCATAAAAGACGCTATCCTGGTGGAATTACAGGGGAAAAGCGGGGAGAGCGGCTGGGGTGAAGCCTCTCCCATGGGCGGCTCATTTTACTCTGCCGAAACACCGGACTCAACCTGGGAATTTCTGCGTAACAAGGCGGTTCCAGGATTGCTGGCCCAGCCGCTTCCCCAGGCTGAGTGCTGCTTTGATCGGCTCGCACAGTTCCCCGGCGAACCGTTTGCCAAGGCGGGAGTCGAGGGTGCGGTGTGGGACCTCCGGGCCAATCAGGCGGCCGTGCCGCTCTACGAATTGCTGGGTGGCGGCAGGCGGCCGATTCCTTCCGGCGCGGCCATTGGGCTGATGCCTTCAGTTGATGAACTGCTCATTCGCGTGAACACATTTCTGCGCCAGGGTTATCGCCGCATTAAAATCAAGATCATGCCGGGGCACGACGTGGAACTGGTGCGGGCCGTTCGCAACCGTTTCGGAGACATCCCTCTGATGGTGGATGCCAACGCGGCTTATCGCATCGAAGACGCCCCGGTTTTTGAAGAGCTGGACAGCTACGGTCTGATGATGTTCGAGCAGCCGCTGGGCCGCAAAGCGCTGGCCGAGCACGCGGAACTTCAGCGCCGGCTGCGGACTCCCATCTGCCTGGACGAATCCGCGGAAGATCTGGAATCGATTGCCACGGCCATCCGCCTGGGCAGCGCGAAAATCATCAACATCAAGGTGCAGCGCATGGGAGGGCTGGCACCGGCCAAGCAAGCCCATGACTCCGCACAAGCGGCCGGAATTCCCTGCTGGATGGGCACAATGCCGGAACTCGGCGTGGCTTCCGCCCAGGCCCTGCACCTGGCGACGCTCGGGAATTTCAGGTTTCCAACGGACGTGGAGGCTTCTGCGCGCTGGTTCAAGGATGATATCATCGTGCCTCCCATTGAAATTTCGGATGAAGGTTTTATCCAGCTGCCCAAAGGTCCGGGCATGGGTTACAAGGTCGACATGGAGAAAATCGAGCGATACCGTATCCGCTTGGAGGAGTTCAAGCCATGACGCAGCTTTCCGCTGAAGAGTGCGGCCGCCGTCTTTGGCATGGCCTGATCCCCGCGGTTCCCGTTCCGATGACGGCTGACGGCCGCATCGATTCCGCCGCTCAGGATAAATACATTGCCTATATGAACCGTCAACCTGTTGCGGGTGTCGCCCTGTGGGCGCATACAGGCCGAGGGTTGCACCTCAGTCGCGAACAGCGCCTTCAGGTACTGCGAGCGTGGGCAAAGGGGCTCGATCCTGGCAAGCTGATCATCGCCGGCGTGGGAGGGGCGCCCGCGGCAGCCACGACATTTGCATCCTATGTTGATTCAGCGCTCGAAATGGCCAACGACGCGCTCCAGCACGGCGCTCATGCCTTCCTCGCTTATGCGCCCTCGCCGCTCCGCAAGATTGCCGGGGAAGGCGAGCTCGACAAATTGCTGGTCGATTATCACTTGAAGCTGGCCTCCCTCCATACCCCCATGATTCTGTTCTATCTGTATGAAGCCGCGGGCGGCATCTCATATTCCCCGGAGGTCCTGCGTCCGCTTTTCGCTTTGCCGGAAGTGGCGGGCATCAAGCTCGCCACACTCGACAGCGTAATGACTTTTCAGGGTGTGGCCAACCTGATTGCCGAAGAGTTTCCGGAAAAGGTGCTGATCACCGGCGAAGATCGCTTTCTGGGCTACAGCCTGATGGCCGGCGCGCAGGCGGCCCTGATCGGCATGGGGGCTGCATGCATCGACCTGCAACACAACATGATGAACGCCTATTTCAGCGGCCATGCCACGGAGTTCCTTGACCTTTCAGGCGCCGTGGACCGGCTCTCCCAGGTGCTGTTTATTCCGCCCATGGAAGGCTACATACGCCGGATGCTGTGGACACTGGTCCACCTGGGAGTGATCGGGCGTGAATCCGCGAACGACCCCTGGGGGCCAGACCTGCCCGAGGCGGAGTTCATCAGGATCAGGGAAACGCTCGAGGCCATTGGCGAATTCGACAGTTCAAATAGCGCAAAGGATTAAATTGTTCATGGAGGAATATTTCCCGCCGCGGGTCCGCCTTCGCGGCAAGCCGCAACTCAGCAAGCAGCATTCATCACAGCTTCAAAAGGATTTCGACAAGTTCCGGGACGGGCTGCCACGCCCGATCGAGTCCCGTGTTCTTTCCGCTTACGGCATCGACCTCACAAGCGAATACGGCGGCCTGCCGGTCAAGAATCCGTTCGGCAAGGCCTCCGGCCAGCTCTCGCTGGCCACCCATCAGGTGGAAAAAGATTCCAGCGCGGGCCTTGGCTTTGTCATTCTCAAGACCGTCATCGCCCAGGACAGCCACGGCGGGCAAAGTATGTGGGAGTGGGCCATTCCTGAGACGCGCATGACCGTCGAGCGCATTCGCGGGCGCGGCGGCCAGGAAGGCTGGACGGTCACGTGGAAAGGCCGCGGATGGTACAACACGCTGGAGGCGTACCGCGATTTCTTTGCGCAGGCGCTCGAGATCGGCGCCGGCTCCGGGATGCTCATCGTCCCTTCCGTCAAGTATCATCTGCCCACGCCCGAGGAAGACTTCTGGAAAGAGGATGAGTACATTTTCACCACCAACCTTCTGCTGGAACCGTGGAAAAAACATTGCCCTCAACTTGCCATGCCGCTTGAAAAAGATTTCAGCCCCACGCTGGCGGGTTCCGGGCGCGCCGCCCAGCAGGCGAAAATTCTTGAATGGCTGGCCCGGGTCCCGGCGCTGGTCCACGCGGTCGAGCCGGGAAAAGTTCGTGTTGGCCTCAAGATGTTTAATGCTCTGTTTGAGGATGATTTTCAGCTTCGCATGCTCGACGCGGTTCACAAGGCGTCGGGCGAAAACCAGGCGGATTTTCTGATTTACGCCAACCGGCTTTTCGATCCGCAGAAGCAGTATCTGGACAAGATGGGCGTCGCCTATGGCGGTCCGGACTTGAGCGACCGCAACCTGAGCGTGCTGGAGAAGTTCCTGGCGGGACGGTCGGCATCGGCTGATAAGAGTCAATTTCTGCCCGTCAGCGCCACCGGCGACATCCACTCCGGCCGCATCGCCGGGGAATACCTGCTGCGCGGCTGCTCCACTTTCCAGATGCACACCATTTTCCAGTTGCCGGACAGCGAATACGCCATGAACACCGGGAGTAAAACGGAAAAAGCCCTCCACCTGCTGCTGTTCCATCCCGATGAAGGCCTGATCCCCTGGCTCTTGCACCTTCGCGCAAGGTTCGGATGGAAAGGCGCCATGCGCGTTGGCGAAATGGCGGAGTGGTGCCGCAATCACTGGCCCGACGTGGAAGCGGAATTCGCCGGCAATAGTCGTTAGCACAGTTTGTACGGGTTTCTTCTCTGTGACCTCTGTGCCTTGCAAGTCTTCGTGCACGACACAAAGAAGGCTTCCGTGCGCTCTGTGTGAAAAGGACTTTGGGGCCGCAAATTTGCGAGTGATCACCGGGCAATGGGCAGCATCACAACGAAGGGAAAACTCATGCGTATCTTTTATGGCTGGTGGGTTGTTGCCGCGGCATTCCTGAACCTCTTTTTTGGGGTCGGAATCGTATTTTACGGCATGCCCGTCTTCTATCCGGAACTGGTGAGAAACCTGGGATTCTCGCGCAGCCAGGTGACGGCAGGCATTCTGATCGGGTTTGTGATCGTAGCTCCCTTTGTGGGTTATCTCGGTTCGCTGATTGACCGGCGCGGCGCGCGCTCCGTCATCCGCTTTGGGCTGGTGTTTGTGGGCGTCCCGCTCATTTTGATGGGATGGATGACTCACCTTTGGCAGTACTACCTGCTTTCCATCGCGGAAGTTATCGGCTACATCCTCACCGGCCCCATTCCCAACCAGGTGCTCATTGCCCGCTGGTTTCGTGCGGCGCGCGGGCGTGCCATGGGCTATGCCTACCTGGGGCTGGGCGTGGGCGGCGCGGTTTCGCCCATACTGGTCCACTTCCTCATTTCGCACTACGGCTGGCGGCGGGCTTTTGAGGTGGTGGGAATCCTCATCCTGGTCGTGCTGCTTCCCATCGCGCAGTGGGTCACGCGCTCGGCTCCCTCGGATATGGGTCTCGCTCCTGATGGTGAGGATGCCCGCCCGGTCGAACCCACCGGGCCCGCCGTGGTGTTTGACCTTCGCCGCGTTGCGCGCTCAGCCAACTTCTGGCTGATCCTCATTGGCAGCTCGCTTGTGATTGGCGCCATCGGGACGGTCATCCAGCAATTCGTGCTTTTCCTGCAGGACCAGAAATATACCCTGGGCCAGGCTTCGGTGATTTCGAGCGGCCTGCTGTTTGCCGGCCTCGCCGGGCGGGTGATTGTCGGCTACCTGGCCGATCGCTTCCAGAAGAAGAATGTAATGGCCACCTTCTACCTGGTCCTGGCCTTGGCCATCCCGCTGTTGTTCTTCGCCCGCTTCCCTGTCGCCGCATGGTCGTTTGCGATCGTCTTTGGCTTTGCCATGGGCGCTGACTACATGCTGATTCCGCTGGTCACGGCCGAATGTTTTGGCCTGGCGACGCTGGGCAAGCTGCTGGCCGTCATCATCATGGCCAACTCGCTGGGCCAATGGATCGGGCCCTGGACGGCAGGCCTGATTTTTGACGCCACGCGCAGCTACAACATCGCCTGGGCCGCTGTGACAGTGGGCGGCGTGATCGGCGCCATCCTCATCTATTCCATCAATGTCAAGCGTGAACAAACTGCCGGCGCCACCACGGCATAACGGGCGCGGACCCCGCTTTGGATTTGTAGTGCCGCGCTTCACCCCGGCACGCCGCCAGTCCCGCCCCACGGCCCATGTTTTCGGGTGCGAGACATAAAAGTGGGCAGGTTCATCAGGCCCGGTTTCCGCTCACGTCCTGGCCTCCGGGAAAGCTCGGGTTCGTTTCGGGTTCGTTTTTTTCACGGTCTGATTCTAAAGGACTTCTCGGGTTCGTTTTCGGGTTCGTTTCGGCTAACATGTGTAGCCTTTCCCTTTGTTTTCAACAACTTCTCGGCTTCGTTTCTGCAAATAAAATTTTTTTGTCCCACGTCTTTTAGTGGCCAAAATCGCCTGCCTGTGTTTTCAGTTACTTACAGGCATTAAATAGTCCATGCAGACTGCCTATTCCTTCTGGCTGGCGCCCCGTCCGGCGCGACATCTTGAAGACTAGCACAGTAGCGTAGTGTTGTCAAGCTTTTTCTGCCGCTTTTTCTGCTTCGGTGTTTTTTGATTTTGCAGAATGCCCGGCCCATAGCGACGGATTGCGCGGAATGAGAAAAGGCAAGATTCTCTCGCTTTCGCGGTCGTGGCCTGCTACATTCCTGCCCGCCGCGCGTCGAAGGTGGACCCGATGGTCGCCTTGCGTCACGAATAAGGCTTGCCACTGTCACTCCGGCTCAGCGGTTGCACACAAGGGAATAAACCACCGCGATCACAAGGGCCACTGCGCCATTCGCCAAAGTCATGAACGGGTAGCCGGCAAAGGGCAAGTCACAGTTGCACCTGCGCTTACCTCACCGCAATCGCAAGCAGTCGTCAACGCTAAAACCAGAGTCCTTGAGGATACAGATGGCCAGGCCGCGTCCTATATCGCAGCCGGTGTGAACCGGATCGTAACCGAAACGCGCCGCTAAGGATGCCGTAAGGTGAGATGACTTCCTGACTGCCGGTCCTCGACCAATCCCTGCGATTTCAGGAAGCGAACAAGTTCCCGAGCCGTCATTTGCGGGAGGCGGGTCATTCTGGGACGCCGACGGTGAGTTCTTCGACATGAACCAGCCGGTCCTCCTGCGGGACCGTCTGGCCGTGAGCCAGCATGGAGGCCAGGTGCTGTTCGACGGCCTCCCGGATGTTGTGTTTAGCCTCTTCGATGGTCTTGCCGTTGCTGAAGCAGCCGGGAACGTTTGGGGTATAGGCAAAGTAACCCTCGTCCTCCGGCTCTTTCTCAATAACAATCTGGAAAGAGTAAAATTTCATTGCTCCTCGCCTTCGATGCCGCGTTTGAATAGTATATTACAGTGCGGGCCTGTACCATTTATTTCTCGAAGGGGATTGGAAAGGTTTCGCGCATGTTGACAAACCTGCCCGGCGTGCATTAATGTAATCATTCTATGCGGTACACACTGGCACATCATCACCACCATACAAACCACAAGGTGTGGTGTCAGTGGGTGCTGGCCTAATCGAGAATCAGGATCGGAATTAAGTTAGAGCCCGCTGACAATTAGAGTTGGCGGGTTTTTTTATTTTTGCACGACGGAGCGGCAAAGACATGGACTTGAAATTTCAGGACAATCTCATTCCAGCCATCGTGCAGGACGCAAAGACCGGTGACGTCCTGATGCTGGGTTACATGAACGGCGAGGCTTACCAGAAAACGCTGAGCAGCGGCATTGTCACCTTTTTCAGCCGCAGCCGGCAGAAGCTCTGGACCAAGGGCGAAACCTCCGGCCACAAGCTGAAGGTCCGCGACGTGCGCGTGGATTGCGACCAGGACGCGCTGCTGGTCCGCGCCGAGCTTGCGGGGCCGGGCTGCTGCCACATGGGCTACCGGTCGTGCTTTTTTCGCAAGGTGACGGCGGAGGGCGAAGAGGTCATTGCCCGGCAGGAATTCAATCCTGATGAGGTTTACAACAGTTCGAAACAGGAGACGAAAGCATGAGCCTGAAACTGGGAATCCCCAAGGGCAGCCTACAGGAAGCTTCCCTGCAATTGTTCCGGCGCGCGGGCTATGAGGTCACCGTCAGCTCGCGGTCCTATTTCCCGGTGATTGATGACAGCGAGATGGAGTGCATGCTGATTCGCGCCCAGGAAATGGCCCGCTACGTGGAAGACGGCGTTCTCGACGCCGGCATGACCGGCCGCGACTGGGTCCTGGAAAACAACGAAGACGGCACTGGCGTGGTGGAAGTGGCGGACCTGATTTATGCCAAAAACACTTTTGGCAAAGTTCGATGGGTGCTGGCCGTGCCGGAAAAATCGGAGGTCCGGAGCGTGAAGGACCTGGAAGGAAAAATCGTGGCCACCGAGCTTGTAAACGTGACCAGGCGCTATCTCGCCAAAAACGGCGTCAAAGCCAAGGTGGAATTCTCCTGGGGAGCCACGGAAGTCAAGCCTCCGGTGCTGGCCGACGCGATTGTGGAAGTCACTGAAACCGGCTCGTCCTTGCGCGCCAACGGCCTGCGCATTGTCGAGACCGTGCTGGAGTCCAACACCAAGTTCATCGTCAACAAAGCGGCCTGGAACGACCCGTGGAAACGTCAAAAAATCGAGACGCTGGTGATGCTGCTGAAAGGAGCCATCGACGCGGCCGGCAAAGTGGGCCTGATGCTGAACGTAAAACGAGCGGACCTGAAGTCGGTGCTGGATGTGCTGCCGGCCCTGAAAAGGCCCACCGTTTCCGACCTTACCGATTCGGATTGGGTCGCGGTGAACACGGTGATTGAGGAAAAGACTGCGCGCGAAATCATTCCACGGCTCAAAGCCGCAAACGCGCAGGGTATCGTGGAATATCCGCTGAACAAGATTGTCCTTTAGCATGGTGTCGCCGGCCGCGGCGCCCGGGACAAGAGAGATGCCTTATGGGAAACCGGAAAGTCTGCGTTTATTGCGGTTCAAGCCACAGGTGCGACACCGCCTATCTCAGTGCCGCAGAGCAATTGGGCCGGGTGCTGGCGAAGAACAACTTCACCGTCGTCTACGGCGGGGGCGCTGCCGGCTCGATGAACAGCCTTGCCGAGGGCGTGATGGCCGAGCGCGGCCGCCTGGTGGGCGTGATTCCGGAATTCATGGTCAAGCTGGAGTGGGTTAATCCGCGCCTGGCTGAAACCATTGTGGTCCGCGACATGCACGAGCGCAAGAAGCGGATGATTGAAGGCGTGGACGCCGTCATCGCGCTTCCCGGTGGCTGCGGCACGCTGGAAGAGCTGATGGAAGCGATCACCTGGAAGCGCCTCGGTCTCTATCTCGGGGCCATCGTCATCCTGAACACGCAATCGTTCTACCAGCCGCTCGTCCGCCTGCTCGACCAGTGCATTGACGAGCGCTTTATGGATTCCAGGCATGCCCGCATGTGGAGCGTGGTGGCAGAGCCGGAGGAAGTGCCGGAGGCCATTTCAGCCGCCGCTCCATGGACCGAGGACTGCCGAAGTTTTGCGACACTGAGGTAGGTGGATAACTCGCGCGGGGCCGGCTGCGTCCGGCACGCCTTTTGAATCCGGGACAGAGTGATGATTCCAATCTTTCGAAGTACTGAAACGAAGAATGTGAAGCGGGTCCTCCGCTCGGGCGAAACTCAACTGCGGAAAGCCGAGGCCGCGGCCCGGCGCATCCTGAATGACGTCCGGCGCGAGGGCGATGGCGCTCTCCAGCGCTGGACTTTGCAGCTGGACAAAGTCGATCTCGCCCGGAAGGGTTTCACGGTCAGGAGGCAGGAGATCGCCAGGGCTTACCACCAGGTCCCTGATGGATTCGTGGACGCCGTCCAGACCTCCGCCCGGAACATTCGCAGGGCCGCCCAGGAACAGTTGCCGCGCGCCTGGCAGATCAACAACGGCGCGGGCATTGAAGTCAGCCAGATTGTGCGCCCGCTCAGCCGGGTGGCGTGTTACGTGCCCGGCGGCCGCTTCCCGCTGCCCTCCACAGTACTGATGAGCGTGATTCCGGCGCAGGTTGCGGGCGTGCCGGAGATATTTATCACCTCGCCTAGGCCGGCGCCCGCCGTGCTGGTCACGGCCGATATTCTGGGCATCAAAAAAATCTTCCGCCTGGGCGGCGCGCAAGCCATCGGGGCCTTCGCCTACGGCACGGAAAAAGTTACGCGCGTGGACAAGATCGTGGGGCCGGGCAACCGCTACGTTGCGGCAGCCAAAAAGCTTGTGGCCGGAGATTGTGGAATCGATTTTGTCGCCGGCCCCTCGGAGCTGATGGTGGTCGCGTCCAAAGGCAACGCAGAGTGGATCGCTTCAGACCTGGTGGCGCAGGCTGAGCACGATCCGGACGCGGTGGCTGTTTTACTGACGCCGTCGCGCAAGCTGGCGCTGGAAGTTCAGGGCGCCGTGCAGAAAATCCTGGAAGAAGTTTTTGCAAAGGAAACCGACGTTGCGGCCAGGGCGCTGAGTGGGCACGGGGCGGTGGTGGTGACGAGGAATCTGGAAGAAGCCATCGAACTCGTCAACGAATTCGCTCCTGAACACCTCACGCTGCTCGATGTAGCTGCTCGCATGCTCGACCGCGTTCGCTCGGCCGGCTCCATTTTTCTGGGCGAGAACAGTCCTGTTGCGGCGGGAGATTACGCTTCCGGAACCAATCACATTCTGCCCACCGCCGGAGCTGCGCACCTGCGCGGCGGATTGGCCGCGGCCGATTTCGTCAAGAGGATTTCAGTCCAGGAATTGACGCCGCAAGGCCTGGGGCGCATTCGCAAAACCATCACCACGCTGGCCCGCACCGAGGGGCTGAAGGCGCACGCATACTCCATCGAAACGAGGTTCAAGGTTTATGGTTCGACCACGAAGGGCCGTTGAGCGCCTGAAGGCTTATCGCCCTCCACGCGAGGGACGCGGCGGAAAGCTCCGGCTAGACTTTAATGAAAACACGGTGGGCTGCGCGCCACAGGTGATTCGTGCTCTGCGCAACAAACTCGACGGCGACTGGCTCTCGCGCTATCCGGAATACGAAGGAGCGCGCGAAGCTCTGGCACGCTACTTTGGCGTTGCCACGGATGAGTTGCTGCTGGCCAACGGCACCGACGACGCCATCAAGATGGTCTGCGACACGTTCGTAGGGCCGGGCGACGAGCTCATTGTCCCCGCGCCCACATTTCCCGTTTA
>DASSJE010000246.1:0-11895 GCA_035691365.1 Terriglobia bacterium
TCTGAAGGCCATCACGCGCGAAGGGTTCGGCCGGTTTCTGTTTTATGACTGGCGATATCTTGACGGCGAAAAACCCAATCCGGATTTTGTGCTGAACCAGCCTCGCTATCAGGGGGCTTCCATCCTGCTGGCGCGGACCAATTTCGGCTGCGGTTCCAGCCGGGAGCACGCACCGTGGGCGGTGCTCGATTACGGCTTCCGGGCGATCATTGCGCCCAGCTATGCCGATATTTTTTATATTAATTGCTTCAAGAACGGCATCCTTCCCATCACTCTTCCCGATGCGCAGGTGGACGAACTTTTCCGCCGCACTGAGCAGAACGCAGGCTACCAGTTGACGGTGGATCTGGAAAAGCAAGCGATCGCCGAGGCCGGCGGCAATCTGAAAATCAGCTTTGAAGTTGATTCCTTCCGGCGGGAATGCCTGCTGAACGGCTGGGACGACATCGGCCTGACCCTCCGCTTCGAAGACCAGATTGGTCAATTCGAAAAAGCGAACCAGCCCAACGCCACCCGCTATGGGCCGCTTGAAGCTCAATCTGGCCAGTAAAGGCGAAGCGGCCTTCCTGAAACTCCAAAAGCAGCCTCCCCGTCATGCCGAGCGAAGCGAAGCATCTGCTGTGTTACTGAAAATGAGCAAAGCAGATCCTTCGCTTCGCTCAGGATGACGAGCTTAGCTTTTCCAACGATTCTTACATCATCAAAATGTGAGATTAGCGGTAGAAGATGGGGTTGTTAATCTGCAGGGCCATGAGGGCGAAGGATCCCGCGATGACGACGACAGAAACAACGGCCAGCGTATTCCACAAATTTTCGGCGGGCCGGGTTTCCGGCGCGCCCTCCTGAACGAAATAGCCAAGAAGGATGCCGGCGCCAAGGCCGCCAAAATGGGCGGCGTTATCTACATTGAAAAACAGGCCGAAAATGGCAATGTAAATGACCCATCGCCACAGCATGCTGCGATAATCTTTTCCCATTCGTCCGTGATGGAAGGTGGCGCCGATCAGGACGCCGATTAATCCCATGATCGCTCCCGAGGCGCCGAGGGAAAGCACCATGGGCATCCACCAGAGGCTGACGATATACCCGAAGATGCCCGTGACGAGAAAGAAGACGACAAACTTGGACATGCCAAACATGGCTTCAACTTCCGGAGAGATGTCAAACAGGACCCAGAGGTTGAGCCCAATATGCAGGAGCCCGGCGTGCAGAAAGATGGCCGTCACCAGCCGCCACCACTGGCCGGCATAAACAAAAGGCCCGAATTTAGCGCCCAGCCGGAGCATCACCATGCTCTGGATGCCGCCAAACAATCCTCCAGAATGGCCCGGTCCGCCCGCCTTTTGCGTCATGAACCACTCCACGACGAAGACCAGGACAATCGCCGCAGCCAGCATGGAAGTGGCGCTGGTGGGCGCGGGAATAACGCCCATGATCCGGGTGGAAGTACCTGTCCCGCTTCGGGCGCGCTGAGGACCCATCCTCGCGCCGCAATGGGGGCAAATTTTGATGCCGCGCGGATTCAGCGCACGGCACTCCGGACACATCTGATGCGACGTGTCGTATGAAGGCGTAGCCGTGCCAAATAATGATTCCCACCAGGTCTTCAGCCTTTGGACTTTGAACCAAATGTTTCGTGGAAGTTGCATAAGCGCCGGGGGTTTGGGATGCAAACAGACAATCCGTTATTATATTCCACACGAGCATCGGCATGATACGATTTTCAACTGAAGCGCCCGGTGGATTCGGCTCGAACGAAAACGACACCATCGCCGGTCAAGCCTTCATGGGGTAGAATGGGCAATTGATCGATTGATTTCGTATTGATGCGCCGGCACGACCGGTATCTAGCGAGGACGAACGGAAAAACAGAATACAAGAGTCTTGACAGGCAAACAGGCGAAATCTGAAATCGTGGTCAAGACGATCAATCCCCAAGCCCGCTCGCCGATGTTCAGAAGACCTGCTCTATTGGTGTTTCTGGCGAGCCTGGCGCTGCTTTTGTCCGCTTGCCATCATCGGCCGGCAGTTGTCACGCCGCCTCCGCCCCCACCCACGCAGCCTGCGCCCTCCGGCCCGCGCCAACCTTCATCCACACGGCGTCAGCCTGAAGTTCCATCTCCCATAATTCAGGGCGAGGAAGGCATTGCTTCCTGGTATGGCCACCCCTTCGACGGCAGGCGTACGTCAAGCGGCGAGACCTACAATATGCACGCTATGACGGCCGCGCACCGAACGCTGCCGTTTGGGACCATGGTCAAGGTACACGACCTTGAAAACAGCAAGAGCGTGGTGGTGCGCATCAATGACCGCGGACCTTTCGTCGAAGGGCGCATCATCGACCTCTCCTATGCGGCGGCCAAGGCCATGGGCATGGATGGAACGGCCCTGGTCCGGTTGCAGGTCTTGAAGGTTGGGCAGGACGCGGGCAGGGGCCTTTATTCAGTTCAGATCGGGGCATTCCTCGACCCCGAGAACGCCGAAAGATTAAAGCGCCGGATTGAAAAAAAGTTTCAACCGGTCATCATCAAGAGAGATGACTATGGCGGCCGCGTCTTCAATCTTGTCCTTGTAGGCCAGGAAAGCAACCCGCAACAGGCACAGGAACTGGCTGACCAACTGGTCCACTCGAAGCTGGTGAAGAAGACTTACGTGGTGAGAATCAATTAGAGTTGGTGAACGTAATCCGCGGAGAACAGATGGAAAGCTGCATCTTTTGCAAAATTATTGAGCGCCAGCAGCAGGCCAAGATTGTTTATGAGGACGACCGCGTGGTCGCGATTGAAGACATCCGTCCGCAAGCGCCGGTCCATCTGCTGGTGATGCCTCGAAAGCACCTGACTTCGCTGAAGGAAGCCGAGGACGGCGATGAACCGATGCTTGGCCATCTCTTTACGGTAGCCGCGCATCTGGCCCGCGAGCGCCAGCTCGAGGCCCGGGGCTACCGGACCGTGATCAACAACGGGCCGTGGGCGGGGCAGACAGTCGATCATCTGCACGTCCATGTGCTGGCCGGGCGGGTTTTCCACTGGCCGCCGGGATAGGCAGCCACTCGATATCGTCTAAAGCGTCGCCAGCAGCGCGGCCAGCAGCGCTGCACGGCGCGGAAGTTCGCGAATGAGCACGTGCTCGTGAAGAGCGTGCGAGCCGTCGCCCACTCCGCCCAGCCCATCCAGAGTGGGAATGCCCAGCGCGGCGGAAAAATTGCCGTCCGACCCGCCTCCGGTCGCAGCGTCCTTCAACTCAAAACCAAGCTGGCTTGCCAGGTCCCTGGCTTTTGCAAAAAGATCCGCCGCCATCGCGCGTTCCATTGGTGGACGATTGATCCCGCCTTCGATTTTCAACTGGGCCTGCGGGTGGACAGGCTTCAGCGCAAAAATCTTCTGCTCGATCCTCGCCTGGTCGCTGCTGCGCGGAATGCGAACATCCACCCTGGCGCGGGCGTTTTCGGGAACAACGTTGGACCGCGTTCCGCCTTCGATGACCCCTACATTCAGCGTGAGGCCGCGCTGCGGTTCGGCGAGTTTCTCAATCTTGAGGACCTGGCGGGCCAGTTCGGCAATCGCATTGACTCCGGCGGCAGGATTGATGCCGGCATGCGCCGACCTGCCATGGACAGTCAGGAGAAATTCTCCCACGCCTTTGCGCGCCGTCTTCAGCGCGCCACCGGCCGCCGGTTCCAGCACCAGAACAGCGCGGGAGCCCCTAGCCTCGCGCTCGATCTCCCGCCGGAACGCTTCGCTTCCGGTCTCTTCTTCGGGATTCAGAAAAAGTCGTATGGGGCTCGCAGGCTCAACGCCAAGCGATTGAAGCGCCCGGACCGCCGCAATCACCAGTATGATGCCCGACTTCATGTCCAGAACGCCGGGGCCGTAGGCGCGGCCTTTCTGAATTCGGAAGGGCATGCGGGCAAGCGTTCCTTTGGGCCAGACGGTGTCGTGATGGCCAATCAGGAGTATGGGCTTCATCTGCTTTTGCGTGCCGCGTTTTCCTTTGCCGGCCCAAAACCCGGCCACAACAGCGGCGCCCGTCTTCGAGTTCTCATGCAGTGAAACCTTCCCATGATGGCGGCGAAACTCGCGGGCGAAAACGCGGGCCATGCGATCGATGTCGGCGGGGGAATAGGTGGGGGATTCTGTCTCGACGGCTTCACGCAGAAGCTTCATCGTGTAGGGCAGATCACGCCTGCAACAGGCAAGCAGCTTGCGAAATTCCAATCTTGTCCTTTCAATCGCGAGGATGGCTCGGCAAGAAACCTCGGCCGCTTCATGTCCGTGACAGCAAACGATGTTTCATTTTATCCTAGCTATGTCAGCCAAAGCGAACCTTGCCGCCAGGAGCGTCTGCGCGGTTTGAAAGGTAATTGTTTGGACAAGATCTCATTGGCCCTGGTGGTCCACTCGCATCAACCCGTCGGCAATTTCGACCACGTTTTCGAAGAGGCCTACCAGAAGGCTTACAACCCCCTGGTCCAGATACTCCTCAGCCATCCGCGCATCAGGATGGGCCTGCACTTTTCCGGATGCCTTCTGGAATGGATTGAAGAGCACCACCTCGAGTTTTTCGATCAGCTCAAAGAGTTGGCGAGCCGCGGCCAGGTGGAGTTGATGGGCGGCGGATTTTACGAACCGGTCCTTGCCGCAATTCCAGATGCCAATAAAACCGCGCAGGTTTTGAGGCTCGGCGAATATCTTGAAGAACACTTTGGCACGCGTCCGCGCGGCGCGTGGCTCACCGAACGCGTCTGGCGGCCAGACCTGGTGCGCCCGCTGGCCGAAGCCGGCGTGGGTTACGTCATTCTGGATGACACTCACTTTATCGCTGCCGGCATTGAACCCCATCGCCTGCATGGGACCTATCTCACCGAGGACCTCGGTGTGCAGCTTCAGCTTGTTCCCAGCCTGAAAAGCCTGCGGTACACCGTTCCCTTTCGGGACATTAGCGAAACCTTCGAGCTGCTGCGGCGGGGAATCGGGCAGCCTGATGTTCTGTTTGCCGCCGGCGACGATGCGGAAAAATTTGGGATCTGGCCGGGAACCTATGACCTCTGCTACACCAGAGGCTGGCTGGAGCGGTTTTTCCAGGCCATCGAAAACTCAGGCGACTGGCTGGAAACCACCACCCTTTCCGGTTTTATGGCTGCGCACAAACCGCTCGGCCGGGTTTACCTGCCCACCGCTTCCTATCCTGAAATGATGGAGTGGGCGCTGCCCACAGGCGCGTGCGAAGAGTTCATGCAATGCCTGGAAGAAACGGAACGCATGCCAACCGGCGAGAGATTTCGAAAATTTCTGCTGGGCGGGACCTGGCAGGGGTTCCTGGGCAAGTATTCGGAATCGAACCAGATTCACAAATTGATGCTGGAGATCAGCCGCCGGCTTCAGGCGGCAGGAGCGGACGTTTCTCCAGGGAGCGAGCATCGCAATCTGCTCGCCCAAACTGAGACTCACGTGCTGGCAGCGCAATGCAATGATGCCTATTGGCATGGACTTTTCGGCGGATTGTATTCTCCGCATCTGCGCAGCACTGTATGGCGGCACTTGATCCAGGCGGAAGCTTTGCTCGACCAGATGGATGGCGGGGCCGCGACCCATGGAGTTCGAGTGACGCAAACTGATTTCGACGCGGACGGCGAGCAGGAAATTCTTCTTTCGCATCCCAGGGCTGGCATGATTTTGAAACCCTCGGACGGCGGCACCGTTTCAAGCTTGCGATTCAAACCTGCCGCTGCGGAACTCATCAATTCGCTGATGCGGCGGCCCGAGGTCTATCACAAAAAGATCCGGTCAACCGTTGAAAGCCTGCCCGAAAGCTCACCTGAAAGAAAATGGGACCTCACGGAGCTCCTTCGTTACGACCAATATTCGCGGCACTGCTTCCGGACATATCTCTTCCCGCCCTGGAAACGATGGAAGGATTTTGAGCAGCTCAATTTGCAGGAAGACAGCGCTCTGGCGGCGGGTCCCTGGCAGGTGGCAACGGGGCCGAACGCAAATCCAGTTGAACTCTTCCGACAGTCGCTCTATGAGCGCGACTGCGCAAAGATGGAACTTGAGGCGCGCAAAATTCTGTTTGCGAGGGCCACGGAGGGCGGATTTCAGCTGGAATGCCGATCGCTGATTTCAGGGAATCAGCCGCATGTGGCGCCCTTATCGCTTGGCGTTGAAATGGTATTTAACCTGCTGGCTCCGCGCGCTCCTGACCGTTATTTTGAGGCCGCGGACAAACAGCACGCGCTGGAGTTTTCTGGTGAGATCGAGTCCCCAAGGCTGGAACTGGTAGACGAGTGGCAGGGTGTCCGCGTGGCGCTGGAAGCCCGGCCTGAATGCCGCTGGTGGATTGTTCCGATCCTCACCGTTTCGCAATTCGAGGCCGGATTTGAAACTGTTTACCAGGGCTCGGCGATTCTGGCGGTGTGGGAAATCAACGCCTCACAAAGCCCTGAAAGCCGCTGGCTGGGGGTGGAAATCAGCCGGCCTTAACGTGTGTGGCGCGGTTCCGAATTGCCCCTGCACGCTGCAACTTGAATTCCTTTCAGGTGTCTGCTAAATTCAGAAGCATCTGTGGCTTGGGGTGATCAAATGGCTATCAGCCAGGAGTTGCTGGATATTTTGGTTTGCCCGCTTTGCAAGGAGCCGGTAACGCTTACACCGGACGGCAACGGGTTGAAATGTGGCAAATGCCGGCGAGTCTATCCCATCGAAGACGATATTCCTGTGATGCTCGTGGACGAGGCCAGGATCGATCCCGAATAGCACCGCATTTCAGCCGGTGCGCTGCAGAATTAAAATCTCGTCCAGCGCCTTTTTCACTTCTTCGACTCCAATTTCCTTCATACAGACGTTGTCCTTGCAGGTCCTCATGGCGGGCGTCCCGTAACACGGCGCACAATGGACGCGGTGGTACAGAATGCGAGGCGGATTGCCCGGCGAAACGGGCGCGGTCTGCTCAAAAATTCCAGGGCCCCAAAGCGTTATCAACGAAGTTCCCAGCGCCGCGGCCATGTGGGCGGGGCCTGAATCAACAGTGAGATAGGCGTTCATGCGCCTGATGAGCGCGGCAAGTTCCAACAGCGTAAGTTCACCCGCCAGGTCGATACACGGGACGCCTGCCGTGCGGGCAATATAGCTCGTGAGAGGGCGGTCTGCCGCGGAACCCGTCAGTACAACCTGCACACCGCGCTCTTTCACGAGCCAGCGAACAACTTCAGCAAACCTGTCGGGCGGCCAGCTTCGCAGGCGCGTTTGGGTTGGCGTTCGAGTGCGTCCGCCCCAGCCGGCATGGACCCCGACCACGCAATCGTCGCTCGCCACCCCGGCCGCTTCCAGCCTGTGGGCGACGTTTTCGATGGTCTCCGGCTGAGTGTTCAGTTCCATCTGGAGGCCATCCTGCCGGAGACCAAGAGGGCGCGCCAATTCGAGGTGGTTTTCGATCGAGTGCTTGCGGGAATCGAAGCGCGCAGGCTCAAACGCCTGCACATGCTCGTCGCCGCTATAGGCGATAATCCGGCGGGCGCCGCCCTGGCGGGCAAGATCAAAAAAAATCGGATGGCTTTCGAGCACCAGGGCCCAGTCGAGGTCCAGTGCCCGGAGGGTGCGATGGATGCGCCTTTTCTCTTGGGATAACCACGCCGGAACGTGCCGGCGGGCAACCGGGATAACCTGGTCAATGTGAGGGTTGAAACGAAGTACATCAAAAGCCGTGGCAGAGCAGAGGAATACCAGGTGGCACGCAGGGAAAGTCCGGCGAACGGCGCGGACCAGCGGCGTGGCCATCAGCGTATCGCCAATGGCGCCCGCGCGGACGATCAGGACCCGCGGCCTTCCTGGCGAATGCTGGCGCGCGGTAGATGGTTCAGAAATTGAAAGAGCCACGTTTTCTCCGCGGAAGGATCCCCCAAGTGCGATTCCCTCCGATTAAGGTAGAATAGCGGTTGCCCGGCGTCAACATGTGTCAAAATTGGACGCTTTTCGAGACACGTTGTACCAGCCCTTCACAGGAGGGCTTCCCTGAAAATGCATAAGTAATTGAGCCATATGGACTTATGAAAACAAAACAGAAGTTGATCGCCAATATTCTAAGCAAGTTCGGCGGCCAGACTGTCGGCGTGCTCGGCGATTTCATGCTGGACGAACTCCTGCGCGGCGAGGCCACGCGCATTTCGCCGGAAGCGCCTGTTCCTGTCGTCCTGATGGACGGCCATCCCGACCCGCAGCGCTTTCCGGGCGGAGCTGGCAATGTAGCCATCAACATTCGCGCGCTGGGCGGCAAGCCTGTTCCTTTTGGAGCAATTGGGCTTGACGGAAGCGGCGACATCCTTTGCAGGGAGCTGAAGGCGCGCGGAGTTGCTTGCAGCACGCTGATCCGCGAGCGCGGCCGCGTCACTCCCCGCAAGCTTCGGATCGTTGCCCATCAGCACCAGTTGCTTCGGCTGGATTTCGAAAAGCCCACGACCATTTCATCCAAGACATCGGCTTCCATCGGCCGCAGTTTCGCGCGCTGGGCTCCCAGGCTGAGCGCGCTGATCATCTCGGATTATCGAAAGGGGTCAGTTGAAACGGAATTGTGCAGCCAGGTCCTTTCGGTAGCGCGGCAGCGGCGTATTCCGGTGTTTATCGACCCCAAACCTGAGCATCCTGAAATCTGCCATCACGCCACGGCGGTCACGCCCAACCTGCATGAGGCCGAACTGATGGCGGGACATGCCATGCGCGATCGCGCCAGCCTGGAAGCCGGAGGCCGCCGCCTGCTGGCTGAACTCGACTCTGATTATCTTTTGGTCACCCGCGGCGCGGCGGGCATGACGCTGTTTGAGAGAGGTGGCGCGGTCCACAACATCACCAGCGAAGCGCGTCCGGTCTACGATGTTACGGGCGCCGGCGACACGGTGCTTGCTGTGCTTGCTCTGGCCTTCAGTTCCGGGGCCCCGATGGCGGACGCCGCCCGGCTGGCCAACGTTGCCGCCGGGCGCGTGGTGATGAGGTTTGGAACGTCGGAAGTGAGCCCGCAGGAACTCCTGGCGGCCGTCAACGACAGGATGTAGCCTACTTTAGTTACCAGGCCACTCAATAAGGTGAATAAGCCAGGCCTTTGCTCTTTCGGTCGACCAGCAGCGCCAGCGCCGGCGTCTGATTATTGATCGTGACGGCCACAATCACCAGCGCGCTCCCTTTGGATTTCGCATCGATAATCTTAAATTCCCGGACCTTCCCGTAGTCACCCTTGGGCCCCCAGTCGTGCATAAAATCGTCAAAGGTATAATCAGGCGCGGGCTGCCACAGCTTGTAGGCCTGCTGGTAATTCCCCTGTTCCAGTTGGGTCAGGAAACCCGCCACCGCGCGCTTTTCCGGGAGGTTGTGGAAGGCAAAGTAGCCGATCACTCCGACCACAACGATAATGATGACCACCAGGGGCCAATACTTGCGGATTCCGGTTTTCGGTTTGGGAGCTTCAGAATCAAAGATCATCGCTGTCTCCCCCTCTCACATCAAGTACACGCCGGGAGTGTGGTTCCGCTGCCAATATTTTCTGCCATTTCATTCTGCGCGCCGCGAGCGGTTTCCGCAAAAAAATCCCGCGCCGCCGGGTCCGCCGGCGATCAAGCTTCTCTTTCCCGGCCGTCCAATCGATCTTCGGTTTGCGAAAAGGCCTTTAACGATACTGCAGTTTCCACTTGCTAAAAATATAGACACCGTGGGCGCGCGCGAAGTTCCCGAAATGTCCTTTCCAGCATAAAAGCTATCACACTGTTTATGATGCTCAAACCCCTGCGCGGGTGAGCTTTCGGATGTCCGCCGTGCCGTCTCCGCCGCCTTTGGCGATTGAGCGATTGAGTGATTTGTGATTTGCGATTTGTGATTTGCGATTGAAAACCGGCGCGCGAGTGGGTTTTATAGCGGCAGCGTTATGCCGCCACCGGCCGGGTCGGTTTCCATGGCGGTCGAACCGATGGCGTCCGCGTGGTCGATGTAGGCGCTCGATCCGCCCATGTTCAGCCGCTGCCCCGCCACGCGCCAAGCGCTATCCCAGTTCGGCGCTGCCCGCTCCTTCCGGAGCGTAAGCCAAGGTTATTTCCCCCAGATCAGAAGGCCACGGCTCATCGTAAGTGTGGGCCTCCAACTGGCTGAGACGTCCACGCTTAATGAACAGAACAAATCCGATCGGAAGTTGCAAATTAGGGCTGGCACCGAGAACGTTTGAGAGATGGGAAGAGGGCTCGCCTGGTATTGGAGCGCACATGTCCGGCACTGAAAAGTCGGTGAAGAACCCGTAACCCGTGAAGGTTCGCTTCACTACGGCGGCAGACCGCATCTGGTCATGCAAGTACTTGATCCGCTCGTCGTTTGACCCAGCGAGCATCATCTCGATCACTCGTTCTTCAATTGAGCTTGCGCCTGTCATTTGAATGCCGTCCCTATCTTTATAACATTGTTCACGACCGCACCCCGAACCGTGACCGTGTGGCTCCCCACCTGAACAGACGTCTCGAATACGCCTGAGAGCCCCTTTGAGATAACCGTCTCCTCGGTCGCCTGCACAAGGGCCTTATAAGCCTCAGCCGCCGACCCGAATTCCTGCACCAGTCCCCCAAGGTTATGATCGGGCTTGCCAAAAATATGCCAGATCTTATTCTCATCTCCACCCGGGCTAATTGTAGTTGCCACAAACGCCAAACCCACACCGACGTTTGCGGCGAGTCCCGTGGCTGGCGCAGATGCTCGATTTGCAGCGTCTGCGTTCTCGCTGAGCGAGAGGCATCTGGTTTTCTCTCATTCCACCCTGTCCATTGGGATCAAAGAGGTGTCCGCCAGAAAGTAGAACCTCCAGCTTGACCACAACCAATCGCCCGGCGAGCCGACCAGCCCTCTCGTCACCGGATTGTTGTGGATGTAATCCAGTTTTTCCAACTGTTTCTTCTCGCTGTAGATGCCATAGGGATAGAACCGCCTCTGCCAGACGCGATAGTGCGATTCATCATGCACCGTCGGCGGCAGCGCCAGGCGCGCCAGCGTCTTCCGGCACCAGGAGCGGTCCTGATTTTCGCGCAAATGTCTCAGGATGCCGGTAGCGACGCGGCTCTTGAGACACTGCATGATTCGGCTGGTAGCATCCGCCGACTGCGGCTTTAGAAGCAGATGGAAGTGCTCCGGCATGATCACCCAGCCGACCAGCAGGAAGCCGGTGGATTTCCGGACTTCGATGAGCGCGTCCACAAAGAAGCGGCAGCAACGCTCGGAACTGAAAACCGGCGTGCGGCGGTAAATACTGGAGGTAATGAATTGCAGTTCGCCCGGAATGTAGGGAAGCCTGCGGCGCGCCATCGCCCTGTACTATACGCCTTGCCGCTCGCCAAGACCAGTCCCTGCGGGACTACGCAGACACTACAAACCAAGCGTCTGCGCCAGCCCCGATAGATCGCTGGCCTAACCATGGCCGTGTGTCTGATTGAGCTACCGGCCTCCCTCCGTGGTCGAGGAGGGAGTCAGAAAAAGCCATCATGGTCCCCAAGCGGGATCGAGTAGATGTGTGGTGGAACCTGGCCACCGGATCAGGACGAACTATTTTCCAGGGCCGACAAACAATTTTCACTTGACGGAGCCGACGACCTTATAGATGCGTTCGCGGAGCGAGAGGTTCTTGTTGAAACTGGTGTTCCCGGTCGGTCGCAAGGGGTGAGGTCGCATGCCGAAGCGCGGTTGTGACCATGCCCCATTCTAACCCCGCTCAGCTTCGCTGACCGCAGAGACAGAAGCCGCGTCTGATGTCATGAAGGGGGCGGCTCGATTCGAGTAGGATTTGGTTGTATGACTAAATCTTACGTTCGAAAGGAGAGCCCCCGATGGAGAAGTTATATCTTGGAGTGGATTTACACAAGAGGAGTTGCTGGGTGACCGT
>DASSJE010000247.1:0-3015 GCA_035691365.1 Terriglobia bacterium
CCCGCAGCAGGTCGAGAACTTTCAGTGAAGCGGCCACAATAGCCGGCGAAACCGAATTGGAAAACAGGTAGGGCCGCGAGCGCTGCCTCAGCAGCTCGATAATTTCTTTACGGCCCGTTGTGTAGCCGCCGCTCGCTCCACCGAGCGCTTTGCCCAGCGTCCCCGTGATGACGTCCACGCGGCCCTCGACTTCGCAAAGTTCCGGAGTGCCGCGCCCATGTTTGCCCAGGAACCCCACGGCGTGCGAATCGTCCACCATCACCATCGCGCCGTACCGGTCCGCCAGGCCGCAGATGCCCGCCAGCTTTGCCACATAGCCATCCATGGAGAAGACGCCATCGGTAGCCACCAGCAGGGAGCGCGCTTCCGCCCTGGCCTGTTTCAGCTTTTCTTCCAGATCGTCCAGGTCGCCGTTGCGGTAGCGGTACCGCTTTGCTTTGCACAGCCGGATGCCGTCAATGATGCTGGCATGGTTCAGTTCGTCGGAGATCACGGCATCTTCGGCGTCCAACAGCGTTTCAAACAGTCCGCCATTGGCGTCAAAGCAGGAGCTGTAAAGGATGGTGTCATCGGTCCCCAGAAACCGGCTCAACTCTGCTTCCAACTGCCGGTGGATGGCCTGCGTCCCGCAGATAAAGCGGACTGACGACAGCCCGTACCCCCAGCGGTCGAGCGCGTCTTTTGCCGCCTGCACGATGGCCGGATGGTTCGCCAGGCCCAGGTAATTATTGGCGCACAGGTTCAGGACACGCTTTCCGCTCTGCAACTCCACCCGCATCTGCTGTGCGGAAGTCAGTGTTCTTTCATTCTTGTAAAGCCCGGCCTGCCGGATTTCATCCAGCCTGGTCGTCAGATGTTCGCGGATGTTCCCGTACAATTTATTCCCTCCAGTCGAGAATCACTTTGCCGCAATGTCCGGTTCTCATGGCTTCAAAACCTTTTTCGTATTCCTGCCACTTGAGGCGGTGCGTAATCACGGGCTGGATGTCCAGTCCCGATTCCAGCATCACCGTCATCTTGTACCACGTCTCGTACATTTCGCGGCCGTAGATGCCCTTGAGGGTCAGCATGTTGAAGATCACTTCATTCCAGTTGATGGACATCTCCTGGTTGGGGATGCCGAGCATGGCGATCCTGCCGCCGTGGCTCATGTTGCTGAGCATGCTGCGGAATGCCGCCGGGTTGCCGGACATCTCAAGGCCCACGTCAAATCCTTCCTGCATGCCCAGTTCTTTCTGCACCTGCTCGAGAGGAGTCTTTCGAGGATCAATGGCTCGCGTCACGCCCATCTTTTCCGCCAGCTTCAGGCGCTCGGGAATCAGGTCGGAGATCACCACAAAGCGCGCGCCGGCATGCCGCACCACCGCCGCGGCCATCAGCCCGATGGGCCCCGCTCCGGTGATCAGCACGTCCTCACCCAGCACCGGGAATTGCAGGGCCGTGTGGACCGCGTTGCCAAACGGGTCAAAGATGGATGCGATTTCCAGCGGCACCCTGGGGCTGTGCCGCCAGATATTGCTCATGGGCAGCACAATGTATTCAGCAAACGCGCCCGGCCGGCCGACGCCTACTCCTTTGGAATGCGCGCACAGGTGCCGGCGTCCTGCCAGGCAATTCCGGCAGCGCCCGCACACCACGTGACCCTCGCCGCTGACGACCATGCCGGGCGCAAAGTCGCTGACATTCGAGCCGACCTCCGCGATCTCGCCCACAAATTCGTGGCCGATCACCAGGGGCACGGGAATGGCCTTCTTCGCCCAGTCGTCCCATTCAAAAATGTGCAGATCGGTGCCGCAGATGCCCGTCAACTGCACGCGGATTAGAACGTCATTGATTCCGATCGTGGGCTTCGGAACGTCCTCGACCCACAGGCCGCGCTCTGCCCGGCTTTTGACCAGTGCCTTCATCAGTTTCTCTCCAGAATGGCGGATTGCGCGGACCTGCTGCTCCCGGCCTGCGGTTATCTGCTCGATTGCGAATTGCTAATTTGTGATTATCTCACGAAAAAGGCGGGAAACCGCCTGATCCAGCCGGCTGGCACAGGCAGTTGTCGGTATGGTTTTCGACTCCTCGAAGTGAGCGGTTCTCAGTCTCCGCCCACGCCAGACTCTTCGGGCAACTGCAGTCCCTCCAGTGCCTCGTTCGCTACCCCCAGCGGAGTGGGCAGCACGCGCATTCTTAATCGCATATGTTTCTCACGATGAAAGCGGTTGTAGGCGCTCACTGCAGCCTTGATCATCACTTTAGTCACCGTACCGTTTTTCTTTCTTCGAACGCTGTCAGCCGCCATCCCATAGCCCGCATAGGCCCGTTTGAAAAGCAGGCAGACCAGGAGATACGTCAGCCGCGCCGGCAGCGACCATCCTTTGGCGGACCCGCACCGGCTCCGTTTGAAACTCTCGCCCAGCGAGTAAAAACTGTCCCAGCACTTTTTATTCTCCGTGTGCAAATCATCTTTGGTCATGTTCGGGTGCTTGATGATGTCCACGGGCCTCAGAGGTTTCAGCCAGTAATCGTCATAAAGGATTTGAGTTTGATGCTTGGGATGGAAGCCCGGTTTTGCGAGGTTCTTCCGGTCGCTCATCATTTCATAAAAATCTTTGGTGCCGGGGTAGGGGTTGAAAACCGTAAACTGAGCGAACAGGGTACCGGACTCCGTCGCAAAATTTCGCATCGTTCGGATGGACTGGACCGTATCGGATTCAAGGCCGCAAATGATCGAGCTCAAGACGAAGATGCCGCTGTCCTGGATTTTCTGGATGGACTGGACCATCCTCTCGCCGACTGGATTCCACAACTTCCCGGCGCTCCGCAAACCTTCTTCAGAAAACGACTCGACTCCAATCAGCGCCACCCTGATCCGCATTTTCTGGTACATCGCCTGCAGATATTCTTCATCGGTTGTGGCCTCGGTCGTCATCTGGGCAAAAGCGTACATGTCTTTCGGCACCGCGCGGTCGTACTCGTCAAAAAACTTCAAGCGCTCTTCGCGGATTTTCTCAAATTCCCGCTTCT
>DASSJE010000248.1:0-5641 GCA_035691365.1 Terriglobia bacterium
GATCATCAACAAGCAGCAGGTGTTTAATATTGCGGCGGACGGGACGTTCCGGCACTTTACGTCTTCGCTTCCCAGAAAAGGCTCAAACCAGATCACCATCACGGCGCAGGACCGGAAAGGCAACACCAATACCATCCGAAAAACGGTCGTGATCGAGTAGCATAACCAGACAGTCATTCGTTCTGAGAAAGGGATTCATTAAAGGAATGAGTTTTCGCTCTCTCTTCAGTGTTTTTTCTTCAGACCTCGCCATCGATCTCGGCACGGCCAACACGCTGGTTTACGCGAAAGGCAAAGGCGTCATCGTCAACGAGCCTTCCATTGTAGCCATCAACAAGCTGAACGGTGACATCGAGGCCGTGGGGCGCGAGGCCAAGGAGATGCTGGGCCGCACGCCCGGCAACATTGTGGCGATCCGTCCCTTGAAAGACGGTGTCATTGCCGACTTCAAGGTGACGGAAAAAATGCTGAATTACTTTATCCAGAAGGCCCACAACCGCAAGATGTTCGTCCATCCGCGCATTGTGATCGGCGTGCCTTCGGAAATCACACAGGTGGAAAAACGCGCCGTGCAGGATTCGGCGTTCCGTGCCAAGGCCAGCGAGGTCTACCTGGTGGAACAGGCCATGATGGCCGCCATCGGTTCCGGCCTGCCGATCACCGAACCTTCCGGAAGCATGATTGTCGACATCGGCGGGGGCACCACCGACATCGCGGTGATTTCACTTTCGGGCATTGTCTACAGCCGCTCCGTGCGGGTGGCCGGGAACGAGATGGATGAGGCCATCACCGCCTATTTGAAGCGCCGGTACAACCTGCTGGTGGGCGAAAGGACGGCCGAGCAGATCAAAATGGAAATCGGCTCGGCATTCCCCCTCGAAAAACCGCAGACCATGGAGATCAAGGGCCGGCACCTGCTGGAAGGCGTTCCCAAAACCATCACGATTGATGATTCCGAAATCCGCGACGCCCTTTCAGAATGCGTCGCCACCATCATCAACGCCATCCGCGTGGCGCTGGAGCGGACTCCGCCGGAACTCTCCGCAGACATTTCCGACCGCGGCATTGTGCTGACGGGGGGAGGCGCACTGCTGAAAAACCTCGACAAGCGCATCCGTGAGGAAACCGGACTGCCTGTCTCTATTGCCGAGGACCCGCTGGCTTCCGTGGTGCTGGGTACGGGACGGATGCTAACGGACTTTAATCTGCTGCGCCGGGTTGCTATAGAATAGAAGGCTCTCCGGGACGGGGGGATTCGCGCTTTCTGTACTGAAGGCGCGTGGGCGGTTCGCAGCGCGCAGAAGTTGCCGGGGACCGGCGCGAAAAGGTTGCTGAACGCTCCTGCATTTTGCGCTGCCGTGGCGGCCCAAGAGTCACGGAGGGCGCAGGATGGCAGACAAGCAGCTCTGGAATAGCCCATTCACGGGGCGGCCTTCAGCAATCCGGCAGGACCCGGACTAAAACGGCTTGCGTTGAAACGAAGTGCCTTCACACAATTCGATGAGAACTCCTGGATGCCAGGGATTGTTGCGAGGCACACGTCCTTTTTTGTGCTGCTGGGGGTGATGATCGGCCAGCTCCTGCTTCTGTCTATTCAGGTCACCCGAAATCAAAACGTCAGGCTAATCAACGTCTGGGCCGCCGGAATTTTCGGCCCATTTGAGCGGGGTTTGCACGGCGCCATCGACGGCACTGCAGGGGCCTGGACTTCAGTCCATGACCTGTGGGCGTACAGGAATGCTGATCAGAAGGTGGGATCGGAACTGGTTCTGGCCCGCGCACGGATTCAACAACTCTCAGAAGAAGCCGCCGAGCTTGAACGCTTGAAAGCTCTGCTGCAATTCAAAGAGCAATCACCTTATAAGACCGTCGCGGCTCAAGTGATCGCTTCAAGCCCGCAGGAAGGCTCCACTACGGTCGTCATCGATCGAGGGCGGGATGCAGGGCTGGAGGCTGACATGCCGGTCATCACGCCTGAAGGCGTGGTGGGAAAAATTGCAGCGGCCTATGCCCACACCGCGCAAGTCCTGCTGGTAACGGACCCCACCTGTGGCGTAGGCTGCCTGTTGGAAAAAAGCCGCATCCAGGGGATTTTGAAGGGCGCCGGGCTGGGCCAATGCGAACTGCATTATGTGATGGATGACCAGAATGTGCCAGCGGGAGAAGCCGTGATTACCTCCGGCCTGGATCAGGTTTATCCCAAGGGCTTGCTGGTGGGGCATGTGGTGAAGTCTGAGGAAGGCAACATTTATCGGCGGATTACCGTCAAGCCGGCGGCCACCCTCGATCGGCTTGAGGACGTTCTGGTTGTTTTCAAGTCCACCTCGACGCAAGAAGAAGTGGGACATCACCCGCCCCATTGAGGGCAGGGCCGGATTCGTTTCCGTAACTCCAACTGTTGGCTGTTTTTGCCGGAGAGTTTTTTTGCCTCCCCGGCCCTGTTGCAGAAGCAGCGGCAAACCATCGCGGGTGGATGAAATGGATGTCTATCGCCATCGACCAAAGGAGGCGTTCCGTGCCCACCCGGCAGTTCTGTCGCTGATTGTTTTTGCCAGCGTGCTGCTGGAGGTTACGCTTCCTCCTACCCTGCCGGTGGCACGCGTTTTCCAATTCCCGTTGCTGGTCACGGTTTATTTCTCGATGATCCGAGAGAACCAGATCTTCGGCACGGCATTTGGAATGGGCGTGGGGCTGCTGGAGGACGCCCTCTCCCATGGATATATGGGCCAGATGGGCATGGCCAAGACTCTGGTGGGTTACCTTGCGGCGACGGCCGGCTTGAAGCTGGAATTTGACAATCTTCTGGTTCGGGGGCTGCTGATTGGCTCGCTGGTCATTATCCACAACAGCTTCAATTATCTCCTTGTTCATCAATTACTTGGATTACAGGTCCCCTTCGATTCAATGCACATTCTGACCTCCGCGGTCGTGAATATAGCGCTGGGCCTGATTCTGTTTCTGCTGTTCGATCGCCTCAGGAAGCGGGCCTGACGGTTTACCGCCAGAACGCCCTCAGCCTCGTTCCTGCCCGACCGCTATGAATCACATGTGAATGCTGCCGGGAGGATGTGGAAAGAGGGATAACTATTTCTTTAACTTGCGAATCAGAGTGTGTTATGTTTTGGGGTTAACGGGAGGGGAATTCTGTGGTCCTCGAGGTCGCGCCGGGCCGTTGAATTACGGTACGATTGAGAGAGAGGAGTCGGGGCTTTTGTGCGTCTGAAAGGTTCCCGATGAAAGTTCATTTGTAATGCAGGTTCGATTCCCGGAGGACGAGCGGTTTCCGTCCTGGAAGATTACCTTCCTGGAATATTGTGTAGCAGCTATCTTTATTGGGCTGCTGGTGGGTTACTGGCGCCTGCAAATCCAGCAGCATGCCCGTATGCTGGAGGCGGCGGAGCACAACCGGATTCGGGAACTTCCCGTTATCGCCCCGCGGGGCCGGATTCTTGACCGAAACGGCCGCGTTCTGGTTGATAATTTTCCATCATTCACCATCCTGCTGAACCGCGAAAATGCCGCGCAGTTAAGCGACGTCCACCTCGCAAAGATCGCCGGCGCGCTGGACCTTGACCCTGCCGACGTGCGGGACATGATCAGGCGTTCGGCGAAGTTGCCGCGGTATCAGCCTGTGGTACTCAAGCAGGCAGCCTCGCTCCAAGATGTCGCGTTTATTGACGCACACCGGGCCGAGTTCCCTGAAATCGACATCATCCAGTCTCAGCAGCGCTTTTACCCCAAGCATGGCGTCGGCGCTGCGGTGCTCGGTTACGTGGGGGAAGTGTCGCAGGCAGACCTCGCCAGGCCCGGATCAAATTACCGTCCCGGGGATGTCGCCGGAAAATTCGGCATCGAAAGGGAGTACAACTCGCTGCTTCGGGGGCGTGACGGAATGCGGCAGGTGGTGGTGAACAGTCGCGGCCAGGAAGTTGGGACCCTCGGCACCGTGAACGCGCTGCCGGGCCATGATCTGCGGCTGACTCTGGATTTGAATCTGCAAATGACTGCCGAAGCTGCGCTGGGAGACAAACCCGGAGCGGTGGTGGCGCTGGACCCGCGCACGGGTGAAGTGCTGGCCATGGTGAGCCATCCAACGTTTGATCCAAATGACTTCACACACCGTATTTCTGTCAAGCTCTGGCGGGACCTCACAACCGATCCCCTGCATCCGCTGATGAACAAAGCCATCCAGGCGCAACTGGCGCCAGGATCGATTTTCAAGGTCATTACCGGGGCCACAGGGCTTGAAACCGGGGCCATCAAGCCTGATTTCACGATCGAGTGCCACGGGCAGGTTACCATCTACGGGCACACGTTCCATGACTGGCACGTGCACGGGCAGGTGGACTTCCACAAGGCCATCGTCCGCTCCTGCGATGATTACTTCTATACCCTGGGTAAAATGCTGGGCATCCAGAAGATCGATTTCTATGCCGATCATCTGGGGTTGGGGCACCGGACGGGAGTTGATCTGCCGGATGAAGATTCCGGGCTGGTCCCTTCTCCGGAATGGGTCAGGAAGGTTTTTCACCGGCAATGGTGGCCGGGAGAAACGATCTCCGTGGCGATCGGCCAGGGCGCCCTGCAGGTGACGCCCCTGCAGGTGGCTTACACCATTGGCGGAATCGCTTCCGGCGGCACCTTCCTCCGGCCACATCTGGCATTTAGCAAGGAACTGGAAGATCTGGGTTTAGACCCGCCGGCTGATTCCACCAACCGCTTTCCGCTTCACGAAACCACCGTGCAGGCTGTAACCAATGGGATGTGGGGGGTGGTGAACGAGGCGGGCGGCACTGGAGCCGGCGCCCGGTGTCAGGGGCTGAACGTGGCCGGCAAGACGGGAACGGCCCAGGTGGTCAGTACGCAGCACCACAACTCCTCCAGTAAAGCGGACTTCAGGAACAATGCCTGGTTTGTTGGCTATTCGCCTTCGCCGAATCCTGACATTGCCGTTGCCGTACTGGTCATGGAGGGCCAGCACTCATCAGTGGCCGCTCCCATCGCCGGAGAAGTGATCAAGGCCTATTATGAGGGGAAGGGGAACAAGCAGACTCCGGCGCAACTGGTGAGCCAAGTGACCGGCAAATCAAAGTCTGAAACCACGGCAACCGATCCCTGAGATGATTTTCAAACAATGAGAAATTCACTTCATTTCCATGATTTTGACTGGATCCTGTTCGGGCTGGCGCTCGCCATTGCCGGCATAGGGCTTCTCGAAATCTACAGCACCACCACCCAGACAGTCCTGGCCGGGCAGTTCAAGAAACAGATCTATTGGATACTTTTGGGCTGTGCTCTGACGGTTATCGTGAGCCAGATGGACTATCACATGTTTCTGGTCCACATTCCCTGGCTTTATCTTCTCAGCATTCTGGCCCTGGTGGCAGTTCTGGTGGCAGGACCGCGTCTGGCCGGGACCCATCGCTGGGTGCAGATCGGCGGATTCACTTTACAAGTGTCAGAACTTGTCAAGTTGGTTATAATATTGGGAGTGGCGGCACTGTTCTCCGAAAGGCGCAACAAAGCTGTCACATGGGGGGAGCTGGTAAAGCTAGGACTTCTGGCGGGGGTGCCGGGGATCCTGGTGGCGCTTGAGCCTGATTTAGGGACGGCGCTAACTTTTCTGCCGATCGTGGCTGTT
>DASSJE010000249.1:0-16768 GCA_035691365.1 Terriglobia bacterium
GACAGACAGCGGGTTCGGCGTTCCGCATATCAATCCTTGCCGGCATAAAAATGGTCAAGCCCGTTTTATGGCGGACCGATTTTGCCAGCCTTGCACGGAGGAAGCGCGGGCGTTCAAACCCGCTTCCCATCAGCACACCGATCGCGGATCGGGCGAACAGGTTGCACGTCACAAAACTGGAGACGGGATTTCCCGGCAGACCAAAAAAGAACTTGCCCTGCACACGACCGAAGACCAGAGGCTTGCCGGGCCGAATGGCAACACTTCGAAAATAGAACTCCGCACCCAGATCTTCGAGCACGTCCTCAACAAGATCGTACTTCCCCATCGACACTCCACCGCTCAGCAGGAGCATATCGGCTTCCAGAGCCTTTACGATGAGGCTTCGCAAGGCTTCTTTCCGGTCGGGGCCAATGCCCATTTCGCACGGGGTCCCGCCCGCCGAAGCCACCACGGCCGCCAGCATTGCAGAATTGCTGTTTCGCACCTGGTACCATTCTGGCTTTCGGCCAATCGGGACCACTTCATCTCCCGTCGGAAGGATGGCGATTTGCGGGCGCAAATACACGGCCAGTTTCACCATGCCTACGGATGCGAGCAGCCCCACCTCGCCGGGTCGGAGCCGCCTCCCTTTTGGCAGGACCGTCTGTCCGGCCTGGGCCTCGCTGCCTTTGTGAACGACGTTCTCGAAAGGCGCAGCCGACCTTTCGGTCCGTACTTTATCGTCCTCAGTCCGGGTGTATTCAACCATGACCACGGCATCTGTGCCCGTGGGCAGGGGCGCTCCGGTCATGATGGCGGCACAATGGCCAGGGCCAATCTCTCCCTTGAAGTATTCACCTGCGCGGACTTCGCCATCCAGCGTGAGCACAGCGCCTGCTTGTGCCACGTCCTGTGACCGCACGGCGAAGCCGTCGCGTGTGGAGCGGTCAAAGGGAGGGTAATCGCGGTCCGCCTGGATGTCTTCCGCAAGAACCCGGCCCCACGCCTCGGCGAGGGAGACAATCTCTGCCGCAGGAGCCACGCCCGCAGCCGTGAGCCGGGCCTCAACTTCTGATAAGGCCTGCTCAAAATTCAGCGTCTTCGGTGCTTGAGGCGCGCCAGCCTTCATGGAGTTGTGCTCAGTTGCGGCAAAGCTCCGCCGGAATCGTGATTATCTTGAAGCGATAAGACGGGCGAATCGGCTTTCGTCGCGCCAGATGGTCTGTTCCCGCTCGGGGCCTGTTGAAACCATCGCAATTTCCACCCCCACTTGATCAGAAAGGAAGTGCAGATAATCCTGCGCTTTTTGAGGAAGTTTTGCGAAATCCCGCAAACCGAAAGTCGGTTCTTTCCAGCCGGGAAGAACGCGATAGTGAACCTTGACCTGATCGAGAATATCGACGTCGGCCGGAAAGCTTGTGAAGCGTTTTCCCTCGTACTCGTATTCCATGCCCACCGGAATTTCCTCAAGAGTGTCCAGGATGTCGAGCTTGGTGATGATGATGGCGCTCAGCCCGTTCACCCTGGCAGCATAGCGCGCTGCCGGTACGTCGAACCAGCCGCAGCGGCGCGGTCGCCCAGTCACGGCACCGTATTCGCCTCCCCTTGCCCTTAATGCTTCGCCGGCAGAATCGTGGATTTCTGTTGGGAAAGGTCCGCTGCCGACGCGGGTTGTGTAAGCTTTTGAGATTCCAATCACGGTCCCGATCCGGCCCGGCCCTACACCTGTGCCGGTCGACGCTCCACCGGCACAGGCGCTTGATGACGTTACAAACGGATAGGTCCCGTGGTCGATGTCCAGCAATGTGCCTTGTGCGCCTTCAAACAGGACCCGCTTTCCCTGGTCAATGGCGTCATTCAGATACTCCGACGTATCGACGAGCATTGGAATCAGATCGCGGGCCATCTCGATGTATTCGCCGATCCACCCGTCAGTGCCGAACGGGGCGCCATCAAACAACGCTGAGGCAATCCGGTCCTTTTCCGAAAGCACGGCCTTGCATTTCCGCAGGAAGGCCTCGGGGTTGCGGAGATCGCCGGTACGAAGTCCGCGCCGGCCGGATTTGTCTTCATAAGTGGGGCCGATTCCCTTTGCTGTTGTGCCGATTTTCCCAACGCCGCGCGCCTGTTCCGCTGCCACCTCGTGGCTGCGATGGTAGGGCATAATCAGATGGGCGCGGTCGCTGATTTTCAGCCTCTCGCGGGTGTCGACCCCGTTGTGTTCGAGTCCGTCGAGCTCGTTGAGCAGAGCCTCCGGGTTAATAACAACTCCCTGGCCGATAACGGCAATTTTCCCCGGCCGCAGGATTCCCGTAGGAACCAGTTGCAAAATGAACTTCTTGTCGCCGGCGACTACCGTGTGCCCGGCGTTGGCGCCGCCCTGGTAGCGGGCAATGATGTCGAAATGTTCTGAAAGAGAATCGACGATCTTGCCCTTGCCTTCGTCGCCCCATTGGACGCCGACGATGGCAACGTTGGAATTTTCCGCGCTTGTTTTCATACCTTCAGATATCTGCCTTCTTCGTCACATTGTATCCTGATTAAGAGAACGGATGGGCCCCACAGCACGAACGTTCATCCCGTCTTCAGGACCAGGGAAAGGCTTCCAGGTCCTGCCTGTAGTTCAGGGTGCAACCAGGCTAGAGATTTTTGTCCAGGAGCTTGGCGAGATTGTCTTTTGAAGTTGTCCCGACAAGCTGCTCCTTGATTTGCCCGTTCTTGAACACCAGGAGCGTGGGAATGCTGCGGATGTTGTAGCGGCTTGTCACCGACTGGTTCTCGTCCACATTCAGCTTCCCGACTTTCGCCCGACCGGCATATTCACCGGCGATTGCTTCAACCGCAGGCGCAATCATCCGGCAGGGCGCGCACCACTCAGCCCAGAAATCCACGAGCACCGGCTTGTCTGACCCTAAAACTTCCTGCTCGAAATTTTGATCGCTAAACTCCAGAATGTTACCTCCAGCCATCTGTTGAACCCTCCAGGTAAAAAACGAATTTTAAGAAGACACGATAGCTTATGTCGCTGCTCCCTGAACCCTGCTGGCATAAAGACTTTCGTACAGGTTTGCGTATTTCCTGGCCGACTGGGTCCACGAAAAGTCTTCCTGCATGCAGTTCTGCTGCAGTCTGAGCCATGCCTCCCGGTCGCGGAAGGTGGCAATCGCCCGCTGAAGACAAGCGAGCAAAGCCACTGGCGAATACTGCCGGAACCTGAACCCGGTTCCCTTTTCGCCATCGAAGGGCTGAACGGTGTCATCCAGTCCGCCCGTTGCCCTGACCACCGGCACTGTACCATATTTCATGCTGTAGATCTGGTTCAGTCCGCAGGGTTCATAGCGAGACGGCATCAGGAACATATCGGCGCCCGCCTCGATCTGGTGGGCCAGGGTATTGTCATAGCCCACCTTGACCAGGAATTTGTTCGGATATTTCGCCGAGAGAGACCGGAACAGTTCCTCGTATTCGGGCTCGCCCGTTCCGAGTGCAGCGATGTAAAGTTCTTCACGCATCAGTTCGCCGGCGACTTGCGCGATCAGGTCAAATCCCTTTTGCTGCACAAACCTGGACACAATGCCGAGGACCGGGCGGTCCAGGTCGGGATTCTGCGCGCCCATCGACTCAAGCAGCCGCTTTTTGCAGATTTCCTTCCCTTTCATCTCTCGCGGGTTGTAATTCGCCGGTATCAATTTGTCGGTGGCGGGATTCCAATCGTCGTAGTCCACGCCGTTCAGAATCCCCACGAGATGGCTGGCCCGGCTTCGCAAGACGCCCTCAAGCCCGCACCCGAATTCATCGGTCTGGATCTCCTGGGCATACTTCTGGCTTACGGTTGAAACGTAATCTGAAAAAACTATTCCGCCTTTCAGCAGGCTGACTTTCCCGTAATACTCCAGCCCTTCGATTCTGAACAGGCCCCTATCAACCGAAATTTCAGCCATAATCTCGGGAGGGAACAGGCCCTGATAGCCGATGTTATGGATGGTGAACAGCACCGACGTATTTTGATAAAACGGGTCTTTCGCGTAAAGGCTCCGCAGGTAGACAGGGACGAGAGCAGATTGCCAATCATGGCAATGGATTACCGCCGGCGGCGTGGAAGAGCGCTTCAGGAATTCCAGCGCCGCCATTGAAAATGCCGCAAAACGCTGGGCGTTGTCGGGATAATCCTTGCCGCCTGCCATGTAGAGCTGATCGCGGTCAAAGTATTCCGGGCATTCCATCAGATAGGTCCGAACGCCGTTTGCTTCGCCGGCAATCTGGATGGGCGCAAACTTGAAGCCGCCGGAGAGAGGCACCGTGATGTTGCCTGCGCCCGGGACCACGGCTCCAGGCTTGGTGATTTTGTAGCGGGGAAGAAAGACCTCAATTTCGTAGCCGAGAGATACGAGCGCCTTGGGCAAAGCGCCCACGACATCCGCCAGGCCCCCCGTTTTCGAGTAAGGCACACTCTCGGACGCCACAAAAACTATTTTCATTCGGGTAATCCACTGAATTTGCTACACACACTTAATAAGCTAAATTAGAGGATGAAGTCAGCAAAGTCAAGGTTCTGGCTACAGGCCCCATGGGAGGGAACGGACAGGATTTTAGCGTAGTCAAACCGCCATATTGGCAATTTCTAATGATTAAACACCGACGGCCAAAGCTGGGGCAGCACTTTTTGTCTGATCCCGGTTATTGCTCCCGCGTTGCTGATGTTCTTGAGCTGCGTTCCGATCACCTGGTCATTGAGATTGGACCGGGGCATGGCGCTGTGACCGGATTGCTGGCTTTGCGCGCGGGCAACGTGGTGGCCATCGAGCTCGATTCCGAACTGGCAGGCGAGCTTCGGCAAGACTTCCGGCATTCGCCCAATGTCGAAATCATCCAAGCCGACGTACTCCAATCGGACCTCGGGGAGATTTGCCGCGCTTACAACATGGAGCGGTGCCACATATTCGGTAATGTTCCTTACTACATCACTTCGCCGATCATCCATCATGTGCTGGGATTTGCCGCGCAGATTCGTGCCATGGGGTTGCTGGTTCAGCGCGAGGTTGCGGACCGGCTGGCCGCACAACCGGGTTCGCCCGATTACGGATATCTGACGGTTTTCTCCAGGCTCTATTCTTCACCTCGCGTGGTGCTCCAGATTCCACCCGGGGCTTTTACCCCGCCGCCCAAAGTCCGTTCAGCCTTTGTGAAGTTTGAGATGCACACAGCGGGGCCGAGCGTGAGCCCGGAAAACCAGAAGGATTTTCTGCGATTCCTGAAGCAGTCTTTTGCCCACAAGCGGAAGAAGCTGTTGAATTGCCTTGTCCCCACTTATGCGCGGCAGAGAGTTGAGGCGGAACTTGAACATCTCGAATTGCCCCTGCAGGCGCGTGCTGAAGAGCTTTCGCTTGAGCAGTTTGTTGCGCTCTTTTCAGCCCTCCGGGAAGGCTGCCAGTAATGATGGGCGGGCGTTTTCCTGCCGTGCAGGTATCAAACCTGCGGGTTTCCCGGGACTATGATAAGATTTTTGCGAAATTAAGGAGGAGCCAACATCTCAAATTCTGATAACAAGTTACGAGCCATTCCCCTCGGAGGCCTCGGCGAGTTCGGCATGAACATGATGGTCTTCGAGTATGGCGATCATGCCGTTGTGGTTGACTGCGGCGTGATGTTCCCGGACTCCGAACTGCCCGGGGTCGACATCATCATCCCCGACTTCACTTATCTCCGCCAGATCCAGCACCGCATCAGGGCCATCCTGCTCACCCATGGCCACGAAGACCACATCGGAGCGCTGCCTTACCTTCTGGATGAGATCGGTGCGCCGGTTTACGGAACTTCATTCACATTGGCGCTGGTAAAGGCAAAGCTGGTTGAGCATGGTCTCGAAGAAAGCGTTGAAACGCGCGAGATGAAGCCTGCTACGCCTTTTGACCTCGGCCCATTCCACGTGGAGTTCATCCATCTCACCCACAGCATTATTGAATCGGGAGCCTTGGCCATCACCACGCCTGCCGGAACCATCATTCACACGGGTGACTTCAAATTCGACCCGACACCGATGGACCAGCGGCAGAGCGACCTGCACACGCTGGCTGATTATGGCCGCAAGGGAGTTCTGGCGCTGTTCTCGGACTCCACGAACGTCGAACGGCCCGGCATCACGCCTTCCGAGCGCGCCGTTCGTGAGCGCCTGTCTGAAATCATAACGGCTGCCGAAGGGCGGGTGCTCATTTCCTGTTTCTCTACTTCTGTCCATCGCCTGCAAATTGTGGCCGACCTTGCGCATGAACGCGGACGCCGCCTCTGCTTTCTGGGGCGAAGCATGATGCAGATTGCCGACATCACCCAGCAAATGGGAAAGCTGCACATCCCGCCGGGTTTGCTGGTTGAGCCGCAAGAGCTCCGAAACCTGCCCCGGTCACAGGTTGTTGTGGTGCTCACTGGCAGCCAGGGTGAACCCATGGCTGCGCTTCCGCGCGTGGCCGTCAATCGTCACCGCTGGGCATCGGTGGAGCCGGGTGATGAAGTGGTGATTTCTGCGCGTGTCATTCCCGGGAACGAGAAGTCCATTTTCCGCATGATCGACCATCTCTATCGCCGCGGGGCGCATATCTATTACGATGACGGAAGCCATCCGCCGGTGCATGTTTCCGGGCACGGCAGCGCGGAGGAGACAAACCTGATGCTCAACCTCGTCCGTCCACGCTTCTTTGTCCCGCTTCACGGCGAATATCGCCAGCTTTTCCAGCATTCGGAGGCGGCCAAGCGGGTGGGAATTCCGCCGGAAAATGTCTTTTTGCTTGAAAGCGGCGACGTGCTGGAATTTGATGGCCAGGGAGCGAAGAAGGTTAATCGCGTTCCGGTGGGGCGAGTCTGTATCGATATCGGAACGCTGGACGAGGTGGGCGACGTCATTCTGAAAGAAAGGCGCCACATTTCGGCCGACGGCATCGTAATTCCGATTCTGGCCATCAACGAGCATACCGGGCGGCTTGAGGTCCCGCCGGAAATTGTTTCGCGCGGTTTTATTCCAATGGAGGAAGCGCACGATCTGGTGGAGAGCGCGCGGCAAGTGATCCTCAAGACCATCGAGGTCTCCAATACCGAGGAGATTGCCGACTGGGGTGTTATTAAGGAGAAGATTCGCACGGCTTTGCGCCGCCATTTTGACCAGGAAACCGGCAAGCGTCCCATGGTTCTGCCAGTCGTGCTGGAAGTTTAAGCTCAGAATATCAAAGTCGGAGTCGCCCCGGTCCAATTCCTGGGCGCCGGACCGCCGGAATATTCGTTGTTTCCGTATTTCACCAGCCGTGATAATATTTTTGGACGGGCGGGGATCGCGCCACCGCGTCCAATGCCGTGCCTGAGGCCCGGCGAAAAGCATTCCTAGAAATGCGAACCTGCGGCCTGAAGGGCGGCCGCAGAAAGTGAGTTTTCCGGGAGAGAATTCGGCGCATGCCAACCTCCTCTTCAACTGCCAAAAGGGACCTTACCAGGAAGTCCTCCGGCCATTCGCTGATGGCATCGGAGCGCTTTGCTGAACTGGTAGGCTTTCTGTCGCTGATTCTGGGCCTGCTGGTTTTGTGCAGCCTGGTCTCCTATTTTCCCCGCGATCCTTCTCTTGACACGAGCGGCGTTGCCACAGGGGTCATCCACAACTGGATTGGATTGATCGGAGCTTATGGCGCCGACCTTCTCCAGCAATTGCTGGGTTGGACGGCCTATGCGATTCCTGTAGCTCTTTTTGTTGCAGGCTTCAGACTTATTCGGACAAAACCCCTGGAGGCTCCCTGGTCCAAATTGTTTGGGCTGGTGCTCTTGATATTATCACTGGGCGCCTTGCTGCACCTGTTTCCTTATACGCCAGAGATCCACGGCGTGATCCACGGAAGCGGCCTGGTGGGATATCTGGTGGCCATCGGGTTGGTCAACGTCCTGAACCCACTGGGCGCCGCGATTGTTGCTGCGGCGCTGTTTTTGACATCGCTTTTTCTCGTTACGCGATTTTCATTTTCAGCCCTGCTGGCCATCCTGCAAAGACGATTTGCATTTGTGGGGAGACTGGTCGTCCGCTGGCAGGAGTGGCGCGAAAGGCGTCGCGCAGAGCGCCTGCGACTCCAGATTGAACGCACAAAGGCTGCGGGCAGGCAGCCTGTGGTGATGCAAGAGGCGAGCCAGCTCTCGCCGCGCACGGAGCCGAAAAATGAGGCCCCGATGATTACTGTAAACCAGGCCGCCCCGCCGGTGACCAAAGGCCTCGGCACACTGAGTCCTGAAATTATCGAACGTACTCCGGAAAATCAACCTCCAGCGGCCGAGGAGGAGGTGCCCAAGCCTCCCCGGCCTTCCGGCAAAAACCACGGGCGCTATAAACTGCCCAGCACCTCGTTGCTCAAGCCGCCTGACCCGGAAGAGAGAATCGATGAGAACGAACTGAAAGACCGCGCGCTCAGGCTGACAGAGAAATTTGCGGAGTTCGGTGTCACCGGCACGGTCACGCAGATTCACCCCGGCCCGGTGGTTACTACTTACGAATTCAAGCCTGAAGCGGGCATCAAGTACAGCCGCATCGTTAACCTGGCGGACGATCTTTGCCTTGCCCTGAAAGCCGAATCCATCCTGATTGAGAGGATTCCGGGCAAGTCTACGGTTGGCATCGAGGTCCCCAACGCGCATCGCGAAACCATCCAATTGCGCGAAACCATCGAGTCAAGTGAATTCAACAGCCACAAGTCCAGGCTGGTGCTCTCCCTGGGCAAAGATATCACCGGGAAAATCCGGGTTGCTGATCTGGCGCAGATGCCCCACCTCCTGATTGCCGGTTCCACCGGCACCGGCAAGAGCGTGGCCATCAATTCCTTTATTGTCTCGATCCTTTACAAGGCAACGCCAGATGAGGTCAAGGTGATCCTGATTGACCCCAAGCGGCTGGAACTGAATCTTTACGACGGCATTCCTCATCTGTTCACGCCCATCGTTACAGAGCCCAAGCAGGCTGCCAATGTTCTTCGCCGGGCCACCATGGAGATGGAACGCCGGTTAAAGTTGCTGGCCGAGCAGGGCGTGCGGAACATTGAACAATTTAACAAGCTGTTTGATGAGACTGCGACGCTTGATCTTTTTGACGCCGATCCGGAACGGGCCCGGCCCTTGCCTTACATCATGATCGTCATTGATGAGCTGGCGGACCTGATGATGGTGGAACCGCAGGGTGTCGAAGAATCCATCACGCGACTGGCCCAGATGGCCCGCGCTGTGGGCATCCATCTGATCCTTTCCACCCAGCGGCCCTCGGTTGACGTCATTACCGGTTTGATTAAGGCGAACCTGCCTTCCCGCATCGCTTTTCGGGTGGCCTCAAAAGTGGACTCGAGGACGATTCTGGATTCCAACGGGGCTGAAGCTCTGCTGGGACGTGGTGACATGCTCGTCCTTCCGCCCGGGACGGCGCGTCTTGTCCGCATGCACGGCGCCATGGTGAGCGAAAAGGAGATCGACAGGGTCGTCGAGTGGTGCAAGCAGCAGCGCGAGCCCGAATACAATGACGAATTTCTCAAGCCTGTCCGGGACAAGGACGACCACAGCATCGACCCGGACGACGACACGGATGCTTCAGAACTGGACGCGGTTTACGAGGATGCTGTTCGCGTGGTGGTGGAATCCGGCAAAGCCTCCACTTCGCTTTTGCAGCGCCGCCTGCGTCTGGGATACGGACGCGCCGCCCGCCTGCTTGATCTGATGGAGCGCGACGGGATCATCAGCCCTCCGGATGGATCGAAGCCCCGCGAGGTCTTGAAACGCCCGGACTGGGTGCGGGAAATCGACGAGCCTTTGCGTTAGCCGGGCGTCACTGCAAGCGAACTTCCCAACAAATTCTCCCCACAAGATTTAACAGGTTGCAGAGAAGCTCCCTGTGCGACGTCACCCTGAGCATTTCGGTTGTCATTCCGAGCGCAGCGGGGAATCTGTTGTTGGCTTTCAGGATCTCGAACCGACCTGATCGGGCGCTAAAAGTCGATCAGGCTCCTGGGAGGAAAGGCCGCCCGAATGGCGTTGAGGATGGCGAAAAGATCGATGACCTCCTGGCAGATTGCTCCGGCAACCGGCGGCAGATAGCCTGCGGCGGCAAAAAACATTCCCACAATGCTCAACGCCATACCGCCCAGGGCGCTTTGGAGGGCGATGGCCCGCATGCGTCTGGCGATGTGGAAAAACTCATCCACTTTTTCGAGCGATGTGTCCATAATCACTGCGCCGGCCGATTCTGCCGTGATGTCACTGTGATGTCCAAAGGCTATGCCAATCGAGGCCGTCATCAGGGCCGGAGCGTCGTTAATACCGTCACCGAGAAAAAGCGTTTTGGCTTCCAGCGTTGCCTGGCGGACAAGGCCCACCTTTTCTTCCGGGCTTTGAGAGGCGTAGACCTCTTTCACTCCCACCAGGTCTGCCAGATATTTCACTTCACTCTCGCGGTCGCCTGAAACCAGCATCAGCTTGTCGAAACCGTGCTTCCTGCCGAGATGCTGCACGAATGGCTTGCTTTCCTTACGTGGGGCATCGTGGAAAATGTAGGTTGCAGCGTAGGCGGCGTCGAGCGCGATCTCGCACGACAGCCCGCCCGTCACCGGAGGCAGGGATGTTTCAGGGGTACCAAACTCTTTGATCAGTCCCGCGCGGCTGGTGATGCGAATGGTTCGGCCCTGGACTTTGCCCTGAAGGCCACGGCCGGGAACTTCGCTGATGCTGGCAGCGTGAACGAGGCCCAGGTTTGCATCCCTCGCAGCAGTTAGGATGGCCCTGGCGAGGGGATGTTTGGAGTATTGTTCGACGCTCGCCACCAGCTGCAAGACCTCGTTCTGGCCAAGCCCGGGAGCAACGATTTGCCGGGTCAGGTGTGGCAGGCCGTAGGTGAGCGTCCCGGTCTTGTCAAAGATGATGGTCCTGCAGGTATCGAGCTGCTCCAGCACTGAGGGGTCTTTCACCACGATTCCGCGGCGGGCAGCCAGCGAAATGGAGCCGATGATGCTCACCGGAATGGCAATGAGCAGCGGGCACGGCGTCGCGATCACCAGGACGGCAAGAAAGCGCACGGCGTTTCCGCTGAAGGCCCAGGCAATGAGCGCCAGCGCCACAGCGATGGGCGTGTAGTAGGCGCCCAACTGGTCACCCATTCGCCGGATGCGCGGCCGGTTCTCCTGCGCCCTCTGCATCACATCCATGATCCGGGCATAGCGCGAGTCTACTGCCAGCTTTTCCGCCTGGATGGTGAGGGCGGATTCGCCGTTGATGGCTCCTGAAAGGACGCGCGCCCCGGGCGTCTTGGAGATTTCAAAGGGCTCGCCGGTCAGATACGATTCGTCCATAATTCCTTCGCCGGCGATGACAACGCCGTCGACAGGGCAGATTTCATGCGGAAAAACCGTCAGCGTGTCGCCGATTTTAATGTCGTCAAGGGGAATGTCGGTGATGGCGTTGTCTTGTTTGCGATGCGCCATGCTGGGCATTCGCCTGGCGAGCGCCTCCAGTACCGATGATGCGCTGCGGACCGCATAGGCCTCGAGAACGTTGCCCCCGGAAAGCATCAGGACCACCAGCGTGCCCGCAAGGTATTCCCCCAGAATGACGGAGACCACAATCGAGATTCCGGCCAGCAGGTCGGACCCGAATTCCCTTCGAAGGACCTTGCGAAGCAACCCGTAGACGAGTGGAGTTCCGCCCAGCACCAGGGCTGCAAATAGCGGAAGATCATAAGTGAGCTGCGACGATTTCAGGAGAAATCGAAAAACCAAATGACAGAAGATCCCCGCCACTGCGATGATAGCTACAGCATTCTCGGCTGAAGCGTGACGCTTCTTGCCGCCGTGTGCGGGCTTTTCAGAATTTGAGCTCTTCACTTTAGCGCTTGTCTTACATCCTGGGGCTTGTGGTCCGATTTTTCAATCTTTTTAAGACTTCTTTCGCAAGAATCAGGCAGGATTCATGGGTTTTTTTAGGTTAGCCGCACGTAAGTGTGACGCCTCTTATTTATTTTACATCTAACGAGAGGGAGAAATTTATCCGGAGGCTTTCCTTGACCGGAAGGGTGGCGTAAAATAAGATAAATGGTTTTGCCGCTTGAAGCTTTCCCGCCCGTCGCCGGGCGAGGAGGCGGTGTATGGCTGATGAAGGGGTGGCAGGCGAGGAAGTAGATGTTTGAAGCTCTTCAAGATAAGTTCCAGCAGGCCTTCAAGAACCTTCGCGGCAGAGGCACGCTGACTCCGGAAGCCGTTGACGAGTCATTGCGTGAAGTTCGCATGGCGCTGCTCGAGGCCGACGTCAATTTCAACGTCGTCAAGGCGCTCCTCGACAAAGTCCGCGTTCGCGCGATGGGCGAAGAGATTGGGGCCACGTTCACGCCGGCGCAGGAAGTGGTGCGCATTGTACGCGATGAACTGGTGGATATCCTTGGCCGTGACGCCTCGCTGCTGACTTTTTCCAAAGAATTCCCCACGGTTCTGCTGATGGTGGGGTTGCAGGGTTCCGGAAAGACCACAACCTCCGGCAAGCTGGCTCTGTGGCTCAGCAAGAAAAAGAAGCGCCCTATGCTGGTTTCTACGGACGTTTACCGGCCGGCGGCGCGTGAGCAACTGGCGGTGATTGCGCAGGCGATCGGGATTCCCTGCTTTGCGGGCGAGGGCATCGATTCGCCCATTCAGCTTGCCCAGGCGGCGAAAAAGGACGCGGGTGACCGCGGGCATGACGTGCTGATTGTGGATACGGCCGGCCGGCTGCACATTGACGAGCCGCTGATGAAGGAAGTCTCCGAGTTGCGCTCGACCCTCCGCCCCAGCGAGGTCCTGCTGGTTGCCGACGCGATGGTAGGGCAGGACGCCGTAAAGAGCGCGCAGGAATTCCACGAGCGGCTGGGCGCCACGGGCGTGATCCTCACCAAGCTTGACGGCGATGCGCGGGGTGGCGCCGCGCTCAGCATTCGCCACGTGACAGGCCAGCCCATCAAGTTCATCGGCGTGGGCGAAAAGTATGACGCCCTGGAAGTTTTTTACCCGGACCGTATCGTTTCCCGCATTCTCGGAATGGGCGACATCCTGTCGCTGATTGAGAGGGCGGAAGAAAAGATTGACAGGAAGAAAGCTCTGGAGGTCCATCACAAGCTTCAATCAGATTCTTTCACCCTTTCAGACTTCCGTGACCAGCTCGCCCAGATGCGTTCTCTGGGGCCGCTGGACCAGATGCTGGGCATGCTGCCGAAAGTGGGCATGCTGAAGAATATCGGCAAAGTCCAGGTGGACGAGAAGGAGATCGTCAGAATTGAAGCCATTATCAACTCCATGACGGAGAAGGAGCGGCGCCGGCATGACATCATCAACGGCAAGCGCCGCAAAAGGATTGCGCGCGGCAGCGGAACCACTGTCCAGCAGGTCAACCAGGTGCTCAAGCAGTACGTTCAGATGCGGAAAATGATGAAAACCATGAGCACCAGCTTGTTGGGAAAGCAGATGAGCCGACTGAAACTGCCGGCCGGCATGGGAGGCCCGGGCTCCTAGGTGCGGGGTTGCCATCCCGGAAAGATGCGGATGGTGCTGAAATTTTGTTATTGTTATTGAGTATAACGATTTGGCCAGGGCAGTGCATCCCTGCCGAACGTTCAATCTGGTGTTTGCAGGGAGGACGATTGTTAAGAATACGGCTGGCTCGGACAGGAGCTAACAAAAAACCGAGTTACAGGGTTGTTGTGATAGAGCAGGATCGGCCACGTGACGGTGGGTTTGTAGAAATTGTCGGACATTATAACCCACGGAGGGAACCAGTGGAGTTAGTGTTGAAACGAGACCGTGTGGATTACTGGCTGGGTAAAGGCGCGCAGCCGTCCGAGACAGTACGGAGCCTTCTGAAGAAGCCGGCATCGGCTTAGGCAGAGGATCGAACCGTTTCGCCTCACCAAAGCGCAGGGTCCACCATTTGGCTTTCTCAAGTACCCTTTCTTCAGAGCGAGGGCTCATCTCAGTTCGGCAGGAGGGACCAAGTGGAAATGAAGAATCTCATTGAGGCGATTGCTAAGGCGCTTGTGGATAATCCCGACCAGGTTTCTGTCCGGCCGGTGGAAGGAGAGCAGATCACGGTTCTGGAGCTTCGTGTTCATCCCACGGATCTTGGGAAAGTGATTGGCAAACAGGGGAGAACCGCCAGGTCGATTCGAACCATCCTTGGGGCCGCCGGGATGAAGCTCAAGAAGCGTTTCACCCTTGAAATCCTGGAATAGGCCGGGTAGGGGCGTTTCTGCCAAGCGTCAGGAAGGAACGAATGGCTCCACTTTGCACCGGCAGGCTCAGCAATGGGCAGGCACCGCCGAAGCTGACGGCGGGATGCGGGGTTTCATAGCCATTGCGCGGATTGTGCGCCCGCAGGGGCGCAAAGGGGAAGTGTTGGCGGAAATTCTCACCGATTTTCCCTCCCGCTTCGAAGGCCTTCAGCGCGTCTTTCTTGAAGTTCCAGGCCATGAGCCACGGGCTGCAACCTTGGAGCATGCGCGGCTGCACAAAGGGAAAATAGTTCTCAAGTTTGCCAGCGCCGGTTCCATTGATGACGCTGAAGCGTTGAGAGGGCGGCTGGTGCTCGTCCCTGATGAGGAGAAAGTCGCTCTCGCTGCCGGCCAGTATTACTTGTGGCAACTGGAAGGCTGCCAGGTGGTTGTAGAAACCGCAGGAACGAGGACGCCCCTGGGAATTGTGACGGAGGTTGAACGCACAGAGGGCGCGGACCTGCTTCATGTTGCGGACGGGTCGCGGGAAGTTCTCATTCCCTTCGTGCGGGCCATCTGCAAGGTGATCGATCCCGAGTCCCGGCTGATTGTGATCGACCCTCCGGAAGACCTTCTCGATCTGAATCGGGATTGATGGGCTTTGTAATTGAGCGGTTGCGCCTGAGGGTGCCTCAAAGACGATGCAATTTGACATTGTCACAATTTTCCCGGAATTTTTCGGGAGCATACTGGCGCACGGCGTATTGAAGCGCGCCGTGGCGGGCGGCAATTTGGCGGTCCGCCTGCGCGACCTTCGCGATTTTACGGATGACCGTCACCGGACAGTGGATGATCGCCCGTTTGGCGGCGGCCCGGGAATGGTCCTGAAGCCCGAGCCGATTTTTCGCGCTGTCGAATCGATCAAGTCGGAAGAGGGGGCGGGCGACGCGCCGGTCATTCTCCTGTCGCCGCAGGGCCGCCTGTTGCGGCAGCCGGTGGTGGAAGAACTTGCCCGGCATCCCCGCCTGGTCCTGGTCTGCGGGCGCTATGAGGGCATGGATGAGCGCGTGGCAGAGACCCTGGCGACGGATGAGCTTTCGATTGGAGACTATGTTTTGAGCGGTGGTGAAATCGCCGCCGCCGTTGTGATGGAATGCGTTGCCCGGCTGGTCCCCGGCGTGCTCGGCAATGAAGAATCGGTTGCTCAGGATTCGTTTGGCGGGGAAAATATACCGGGACGGAGGGTCCTCGACTGGCCGCATTACACCCGGCCTGCCGAGTTCCGCGGAATGCGCGTGCCGGATGTCCTGCTATCGGGCGATCACGCGGAAATTTGCCGCTGGCGCAGGCGGAAGGCGCTTGAAAAAACCTGGCGAAAGCGCCCGGAACTTCTCGCCGATCTGCAGCTCGACGAGGTGGACCGGCAGATTCTGGAAGATTTGAAGCAGGCCTCGTGCGTGCCCGTTTTGCCGCGGCAGAACTGATGGGCCGGCGCGGCCGCCGGTGCTTGGAGATGGAAGTAGAATTTTTGTTTGGCCGGTCGCTGAAAAGCCTGGACTGGTCATGCTGAGCGAAGCGAAGCATCCCTGTATTTGCGTGAGATTAATTGCAGTAATCCCTTCGGCAGGCTCTTTGCTGCGCGCGGGATGACAGGTAAAGATTTTTTTCAGCCACTAGTTTGAGGATGGAGCGTTACCACAATGAACATCGTTGAGAAGATCGAACAGGAACAACTGAAGAATGACATTCCGCACTTCCATGCGGGCGATACCGTGCGGGTGCACGTGAAGATCAAGGAAGGGGACAAGGAGCGGATCCAGGTGTTTGAAGGCACTGTTATGGGGCGGCGCCGCGCGCAAAACCATTCCACCTTCACCGTTCGCAAAATCTCTTTTGGCCACGGTGTTGAAAGGATTTTCCCCTTGCACTCGCCCGTCATCGACAAGATTGAGCGCATCAGGGCAGGGCGGGTGCGGCGCGCCAAGCTGAGCTATCTGCGTGGCCGTCGTGGCAAGGCAGCGCGCATTCGCGAAGCCCGCAACGAGCGCGAAGCGTAACGGGCAGTCCCGTTGCACCAACTGATAAACGGCAGGGCGTCCCGCCGATAATTCGAACCGTAACCGTGGTCACCTGATGCCGCGACTCTGCATACCCGAAGCGCTGAAATGTTCCTCACGCCTTGAAGCGTGCCTGCTTCGCCGGGGCCTTAAGCTGGTTGCGGGCACGGATGAAGCCGGACGAGGGTCGCTGCTCGGGCCATTATACGTCGCGGCCGTGATCCTTGACGCGGCGATACCCATTCCCGGGCTGAACGATTCAAAAAAGCTTTCCGCCGAGGCGCGCTCCGGCTTTGCCGCGGTCATTCAGAAAACGGCCCTCGCTTACCAGGTGGTTGCGGTCCCGGCAAGAAAAGTTGAGGAGCTCAACGTCTATGAGGCGACACGACGCGCCATGATCCGCGCCCTGCTGGCCCTCGACCCGCTGCCCGACTTCGCCCTCGTGGATGCCATGCCGCTGCAGAACGGCCGCAGGCCGGGCTTCTCCATCCCGTACTGGCCCCTGATTCAC
>DASSJE010000250.1:0-6859 GCA_035691365.1 Terriglobia bacterium
ATCCAGCCACGTGCTGATTCCACCTCCCGGCGTCACGTAGCCACCCGCCTGGCTGGATCCTAGCGCGATTCCCAGAACCGCGTTGTCGTTTAATGACATTGATCCCGCCAGCGCCGTGACCTCCCCATCGTTCACGACCGCGAACGGAATACCTCCCCAGGCTTCCTGCAGGTCGAGAAAGAGGCGCGTGGTTTTCGCCTCAAATAATTCTTTGGGAATGCCCCGGAACAATGACGCGACACGCGGGCGGTTATTGATGTAAACGCCGGCGGAACTCCCGCCAATGGCGTCCACGCGCGGCATGTGGCTTGCCGCGGATTTCAAACCGGCCATGATCTCATTAAAGTGGTACGCAGGATCCGCGGAGTTGCGCGGGTCCCACACAATTTCTTCACTGAAGACCGACTGGCCGTCGATTACCGCCGCCACCTTGCGGTCCGTCGCCCCCAGGTCGAAGCCAATGCGGCAACCATCCAGATGCCGGCCGATTTGCAGAGAGCCTTCGGAAGCATCGGGAATTTTATCGGGCGTAGTGGTTTCAACCGTAAAAGGATGTTCGTACACGCCGCCCATGAACTCGGAATCAAATGCGCGTTCGCCGCGGGCGGAATAAACATGTTTCAGGTGCTCGCCAATGCTTCTGGGCCCGCCCACGATGACGCGCCACCCGCCTCGCTGCCAGAGCAGCATCTTGAGAATGCGCTCTGCGTAACGAAGGTTCAATGAGGCGGCAGGGTGTGTTTCCTCAAATGCCTGCGTCCGATAGACGGAAACCGAGCCGTCACCCCGCTCAAGGCCGATCACCAGGGGAACCGCCTTCCCGGATTCTTTCACAAGCTTCAGATAAGCATGGTCCGCAAGCACTGCAGGGGCAAACTGTGGGTGCAGGGTGGGCCTGATGCGCGGCGTCGCGAGTTGGTGAAGTCCCATCATTCCTGGATTCCTTTCCTGTCCGTCCTGCTTGTGGTGTTAGGTGGAAGCCGTGAAAACTCTTCATCATATGAGGATGTACTTTGGGCGTCAAGAAAGAAGGCGCGCAGGCCCGGCTAATGCCTTGCCAGACCCACGCGCCACGGTGAAGATTAAGTTGTCGGGCGGGACGCCAATTCCAGACGACGCCTGCTATCCCCGTTCCATCCGTCGGATTTTGAGGTAGAGGCCCGAAATGGCGATCACAATCGCGATCAAGGCGATCGCCAGGCCTTTTCTCCGGTAGTCGCGCTCCTTCAGTGCGGCTATCCCTTCTTCGTATGCCGTGCGGGCCGTTGCAGTCCCCTGCCCGGTAATTTTCAGGACGTCGGCAGCGTTGAAGCTGTGGACGGTGACACGGGCCTTGATCAGATCGCTGTGCGCGTCGGCCATCTCCACCCTGGCGCTTGAGACTTCCATCCCGGACTTCTCTGCCGTGTTCAACACGGCGTCGGCATCCTGATAAGTCGACTTCAGCTTATCAAGGCCTGCTGAAATTTCCGCTGCTGTCTTATATCCGTTATCTCCGCCCACATGGCAGGTTACGCAGATGGCTTTGGGCCCTGTACCCACCCAGCTGTCAGTGGGCGCTAGAATCTCATGGTTCGAGTGGCACTGGACGCAACCCGGCAAGCCCATTTTGGCAAAGGCGGCACCGTGAGGGCTCTTTTCAAACAACTGCTGGTTCATGGCGTGGCACGTACCGCATACATTCGCCACAGAGTTCACTCCGGGAGGCGTGGCGCCATGATTCCCATGGCAGGTTGTGCATGTGGGGGCGGAGATATCACCATTCTCCATCGCCCTGGCGTGCACGCTCTTCTTGTAAAGTTCGAATTGATTGGTGGGAATTTTATATCCCTTCATGTAATTGGCATCGGCATGGCAACGCGCGCAGGTTTCTGCCACGCGGGTGGGATATACGGGTGCGCGGGTGTCCGTCACGGGGCGGATGTTATGAACGCTGTGGCAATCGATACACACGGCGACTTTCGAATCTCCCTGCTTCAGCCTCTTGCCGTGAATGCTGGTGAAATATTCGCTCATCTGATCGGTTCGGAGACTCGGGTTAAACTTCCGCATGTAATTGGGATCGGAATGGCAGCGCCCGCAGAATGCCGGAATTTGCGCTTTGGTGGGAATTCCATGGAATCCCTTGGCCGGGCTCATCGCATTCATTGAAGGATCATTGGGATCGCCGCCGTGACAATCTGCGCAACTGAGACCCTGCTGGCTGTGAACGTCTTCCGGAAACAGCTTTGCGGGCTCGCCGAAGTTGCCTGGAAGCTGCGAGTGGCACGCGATGCACGAACTCTTTTGTGGCGCTGCCGGCAGAATGCTGAGACCGGATAGCATCATGACCATGCCGATGGCGCAACCGATTATCCCTGAGCTGTTGGTTCGAGATCTTTTCATAATCCGCATCACAGGAGCAGGAAGCCTTTCGTTTAACCTAAAAAATGGCCAGGCACGAGAGAACAATGATGAAGCCGAGAGCAAAAACTCCCAGGCCCGTAAAGAAGCGCGTCACTCGGCTGAACCCCACTTTGCAGTCAAGGAACGGAATGATCACCCAGAACGCGCCCGCAACACCGAACAACATCAGCCCGAAAAGTTCACCGTCAATAAAGAAGACCTTGGAGGGAAGAAATTTCAGGGTCTGAAACATGAAAAGGAAGTACCACTCCGGATGAATTCCGGCCGGCGCTGATCCAAACGGATTGGCTTTGGTGCCCAGCTCCCAGGGAAAGATTGCAGCCAGTGCTCCCAGGACGCCGAGGGCCCCGTACCATCCCATAATGTCCCGAAGAAGAAAGTTCGGGAAAAACGGCATGGAACGATTGGGCTCCTTCCCTTCCTTGATCTTCTGCTCAACGCCTGGAGGGACGCTCATTCCCAGCTTTTGAACCAGCAGCAGGTGCAAGGCAAGAAGCAAGGTCGCGATGCCAGGCAGCACCGCTACATGGAAGCCGAAGAAGCGCGTCAGCGTGGCGCCGGTGACCTCGTTGCCGCCTCGGAGGAAAACTTTGATCCAATTGCCGATAATGGGCACAAAGCCGGCCATGTCCGTTCCCACCTTGGTAGCGAAAAATGCCAGCGTGTTCCAGGGAAGCAGGTAACCGGAGAAACCAAACGCCAGAACGATGAAGAAAAGCAACATGCCGCTTACCCAGGTGAGCTCCCGGGGTTTTCGGTAGGCCTTCATGAAGAAAACACTGAACATGTGGACAAAAACAATAAAAATCATCAGGTTCGCAGACCAACTGTGGATCGATCGGATCAGCCATCCGAACTTGACCTGCGTCATGATGAACTGAACGCTTTCGAAAGCGCCGTTGGCGGACGGCCGGTAGTACATCAGCAGCAGAATGCCGGTGAGCACCTGGATCATAAAAAGGAAGAGCGCCATGCCACCCAGGTAGTACCAGATGGTGTGGCGATGGATGGGAACCCGCTTGTGACGGAGGAATGCCTCGATATCTTCTCCACCCATGCGTTCATTAAGCCAGTCTAAGGTGCGGCGTTTAAGATCAGCCATAGTTATGTGTTCCGAACGACGACCACGTCTCCGCCTTGGATATGGACTTGATACTGCGCCAGCGGCCGCGGCGGCGGACCGCTGGTGTTACGGCCCTGCAGGTTATACTTGCCGTTATGGCAGGGGCACCAGATTTCGTGCAAATCAGATCGGTATTGCACCGTGCAACCCAGGTGAGTACAAACGGCGGTAAACGCGCGGTAATTTCCGTCAGGAGTCCGCACCAGGATGGCAGGCGTCGACCCAAACTTGAAAACCTTTGCGGCATTTTCCTTCAGCTCTCCCACCTTGGCAGCCACCACCGAAAGGTTGCTCGCCTCGCTCACCGGCGGCGGTATCACGTAGCGGATGGCCGGGTAAATGAAGGATGCAACGGTGGCCACAACTCCTGCGCCCAGAATCGTGTTTACCCAGCGGCGGCCTGAATCGACTTTTGCATCTTCCGGACCCAGCGCGGACATTCCAGAGTTGCGATCAGCCTTCATGCGATTCTTTCCTCCATTTGTACCCCGAACTTTTACCTGATTTGGGGCCTCACCAGATACATGCTGAGTTACGTAATGCCAACTTTCGTTCTACTGTTCGAACCTGCTGAAGCTGAGAAACTTCACTTCCTGCTGGGCACGGGTTGCCGCCGACGGCGAATAGAAGTAATAAAAATCGGCCTGCACCGTCGAGCGCACACCCTGCGCCACTTTGAATGTGAAAGATTCTTTCTTTGTTTCTCCCGGAGCAAGCCGCGTGTCTGAAACTACTTTTGCGGCCCTTATAAATACCAGATCTTCGCGGTTGAGTACTGTTCCCTGTTGATCGGCCACCACGCGCGTGAAGACCCGCCTCTGGTGCTGAGGCTTCGAGCCGAAAGGAAAGGCAGTGACTTCGAGGATGAGCTTCCGAAGCGGCGACCCCGTGGGCACCATGTGTCCCGCACCCTGGTTGGTGACGTCTACTTCCACCCGGAGTTGCCCGCCGTCGTGCGATACGAGGAGATTGCCGCGGATAGCCTTGTTCAACTGCGTCAGCGAATGGCTGCCGGGCATCTCATGCAGGTTGATACCTGCGTTCGGAGTCCGCTTTACCCTCGGGTCGACAACCTCGCCCTCAACCCGGTACATGTGGCACGATTGGCAGCCTTTGTTTTCGGCCGGGTAAGGGCCTTTTTGCCACTCGCTATAAGTGGTGAGCACTGGAAATCCCAGGGAGTTCTTGTATTGGTGGCACGTTGCGCAAAGAGCCGACGATGTATGCACCATCGAGTAAGCGGTGCCATGTGCAGGCGAGGTGATCCCTTTCCACGGGCCCTGCTTCACGTTGTTATACAGCACAGCGGCCCTGGGGTTAACCGCACTCATGTTCACGTTTTGGATCGAGTGGCAGTAGTCACAGGTGATGCCTTCCCAGGTTACCTTCAGTTCAAGTTTCAGGTCGCCTGTCGCCGCGACCGTCGGCGCATGGCAACCCAGGCAAACTGTCCGCGCATGTGGTCCAAGATCGCTATTGGCCATCAGTAAAGCGTCCTGGAACAGCCGGCTCTCCATGGCTTGCGAATGGACCGATTGGTTCCAGCCCTGCTCGATGCTCCGGTGGCAGTTTCCGCAATACTCGGCGCTCTGCGGCTTTTGCGCAACAAGCGCTGCACTGAAAAGTGAAGCCATTATCATCAGCATGAGGGCAAGCCGGCAGGAACATTTGAACATGGCCTGCCTACCGTTGAAATTGGCTGGCGCCTCAAAACACACGCCAACGCGGGACCGGGCCACACGTTGGCCCGCCGGCCGGATTTCCTGATTTGAATTCAAACGGGCATGCGTGGACGAAAGGCTCTCGTGGAAGGCAACTTTCAGGTATGAGTTGCGCATACGAAATGAGTGGAAAGTGACCGTGCCCGCCAAAATCCCGAACCCCTTCGACCAGAATTTCCGAAAAATATAAAAAGATGCCATCCGGACCTGGCACGCGTTCAACTACTGACGTGTAACGGGGTTAACTTAACGGTAGAATCGCCAGAAAGCTGTGACCCTAATCACAGTGGGGTGTGATTTATCACACACTTCCGTCGAAGTCTCAGGCTGAAAACAAAGTACAAATGATCCGAGATCAGCACTTGGGAGGTCTCAAAAGAACTTTAAATTTGAGAGTGGTCGGGGCGCGCGGATTCGAACCGCGGACCTCTTGCGCCCAAGGCAAGCGCGCTACCAGACTGCGCCACGCCCCGACACTTTGGGATGTGCAACGCGAGGCAGTGGCATGAGACTTTTCCCCGCGCAACTAGTCGATTTCTATTCTGCCAAGCTTCGCCGGTCCAGTCCAGACGATTCTTGCCCGCGCCGGGATTTTCAATGAGCAGATGCGAACTTTGTCGCATCGTGACGCCGGAATTTCTTAGGGTGGCATGCCGAGCCGCTCGTAACTTTTTCGGGATCCGTCATGTAGTGCCCTGGTTTGACTTTACCTTCACGGCCAGAATAAGATAGGGCCAGAAAGTGGCGGGCCAACTGAAATGGAGAAAGCAGCCAATTCCGGCGAACGGAGCGCCGGCACTCATAAGGAGCGACAGGAGAAGTTCACCACTCTTTCAGGCGTTCCCGTCCAGGCCCTTTACACCCAGGACGATCTTAAGAATTTCACTTACGAGCGCGACCTGGCCGATCCGGGCGAATATCCCTACACGCGTGGAATTCACCGCACCATGTACCGCGGCAGGCTGTGGACGATGCGGCAGTTCTCCGGCTTCGGCAGCCCGGAAGACACAAACCGGCGGCTGCATTATCTGCTGAAGCAGGGCCAGACGGGGCTTTCCATCGCCTTTGACTTGCCGACATTAATGGGCTATGACTCGGACCACGCTCTGGCCGAGGGCGAGGTGGGCAAGTGCGGCGTTGCGGTTTCGTCGCTTGAAGACATGGAGACGTTGCTGGCAGGCCTTCCTCTTGAGCGCGTCACCACGTCCATGACCATCAATTCCCCGGCCGCCATGGTCTGGGCGATGTACCTGGTGGCGGCGGAGAAGAACGGCGCCGACTGGAAGCAGATTTCCGGCACCATCCAGAACGATATCCTGAAGGAATACATCGCGCAGAAGGAATATATTTTCCCGCCCGAGCCTTCCATGCGCCTGGTGGTGGATTCCATCCTCTTCAGTTCGCGGGAGACGCCCCGCTGGAACCCGATTTCCATCAGCGGCTATCACATTCGCGAGGCCGGCTCGACCGCCGTGCAGGAACTGGCTTTCACGCTGCGCGACGGAATGGAATATGTCGAATGGGTGCGCAGAGCGGGCCTTGATGTTGACGAATTTGCGCCGCGGTTGAGCTTCTTCTTCAATTCACACAATGACCTTTTTGAGGAAAT
>DASSJE010000251.1:0-2134 GCA_035691365.1 Terriglobia bacterium
CTTGGTAGTGGACTGATGGGAGCCGTCCTTGAGAATAAGGCGCTTGGCCAGTTCCTGCGAGCGGGCGGAGGGCAGGAAGGCGAGTCCCAGCAGGAGCGCAGCCAGGATGGGGAACCATCTCCGCATATATACGTATTATCCCCTGTCCGGGAATTCTGTGCTGATTAGATGCGGGCAGGTGAAAGGCAGGCGGCGGAAATTCCGGGCGAGTACAATGGGCGGGAAAATAAGCCTTCAGCACTCAGCACTCAGCATTCAGCCACTGGAATAGAGAGGCGCCATGAGACGACATTTCACCTCAACTTTGATTCTTGCTCTTTGCCTGGCTCCTGGACTTGCACTGTGGGCGTCGGGGCCGAACCCGGCGGCGGCGCCGCCTTCCCCGGCAGAGGATGGCACCATGCCGGCGCTGGTTTCCATTGCCGGCGCAGGCATGATGAACACGCAGCCCTACCATCAACTGGAAGACCTGAGCGACAACATCGGGGGGCGGGTGACGGGCTCGCCGCCGGCAGCCAAGGCCATCCAATGGGGCCTGGAGCAGATGCGCGCCATGGGGCTAAGCAACGTCCGCGCGGAAAAGTGGCAGCTCCACCATGGCTGGACCCGCGTTTCCGCCAGTGCCGCGCTGGTTTCCCCCATTCAGCGGACGCTGCAAGTGGACTCGATGGGCTGGGTGGGCTCGACACCGACGGGTGGAGTGGAAGGCGATGTGGCGGCCGTCAACATGTACCAACTCGACCAGGAACTGAAGGACAACAGCGGCAAGTGGGCGGGCAAGATTTTGCTCATCGAGCAGAAGGGTGAGAAGCCCAGCCGGGAAGAAATGATGAAGCTGTTCACCAAGTTCGGGCCCTTCCTGCAGGCGGCGTACGCGGCGCACGCCGTGGGGGTGATCGGAGGGCAGGGGGGTGCGATGGCGGCGGGCATGCACCTGACGCACACTGGCGTGCTGGGTTTCGATACGGTGTACCAGATCCCAGTGGTCAGCATGATTGCCGAAGACCAGGAGCAGCTGGAGCGTTTTCTGGACCAGGGCAAAACCCTGCGCATGAAGCTGGATGTGCAGAACCGGGTGAGCGGGCCGGTGGAGACCGCCAACGTGGTGGGCGAAATTCCGGGGACGGAGCACCCGGAGCAGGTGGTGGTGATCGGCGGACATCTGGATTCCTGGGACCTGGCGGAAGGTACGACCGACGATGGAGTGGGCGTGGCCACCACGCTGGGGGCGGCGGAGGCCATCCTCAAGTCCGGACAGCGGCCGCGCCGGACCATGCGCTTTGTGCTTTTTACCGGCGAGGAGCAGGGACTGCTGGGATCGCTGGCCTACACCAAAATGCACAAGGATGAAATGAAGAACCACGTCGGTGCCGTAATTCTGGACAACGGCCAGGGACCGGTGGTCAGCCTGGACCTGGGAGGGCGCGACGATCTGATTGCCGCAGTGCAGAAATTCACCGATTCGGTGCAGGCGTTCGGCACCGTCAAGGTGGACGACCGCACCGTGTTCGGCACCGACGCCGGACCGTTCATCCTGCAGGGGCTGCCGGGAATCAACATGGGACAGGACTCGCCAGAGTACAAATACACGCACCATTCGGCGGTGGATACGTTCGATAAAGTCAAGCCCGACCTGCTGGTGCGCGACAGCACGTTGATGGCGCTGACCGCCTTCTGGATCGCGGACCGGCCAGAGCGGCTGGCCAGCCCGTGGACACCGGAGCAAACCGCCGCCATGCTGACCAAAAAGCATGAAGACCAGATTCTGAAGGCGTTCGGCATCTGGCCCTTTGGCAACCTGGGGAGCACGCCGGAAAAAACGAAGGCGGGCGGGAGCGAATAGAACCCATTTCACCGCCGAGACGCCGAGGACGCCGAGAACTACCTATTTCTTGAGCGCCAATAAAAGGAGCAGGTCCTTCGTCGCGCTTACCGCCGGCGCGGCTCGCGCTTCCTCAGGATGACAAGTGAGAGTGGGAGGCTGTAAGGCAGCGCTGAAGCGGCTGCGCCACCCAAAAGCGAAAAAGCGGGAGTCAGGGCTCAGGAGTCAGGGCTGCGTAAGTAAAGGGAGCGCAAGGTTCTTCGACTCGCGCTCGCCTCGCCAGCTCGGTTCGCGCTTCGCTCAGGATGACAA
>DASSJE010000252.1:0-3673 GCA_035691365.1 Terriglobia bacterium
ACAATAGAACACTACTCGCCGCCACCGGCGGACTGGTTCGGCGGCGCTTTTCCAGTTAAATGTGGAACGGGGCGCAATGACCACTTACGTAGGCTAGTCACCAATAGGCGCCCTTTCGGGTTTTCGCGACTGAATAATCAGGCCGAGACGAAGCAACAAGTGTAGCAACCCATTCATTCCAGGGGCCTTTTTGAGTTCTCATCGGCGGCTCCAGGGGGGAACTGCGCACCGGATCAAGGAGGTGTTGGCAAGGAGCCGTTTACGGAGCGTCACAATCTTCATCAACCCGGTTATTGCAACGGAGGACTTTTGGGGTAAGATGACGTGGTTATTTGAAGTTTGAACTCTTATTCCTTGGAGGGAGCATCAATGGGGAAGAGTTGGACCCGCCGGGGTTTCCTTGGAGCTACAATGGCGGTCTGGCCGAGTGTGGCATACTTGAATGCTGCCACGGTTTCGAGAGCTATAGGCTGGAAACTGGGAATCATCACCGACGAACTCACTGAAAACCTGGAGCAAGCGCTCGATTTTATCTCGCACTATGATCTCGGCTTCTGCGAACTGCGCGACATGTGGCAGAAGAACATCATGAACCTCTCGCAGTCGCAACTGGACAGAGCCAAGTCGCTGGTGGAGAAGCATCACCTGAATGTGACCGACATCGGCTCGCCTATTTTCAAGTACAACCTGCCGCAAATGCCGGACAAAAAGGGTGAGAAGCGGGACACGTTCCGCGCCAATTTCACAGAGCAGGATTCAAATCACCTGTTGCAACAATCGTTCAAGCTGGCCAGGTTCTTCGGGACACGCAAAGTTCGGATTTTCAGCTATTGGCGGGTGCAAGAACCTGAAAAGGCCTATCCCTACGTGCGCGACCGCTTGGCCAAGGCTGCCAAGGCAGCCGGGGAGAACGACATCGTCCTGATTCTTGAAAATGAGCACGAGTGCAACATCGGGACAGGCAATGAGCTCGGCCGGATTCTGCGTGACATCAATTCGCCTTACCTGCGCGGTAACTGGGACCCGGGCAACGCAGCCATGCTGCACGAGATTCCCTATCCCGACGGGTACAATCATGTGAAGGGTATGTTTCCACACATGCACATCAAAGACGTCAAAAAGGGACCGGGCGGCAAGCTGCTGTGGGCGCCGGTCGGCGGTGGCTTTATTGACTGGAAGGGCCAATTCGAGGCGCTGCGCCGCGACAAGTATGAGGGCGACATGGCCCTTGAAACGCATTATCGGCGTCCCGATGGAAACAAAGTGGAGAGCACTCGCGAATCACTGATGGGCTTGTTTAAGGTGATCAAGGAAACAGCTTGACCGGTTGTGGCTCAGGGCAACACCCTGCGGCCTCCGGAAAGGCAGAATAGAACGGAGCGGCCCCGTCGAGCGCGGTTTCCGGGAGGGGACCGTCAGTTGCTGACAATTAATGACGGGGGAAGTCAGGGGTTGCTTCAGTCTGCGTGAAACTGCGTCAGAGGGTTCATGTTTTCATCGCGCACCGACTGGCTTCTGGCCCCGAACCGTTTGACCCGGCAAATCGATGAGCGCCGCCGTTGTGGTCTGCCTATCCTGGATCTTACCCAATCGAACCCCACTCTTTGCGGTTTCGCGCCTGACCCTGAAATTCTCAAGTCACTTCAGGATTCGCGGGCCCTCGTCTATGAGCCCGACCCTCGCGGCCTTCTTCGCGCACGCCAGGCCGTATGCGAATATTATGCCGCCCGTGACGTCAGCGTCACCCCGGAAAGGATCTTCCTCACAACCAGCACCAGCGAAGCTTACACCTACGTTTTTCGGCTTCTCGGGGACCCTGGTGATAAGGTGCTTGTCCCACAGCCAAGCTACCCACTTTTTGATTTTCTCGCGCGCATCAACGACCTTGAAGTTGTGTCGTACCCATTGCGTTACCAGGATGAATGGCATATTGACCTGGATGGCGTGCGAGGTGCCTGGGTGTCCGGCGCGAGGGCTGCTATTGTGGTGCATCCCAACAATCCCACGGGCTCGTTCATCAAACAGTCTGAACTCAAATTTCTTATTGAGTGTTGCCAGCAGAACCAGGGCGTTTTAATTGCAGATGAAGTCTTTGCCGACTACGCGCTTGAGGCGGGCGAAGACCGCGTGCCTTCCCTCGCCGGCGATTTGCCGGTTGTGACTTTCACGCTGAGCGGATTGTCGAAAATTTCGGCCCTTCCACAGATGAAGCTTGGATGGGTCGTGGTGAGCGGGCCGGAGGTTGAACTGAAGACGGCGCTTGAAAGGCTGGAGGTGATCGCCGATACCTACCTTTCCGTGAGCACACCCATTGCTCATGCTCTGCCTGCTTTTCTGGAGTTTGGAGAGACGGTTCGGCCCCGAATCCTGGAGCGGCTGCGTTCCAATTTTTGCTGGCTGAAGACGCAAACCGCCTCCTGTCGGGAGATCACCTGTCTCAGGGCGGAGGGCGGCTGGTATGCGGTTTTGAAAGTGCCTGAAAGTGTGAGCGACGAAGAATGCGCGGTGGGGCTGCTGGCGGAGGACGGCGTGCTGGTTCACCCCGGACATTTTTATGATTTTCCTGATGACGGCTATCTGGTGATCAGTCTGCTGTGCGACGAGCCGGCTTTCCGTGAGGCGGTCGGCAGGATCCTGGCGCGCTTGTCCAAAAGTCGTTAGACTGATATCCAGTCAAGGCCTGACACTGGAAGAACCCAGGACAATCACGATGAGCGGAAACAGTGCAAAACCGAATTTTGGAGGTCTTGAGGTCGCGGCCTTTGAGAGCCGAAGGGCGGAGGAAATCGCCAAGCTCATCTCGCAATGCGGGGGCATTCCCCGCGTGGGCCCAAGCATGAGGGAAATCCCGCTGGAAGATAACCCGGCGACGTTCGCATTTGCAGAACAACTTCTGGCAGGAAAAATTCAAGGCGTCGTTTTCATGACCGGCGTCGGCACCCGGACGCTCTTTGAAGTACTGCAGTCGCGTTACGCTATTGAAGAAATTGTTCACGGCCTTTCAACTACAACCGTCGTCGCCCGGAGTCCCAAGCCCGCACAGGTGCTTCGCGAATATGGTGTACCGGTCACGATCCTTGCGCCGGAACCTAATACCTGGCGGGAAGTCCTCCAGGAGTTGGACGAGAATCCGCGCAGTTTCACCCTGCAAGGCAGCAGGGTGGCCGTTCAGGAATACGGCGAGCCCAACCAGGAGTTTCTTGACGAGCTGAAATCGCGAGGGGCCGCGCCATTCCGGGTGCCGGTCTATCGCTGGGCACTCCCTGAGGACCTTGGCCCGCTCAAGAAAACGCTTGATGCTGTTACTGAAGGACGTGTGAGGGTGGTGCTTTTTACCAGCCGCAACCAGGTGACAAACGTACTGCAGGTGGCTGCCGGACAAGCCACTGCGGAAAAACTGAAGAGAGCCCTGCAACAGACTGTGGTTTGCTCCATCGGTCCAACCTGTACCGGAGCGCTGGTATCGGCGGGCATTCCTGTTGATATTGAGGCTTCGCCTCCAAAGATGGGCGTGCTCGTGCTGGAGGCGGCTCGCCGGGCGCAGGAGTTACTTCGGCAGAAGGACTCTGGCACTGGAGCTTCGGGAGTAACCGTCGAACCCAACGGTGTGGGGCCCACGGCACCCAGTGCTGCAGCAGTGATGGAGTCGGTGCGGGGGGAGTCTCGCTTTGCG
>DASSJE010000253.1:0-11727 GCA_035691365.1 Terriglobia bacterium
GAATGCGCCACCGGGAAACATCGGCAAGGTGACTTCCGAACAACTCTGGCAGCGGCTCAAGGAATTCTTGCGTGAAGTAGTTCCCGTGGCGGAAGAAGCCGGCGTGCGGCTGGCGGCGCATCCGGACGATCCGCCCATGCCGGAGATTCGCGGCACGGCTCGGCTGGTTTACCGCCCGGCGCTCTACGAGCGGCTGCTCGACATCGTTCCCAGCCGCTCGAACGCCATCGAATTCTGCCAGGGGACCACGGCCGAAATGGCCGAGGGCGACGTTTATGAAACCATCGACAGGCTCACGCGGCGGCAGAGCATCGCCTACGTGCACTTCCGCAACGTGCGCGGCAAGGTGCCGAAATATCATGAAGTTTTTCTCGACGAGGGCGACGTCGATTTCGTGCGCGCCATGCGGATTTATCTGAAGAACGGCTACGACGGCGTGATGATTCCCGACCACACGCCGCAAATGGCTTGCGGCGCTCCCTGGCATGCCGGCATGGCCTACGCGCTCGGTTATATGCGCGCGCTGATCCAGGCGTTGCAAGCTGAAAAAAGCCCGATTTAGCACACATTTTATTGCCCACCACAAAGATCGCGGCGTATGCGCCCCGCGCGGGCATGTCTGGAAGGGTTTGCGAGACCAAATGAAACGTGTGATGTGGATTGAGCACAAGAAGGAAGGCCTTTTTGGCCCCGCAAGGATAGGGTGGGCCAAGCTCAGCGATCGCGGCAAGCGTGTCGACTATCAAGGCCGGTCCTTCAGAAGTTTGCACGGCGCCGGGTTCAAGGCCAATTTCTACGATGTGGAAACGGGCGACCAATACTGGATAAGCGGCTGCAGAAAAGACGGACGCGATGCCCTCTATAATACGGACGTCGAAGTCGACGGAGATGCCCTGGAGGAGTATTGGCTGAATATCCGCAAGAAACCCGAGAACTTGAAGCTTAGAAAGTTCAGGGCGCAGGGCAAATACGGAGTGCTGGGATCCTAATTGCCTCAACCTACAATATACTTTTCTCTGTGTCCTCTGTGGCCCACCAAGCCGTACAAAGTGTTCGGAGAAACCCTCTGTGCCCTCTGTGCGAAATTCAGGCCCGGAGGGCCGAAAGATTTTAGCCCACGCGCGTGAGCCGTGGTTCCCGACACCAAAGCGGCACGCTTTTCATCCTTCACACTTCATCCTTCCTTCCACTGCCTACTGCCTACTGCTCTTCTTACGCCCCTCCGGGGCTGGGCGGCTTTGGGCGTTTTCGTGTCCCATAGCTTGCGCTATGGGCTAAAGTCTTCCGCCCCCTCCGGGGGCTCAATTTGAAAGATCCCTGCAGCCGTTGGAATTGGAACGGCCACCCGCGCCTCTGGTAATCACCGTTTGCGTAGATTGAGTCGCCTAATCTACGCACATCATGCGTAGAATAAGGGGTCTAATCTACGCATATCCTGCGTAGATTAGGCCGGCTCAAGGGCATCCGGCAATTCACCCGATTATTCACAAGCATCTATTCTGTTTGGAGATCTTAAGCAATACTCTATGTTCGGCTGCTGGGCGGTGGAAGGGAGAACGGGAATGAAGCGGCGGGTTTTTCTAAAAAGTTCTTTGGCGGGGCTGGGCGGAGCGCTTTGGGCCGGCGGGCGGGCCTTTGCCGCCGGAGGATCGTATGACGTGGTGGTTTATGGCGCGACGGCTTCGGGCGTGGCGGCCGCAGTGGCGGCGGCGAGGCAGGGAGCGCGAGTGGCGCTGGTCGAGCCCGGATCGCACCTGGGCGGAATGGTTTCCGGCGGGCTGGGGCACACCGATACGGGGCGGGAAGAAACCATCGGCGGCCTCTCGCTGGAATTTTTCAAGCGCGTGGGGCGGCACTACAATCAACCCGTCACCTGGGATTTCGAGCCGCACGTGGCCGAAGACGTTTTCAAGGCGATGGCGCGCGAGGCCAAAGTGAATGTGGTTTACAACGCTCGATTGCGCGAGCGCGGCGCCGTGCAAAAGAAGAGCGGCCGCATCGCCAGCGTCACGATGGAAAGCGGCGATGCATTCACCGCTCAGGTTTTTATTGACGCAACTTACGAAGGCGACCTGATGGCGCAATCCGGGGTCACGTTCACCTGGGGGCGCGAAGGCCGCGACCAGTACGGCGAATCCTTCGCCGGAGTGCAAGCGGACCGCCGGTACGCCGGGCACTGGTTTGAGGTTCCGGTGCCGGCATATGGCCCGCACTACAAGCTGCTGCCGAACGTCAACCGCGGCCCGCGCGGCAAGGCCGGCGCGGATGACAAAAAAGTGCAGGCGTACAATTTCCGAATGTGCCTCACCAAAGACAAGGGCAACCAGGCGCCGATTCCCAAGCCGCTGAACCACGATCCGCATGACTATGAGCTGCTGGCACGGCTGATTGCCGCGACGACGAAGGCGAAGAACAGCGTCCCGCTGCTGAAAGAGTTGATGATTATTTCTCCGCTGCCGAACGGCAAGACGGACATCAACAACCTCGGAGCGTTTTCAACGGACTACATTGGCAGGAACTGGGACTATCCAACGGCAGGTTACCAGCGCCGAAGTGAATTCTGGCGCGAGCACGCGGATTACACGGCCGGATTTTTCTACTTTCTCGGCCACGACCATCGCGTGCCCAAGGAGCTGCGCGACGAGATGCTTGAATGGGGGCTGGCCGCGGATGAATTCACGGACACGGGAAACTGGCCCTTCCAGCTTTACGTGCGGGAATCGCGGCGCATGGTGGGTGAATACGTGATGGCGCAGCGGGACCTGGAGACGGACCTGACCAAGCCTGACCCCATCGGCATGGGTTCGTATAACACGGACTCGCACAACGTGCAGCGCTACGTGGATGAGAAGGGCCACGCGCAGAACGAGGGCGACGTGGAAGTGCCGACTATTCCCTTCCAGATTCCTTACCGCGTGCTTTTGCCCCGAGGCGGGGAGTGCAGCAATCTGCTGGTTCCTGTCTGCGCTTCGGCATCGCACATCGGTTACGGGGCGTTGCGGTTGGAGCCGGTCTATATGATTATGGGAGAAGCGGCAGGCGTTGCGGCCACCCTGGCGGCGGACAGGCATCAGGCCGTGCAGGCGGTGGACACGGGCGCGCTGGCAAAGGAACTGATCAAGGGCGGGGCCGTGATGAAGTGGACGAATCCAAAGCATCTGGAACTGAAGCCGGTGGTGTGATATTCGTGCCGTGCCGCCTGGCAGGTTGTTGAAAAACTGCCCGGTGGCCGGTCATCCTGAGCCCGTTCGCCCTCAACTTGCGAACGGCCCTGATCCCGCAAAGCGGGAGAAGGGGCTCAGGGTAAACTCCGCGAAAGATCCCCGTAGTTATGCAAGAACAAATGCAGGGATTCTTCGCTGCGCCCCGTGCCATCCGGGACAGGGCTGCGCTCAGAATGACGGGCTGCGAGACCAGGCAATAGAAGAAAGAACCTTTGGCAGTAACCTGCCAGAGGTGCTGTTGCATCAGTACATACAGAAAAAGGAGGCCATGTGCCAGGAATATTTGAACCGCAGGTTGAGACGTATATCAATTCACTACTGCCGGCGCGCGATGCCGTGCTTCGCAAGATGGAAAGTTACGCCAGCAAGCACAAGGTCCCGATTGTCGGGCCGGCGTGCGGCCGCCTGCTTCACCAACTGGCGCTGATGCTGCGGGCGCGGCGTGTGTTTGAGATGGGCTCGGCCATTGGATATTCCACGCTGTGGCTGGCGCGTGCCGTGGGGCATCAAGGAAAAGTTTTCTACACAGACGGCGACCCTGCAAACGCCGAGCAGGCGCGCGGGTACCTGCGCGAAGCGGGAATGCTGGGCCGCGTGACATTCCTGGTGGGCGATGCGCTGGATTCGCTGAAAGCGACGCCGGGACAGTTTGACCTGATTTTCAATGACGTTTCGAAGACGCAATATCCTGCGGCGTTCAAGCTGGCGGTCCCGAGGGTGCGCGCGGGAGGGCTGTTTATCACCGACAACGTGCTGTGGTCCGGAAGGGCGGCCCGGCCCGCGGCGGCGGACGATGCGGATACGCGTGCGATCCAGAAATTCAACCGGATGATTTACAAATCGCCTGAGCTGATGACCACGATCGTTCCGCTCCGCGATGGCATGGCCGTGTGCCTGAAGCAAAAATGAAACCCGGCGCGGCTGAATTCGCGCCCCTTAACAAAACTCGCGCTGTTTCGCTGAAATCTCTGTTGCAACGAGGATCAAACGGGCTAATTCATCATCCCTTTGAGGCGGCCGAGCATCTGCAGGACTTCCTCGACTTCAGGATCGTCCCCTCCGGCCAGCTTCAAATAGACCTTCAGTTCCCTGGCCGAATCGGAGTAGCGCCGCATGGCGAAGTAAACCATTCCGCGGTCGCGCACGTCGGTAAGGACGTCCTCGCGCGTGGCCAGTGAGAGCTCGATCATGGTGAGGACCTTGGAATAATTTCCGCGCCGGTGGAACGACCCTTTCAGATTGTTAAGCATGCGCGCGAGGATCTGCTTCTTGGTGGAAGAGGCAAAATATTCCGATTTGAGCTCGGCCTCGGGGCCGAAGTTCTTCTTCAGCAAAGCCAGGCAATCAGCGGGCGCCAGCACCGCTCCGCGGTGGAAAGGATCAATCAAAATCTCCGCCGGAGGGCCGGGATGCTTCACCAGAAAATGGCCCGGGAAGCCCACTCCTTCGAGAGGCACACCCTTCCGCCGGGCGACTTCCGTGTAGACCAGCGAGAGGGTGATGGGGATCCCTGTTTTGCGCTGAATCACATCATTCAGATAGCTGTTGCGGGGATCGTCGTATTCGCCGGCGTTGCCCGCGAAATTTTCTTCTTCAAACAACACTTTGTTGATGGCCGCAATGTTGGCCAGCGCGGAAAGCGTGGGGCCGGCCTCGACGCGATCAGCCAGGCGGTCGAGGAAGCTGATCGAAGGCGCAGGGTCCAGGCCGGGGTATTCGGTGGCGGCGATGGCGAGGGCCGCTTCCGCCAGGTCAATCTCCACCGCCGGACGATCGGTCAGTTCCCGAAACTTCCGAATGGGATCGAACTGAGAAAAGGTGTGCTTTGCGCTTCCATTCGCGCCAATTCTTGTGTCTTCAACTTCAGGTGGAACCTGAGGCGTTTTCCTATGCGTCATTTAGTTCAACTTCAGTCAGGAAACTTGCAAGGCCGCAGTCCGAACATGGTCACCTTGCCGACTTAAATCATATAACGAATTTCGCCGGCAGGGAACCGCCTTTCTTGCGGATCGATGCAGGCAGCGTTTCGGACCGGCCGTCCAGGCCTTGACAAGCGGGACAAAGTTACAACCGGGCGCCGCATGATCCCGTTCCTCGACCACGTGCGCGTATTCATTTTTCGTGGGAGCTTTCAGCCAGGAACCTTTCGGCGTCAATGGCAGCCATGCAACCTGTGCCCGCGGCGGTGACGGCCTGGCGGTAGACGTGGTCGCGGCAGTCGCCCGCTGCATAAACACCTGGGACGTTGGTCTTTGATCCGTCATGGGTCACCAGGTAGCCGACCTCATTCATTTCAAGCTGGCCTTTAAAGAGCCCGGTGTTCGGCGAATGGCCAATGGCGATGAAAACTCCATCGGTCTCCTTCACCGATTCTTTGCCCGTCTCGACATTTCTCAATCGCACGCCTGTCACTTCTTCCTTGCCGGGATCCAGGACATCAGTGACCACCGTGTTCCAAACCATGTCGATGGCTTTGTTGTCGAGCATGCGCTTCTGCATGATCTTGGAGGCCCGCAGCCCATCGCGGCGGTGGACTACGTTCACCTTTTTTGCATAGCGGGTGAGGAACAGGGCGTCTTCGGCCGCCGTGTCACCGCCTCCCACCACCACCACGTCCTTGCCGCGATAGAAATAGCCGTCGCAGGTGGCGCAGGTTGAAACGCCATGGCCCAGCAGCTTGCGCTCGGAATCGAGCCCCAGCAATTTGGCCGACGCTCCCGTGGCCACGATAAGCGCCAGCGTCTCGAGCTTCTCATCGCCCATTTCCAGGGTGAAAGGGCGCTTCGAGAGATCGACGCGCGTGACGTCTCCTTCCTGGAACTCCGCTCCGAACTCTTCGGCCTGCTTTTGCATCAGTTCAATCAACTCGGGTCCCTGGACGCCCTTGGGGAAACCGGGGTAATTTTCAACCAGCGTGGTGAGCGTGAGCTGGCCTCCGGCCTCATGCCCGCGAACCACCAGGGGGTTCAGGTTGGCGCGAGCCGCATAAATAGCGGCTGTCAACCCCGCGCAGCCTGATCCTATAATGACAACATTTCGCATTCTGTCAGGTCCCTTCCTCATTGTTTAAATTTTAGCAAACGGGTTATCTTATCCTATGCGACAATCTTCGTACAGCCGCCCAGCCCGGGGAGGCTGTAACGAGCAGGCCCGGCATGGCAGGCCATGATTGAGTTCTTGCGCACCATTCCCATTTGATGCTACAAGACCTCTTCGGTTTCTTCCCAGTGGCCACAGCCCTGGAGCCCGGGACAAAGGAAAGTTCAACAAAGTATGGATGCAGTCAGCCTCGAAAATGTCAAAAAGCGCTACGATTCCTTTGACGCGGTGAGCAGCCTGACGATGGAAATCAAGGAGGGCGCTGTCTTCGGGCTGCTGGGGCCAAACGGCGCCGGAAAGACCACCACCTTGCGCATGATTGTGCGCATCCTGATTCCGGATGAAGGCTCGATCCAGGTGCTGGGCAAGCCGCTCAGCGACCGGACGCAGGAGCAGATCGGATATCTGCCGGAAGAGCGAGGTCTCTACCGGCACATGCGGCTGCTGGAAATCCTGCGTTTTCTGGGAGCGCTGAAGGGGCTGCCGGAAGCAGAGGCCGAACGCCGGGCGCGCCTCTGGCTGGAACGCCTGGGCCTTTCGGACCGGATCAACGATGAGGTCCACAACCTGTCGCGCGGCATGCAGCAGAAAATCCAGTTTATCGCCGCGGTCATCCACCGGCCGGCCCTGGTGATTCTGGATGAGCCCTTCACGGGGCTCGACCCCGTCAACGCCGCGGTCATTAAAGACGTGATGCTGGAGCTTCGCAAGCAGGGAGCTACCATCATCCTCTCCACCCATCGCATGGACCAGGTGGAGCAGATGTGCGACTCCATTTGCCTGATGAACAAGGGCCAAAAGCTGCTGGACGGCGACCTGAAGGCAATCAAGAAATCTTACGGCAATAACACGGTGCGCATGGAGTTTGTGGGCGACCCGGCTTTTATGCAGCTTCCCGAGGTTATTGAACGGACCAACTCCTACGGCGAGATGGTGGACATCACTCTCAGGCCGGGGGGCGACGCCCAGCGGATTCTGAAGAGCGCCGTCGAGCGCGGCGTTCAGGTCCGCCGCTTTGAACTCATCGAGCCGCCATTGAACGACATCTTTATTCAGAAGATTTCGGAGCGCCATGCGTAAGATCTGGCTCATCGTCAAACGCGAATACATCACCCGGGTGCGGACCAAGGCCTTCATCCTGGGGACCCTGGCGCTGCCTCTGCTCTCCGGGGCGATCCTGGTGGTTTCCATTTTTGCTTCAGGCGGGACCTCCGGATATTCCGTGAGGATCACGATTCTGGATGAAGTTGGGGGACTCGGCAGCGGGGTCCAGAAGGCATTGGCGCAGAACAGATCACCTGTCCATTCGTCGCCTCAGGTGGTTCGCATTGTGGAACACCCTTCCGCGCAAGACGAGATGTATTTCGATGCCCAGGTTGCGTCCGACGACCTTGATGGAGTACTGGTGCTGCCGAAAGGCCTGGTGGACGGGACGGTGGCGGCTAAATTCCACGCCAGGCGCATGCAGGCGCTGGCCCTGCTGGGGCCCATCGAGCGGGCCGTGAGCGATGCCGTTATTGCCCGCCGGCTGAGCGCAGAAGGACAAAAGTCCCGCGCGATGGAAAACGTATTCAAGCTGGCGCAGGTCCAGTTGGTGACGCCTGCCTCCGACAAGAAGGAAGAGGACCCGAGCGAAACCAATTTCGCCATCGCCATCATCGCCGGCATGGTGTTGTATATGACGCTGATTGTCTACGGGATGTCGACCATGCACTCCGTGATGGAAGAGAAATCCACGCGCATGATTGAAATCCTTGTTTCTTCCATCCGGCCATTCGATCTGCTGGCGGGTAAGATTTTGAGCGTAGGGGCCGTGGCCCTCACCCAGTACCTGGTGTGGGCCGTGACAGTCGGGGTGCTGTTTGCCTCAGCCGCCAGCGTCACGGCAATGGTGCGTCCGGGCGCCGCCGTGCCCGGCATCAGCATCTCGCCCTCGCTGCTGGGCTACCTGGTGATTTTTTTCCTGGCGGGATACTTTCTTTACTCCGCGCTCTACGCGGCGGCGGGCGCCATTGTTTCAACCGACGAAGAAGCGCGCCAGGTGCAGATGCCCCTGACGCTGATGATTCTCTGCAGTTTCATGCTTTTCAACGTCATCCTCAACAATCCCAATTCCACGCTTTCCGTCATCCTTTCGATGACGCCGTTCCTCTCGCCCATCCTGATGACCCTTCGCGTGGCCATGGAAACCCCGCCTCTGTGGCAGATCGCCCTGGCGCTGGCGTTTTCCATTGCCACTACCATCTATGTGGTTCGCATCTCCGCCAAAATCTACCGGGTTGGCATCCTGATGTACGGGAAACGCCCCTCGATCAAAGAATTGCGCCGCTGGCTGCGGTATTCCTGAGAGGCAGAGGAAACCTCTTCACCGCATGCAGCAGCACACCCCCGGCGGGATCGGCGAACCGTGCGGGCAGGTCTGGGGATGCCTGAGGAAGATGCAGAGCTTTTCCGTGACTTCCGCGCTCAGGCTGTGCTCAATCTTGCAGGCATTCTCATCCAGCAGATCTTCGTGAATCTGGAACATCTCATAGAACAGCCGCTCGGAAAGCCGGTGGCGGCGGATCACCTGCGTAGCGCGCAGCCTTCCGTGCGGGGTGAATGAAATACTATCGTCGTGGTCAAGCAGCACCAGTTCCTCCTGGGCCATCAGCAGGAAGGTGGCGCGGTTCTGGGCAAACTCCGGCAGCGCGGAGGAAGGGAAAACCTCCTTGCCCGAATCTTCCTCATAGTGCCAGACGGCCTTGAGGAGGTTCTCGATCAGCTCCTCTTCGTAGGCCGGGAAGACGGAAACCTCCGAAAGCTTTCCATGATGGAGCTCGATGCGGCGCTCGGCCATGCGGCCGATTTCGGGGTCGTGCGTCACCATCACGATGGTGTGGCCTTCGCGGTGCAACTCGGTGAAAAGGCCCATCACCAGCGTTTCGTTCACCTCATCCAGGTTGCCGGTAGGCTCGTCGGCCAGAATCAGGTTGGGCTGGTTGATCAGCGCGCGTGCCACGCACACTCGCTGCTGCTCGCCGCCCGACAATTGCGAGGGCAGGTGATGAATGCGGTCGCCCAGGCCCACCCGCACCAGCGCTTCGCAGGCTTCCGATTCTTCCGCCAGGCTGTGGAAATATTGCGCCAGCATCACGTTTTCCAGCGCCGTGAGATAAGGCACCAGATGGAACTGTTGGAAGACAAAGCCGATTTTCTCCGCGCGAAAACGCGCGAGATCGGTGGACGACATCCGGCAGATTTCCTCGCCGTCAATCCGGACGCAACCGCTGCTGGGTGAATCGAGCCCGCCCAGAATATTCATCAGGGTGCTTTTGCCGGACCCGGAGGGCCCCATCACGGCAATCCATTCTCCCTTGTCGACGGAGAAGGAGACGTCCCGCAAGGCCGCCACGGAGGCGCCGTATTGCCGGGTCAGATTGTCGACTTCGATAAAGGTCAACGGATTACTCTCCTTTAAGCACCGTGGCGGGTTGAATCCGGCGCATGATGCCCACGGGGAAGAAAGTGGCCAGCGCTGCCAGCAAAATGGTGGCGCTCCACACCAGCGGCAGCGTCCACCACACCACACTCAGGCTTACTCCAAAAATCCGCTCGCCCACCTGAGCGGCCAGGAAACCTCCCACCGCAAATCCCACAATGCCGGCCACGAGTCCCAGGCTTGCGCCTTCCACCAGGAACAGCCGGGTGACGTCCTGGTTGCTGGCTCCCAGCGCTTTCATCACTGCGATGTCTTTCCGGCGCTCGAGTACGATAGCTGTCATGGTGGCCATGACGCACAAAGCGATAATCACCAGAATCAGGCTCATGAGTGAAATCAGGAGCCCGCGGATCGTGTTCAGGACCTTCCCCTGAGAATACACGATCTGGCGGATGGGCCGCACATCCAGCCCGGGGAAAGCGGCCGCCACTTGATGAACGCCGCGCTCGATTTCCTCGGTCTGGCCGGGAATGTTCATCTGGATCACACTGATTTTGTCCCCGACGCCGCCCAGTTTCTGCAACTCGCCCAGGGGAACAAAAACCTGGTCATCTTCCGATGAGCCGGTGGAAATCACCCGCGCCACCTGGAAGGTTTCGGAAGCCGCGGGACTGCCAGCCGCGCCGTTGGCGGACGGGGAAGAGAGCTTCACGGTATCGCCCGGCTGCAGCCGGAAAACGCGGGCAAGATGCGCTCCCACGGCGCAGGAGCGGTCTCCCAGCGGGCTGTCGCCGGCGCCGGCCGTGACCCGCCAGCCCGGCACCAGGGCTTTGAGTGCGGCGAAGTCAGAACCCACGGCAACGACGTTCTCGAAATCCGGCAAGCGGGGATTCGACGGCTCCCGCGAAATGTGCGTCACCAGGTAAAGCACCGGGGCAGCTACAAGGCCGTTCACCTTCGTTCGCAATAATTCCACGCGCTGGAAGGCCGTGCCGTCTATCAGTCCGCCTGTGCCCGCCTGGCCGGCCGAAGCCGCGCCCTCGCTGCTGAGAATGACATTGGCCCCGTAGGACCGGAATTCCTGGGTCATCTTGCGGTGCACGTCGCTGTAAAGGTTGAGGAGCATGGAGGCGAGCGATGCTCCCACCAGCAGTGAAATCACCGCCAGCGCGGCCTGCGGGCGCCGCACCACCAGCGAGCGTACCCAAAGCCGCCAGAAAAGCGAGCGGCGTTTGCCGGATTGTTCAACCCTTTCACTCATTCCGCAGCACCGCAACAGGCGATACCTTCAACCCCCTGGCGAGAGGAATGGCGCTTCCTGCCAGGGCCACCAGCAGCGCCAGCGCCAGGACCGAGGGCAGAATCACCCAGTGAATACCGGTGGGAACGCCAAAAACCGCCAGCGAAAGCCGGCTCGCCATCCAGCTTCCCAATCCATAGCCCACTATGCCGCCCACAATCCCCACGGCAAAAGCTTCCAGAAGGAAAATCGAGGCCACCCGGCCGTTGGTGGCGCCTAATGATTTGAACAGCCCGATTTCCGCACGGCGCTCCAGAACAATGGCAAACATGAGGGAGGCCATCGCCAGGGCGGCCGTCACCAGCGCCGCAACGGCCAGAAGCGTCATCAGAAGGCTGATATTTTTGACGATCGAGCCCTCGGTTGCGGCCACGCGGTAAACGGGCCTGGCCTCGGACCCGGGAATGGCCTGTTGAATCTGATAGGCAATCGAGCTGACGTAGGGCGTGCAGTACCAGCGCTCGTAGTCGGCGGGGCTCAGTTTGGTGACGTCAGACCGGCCGAAGTCGTCTTCGGGTTTGGTGAGGGCGCTCACTTCCACACGCCGGACTTTTCCCTCCAGGCCGGTAAATTTTTGGACCGTCGAGAGCGGCGCCAGAACTTCATCGTCCTCTTCGCCCCCGGTGTGGAGGATTCCGCTCACGCCGAGTTCCAATGTGGCGGCAGCTGTACCGCCGCTCTGG
>DASSJE010000254.1:0-5362 GCA_035691365.1 Terriglobia bacterium
GACCTGGCGGTGGGAGCCATTCTGGGGACGATTGGTCTGGTGATGCAGAGAAGATACCGGGCGGCGCGAAGCGACTGAGATCTCGATCGAGGAGTTGATACAGTGTGCCGGAAGGCCGTGAGATGTGCATGACGGTGACGAAAGCAAGGAGGAATGCATGGCACGAAAGATAGCTGCCTGGGCAGTGCTGATGCTGATGCAGGCTGTGCTTTGCAAGGCGGCGCCACCGGCGGGAGACTGGGTCTTGCCGAATTTTGCCCAGCGCCTTGACGTGACGGTCACGAATCCCGGCAGCGCCACTGTGGACACCCTGGTTACGCTTCCTGTCGCCGGCCTGCAGAAGGTTGCGCTGGGTTTTCCGGGCAGCCTCGCCATCGCGGTCCTCAAGGACAAGCCGGGAAGCGCGTATGCGGTCACCGTGATTCCCTCGCAGGCTGACGACCTTGACGGCGATGGAATGGCGGATGAATTCGAGTTTCCGGTTGTGCTGAAGCCGCGTGAATCCAGGCAGGTGGAGATTTACTTTTCGACAACGCTGCACGGAAAGATTGTTTACCCGCGCGCGGTCCATGCCTCGCACAACTACGGTTACAACCGCCAGACGGCCGCGCTGGAATCAGAAATCATTGGCTATCGCACTTACGGCGGTTTTTTCCTCGACGTCGAAGGGCGCGTGGCCGGCCACGAGGGGCTTTACAACGATTTGAACGGATACCTGGCCGCTCACAAAAAATTTGCGGTGGGCAGGGACATCTTTCACATTGGCGATACGCTCGGGCTGGGCGGAATTTTTCTGGAACGCGGCGGCAAAATTTATCGCCCGCCCATGAACATGCCCGACTATGCGCACAAGCCCTCGGCCGGGGATGTTCCTCATTACCGCGTGGCGGCCGACGGGCCGCTGCGGGCCATCATCGAGGCGGCCATGGACCACTGGAAAGTTGGCGACGATGAGGTTGCCGTGCGGGCTCGGTACAGCATTGATTCGGGCGATGCTTTTGTGCGCTGCCGGGTCCGGATCACTCCCGAAAAAATGCGCGTCGGAAATATTTATCAAGCGGGCGCGGGCATCCGCGAACTTCCGCAGGAAAAATCCGGCAGCGAGTCCGGCCTGCTGATGTTGAGCGGCGAGCAGCGGTCGGAAACCGGCCGGCTGGCATTAGCGCTATACTTCAATCCGGAGACGGCTTCCGCCTCTTCGCCGATCACCACGCCTGAGGGCAAAAACAAAGCCGCCGTCTTCAAAAAAACGGTGAGCGCCGGCCAGGCGATCGAGGAAGATTACGCCGTTGCGGCGGCGTGGAGCGGGAGCGGCATTCCGGACCTGCTCCACTATCTTGCGGGGCTGCAGCCGCGCGTGAACGCGCGCGTTGTGGTCAGCGGCGAGCGGCTGGAGCAGACCCCGCAGCCGCAGCGGATTGAAGGCGAGGCTTACTGAACGGCCGGCAAAAAGGAAAGTTGAAATCAATTCAGCATGATTATTGACGCGCACGTCCATATCGGAAAGTCCGCCCGGCTGCAGATCAGCGTGGACGGCGAGTTTCTTGTCCGCGTGGCGGACGAGATGGGGTTTGACAAAATCTGCTGCACTGACCTGACCGCGCTCTTCTACGACATGCACGAGGGCAATCAGTTGCTCTATGAGGAAATGCGCCGCTTCCCCGACCGCATTGTTGGCTATGCCAGCCTGCATTCCACGCGCTTTGGGTCTGAAGCCCTCGACAACCTGACGCGCTGCCACGAAGTCTACGGCATGAAAGGGCTGAAGATTTACTCCACGCCGGAAGCGAGTATCGCCGAACCCTGGACCATTCCCATTCTGGGAAAGTGCGTGGAATTTGACTGGCCTGTGCTGGCGCACACGACGCCGGCGGAATGCGAGTACCTGATGACGCGCGTGCCGGAGTGCAAATTTATGATGGCGCATGCGGGCGGCCAGCCGTTCGCCTTCGGCGACTGGAACCGGGCTATCATGATGGCGCAGCGCTTTGAAAACCTCTATCTTGAAACGGCCAGCTCCACACTCGACGCGGGATTCGTGGAAAAGGCCGTTGCCGCGCTGGGAGCACGGAAAATTATTTTTGGCACGGACACTCCGCTCCTCGATCCTTACGCGCAACTGGCCAAAATCACCGAAACGCGCATCAGCAAAGAAGAGCGGGCGCTGCTGATGGGCGGAAACATCCAGCGGCTCATGAGGCTTGCGGCATGATCGTGGACATCTGCGCGTATTTCGGCAAGTGGCCGTACTGGCCGGTCGAGATCTGCACACCCGCAGCGGTTGTGGAGGAACTGGGCCGCTGCGGAATCGACCGGGCCGCCGTCTGCTCGGCGCGCGGGCTGTTTGTGGGTTGGGAAGAAGGCAACGATGAAACCGCGCAGGCCATTCGCGCTTTCCCGCAACAGTTGCTGGGCTTTGCCTGTCTCGGTCCGCGGGAACTGAGCCACACGCTCCGCGGGCGTGAATTTGATTTTGGCAAGCTGCAGGCGGCCGACTTCCGCGGAGTGCGGCTCTATCCTCAGTACCACACTTACCATCCGCTTTATGAGCCTTTTGTCGAGCAGGTCCTGGAAGATGCCGCGGCGCGCCAATGGCCGGCCCTGCTGCCGCTGCGCGTCATCATGAACTGGGGCTTGCCGCAGATCAGCCTGGATTGGATGGCGGCGCTTGTGGAGCGCCACCCGCGCGTGCCGTGGATTTTGAGCGGCGTCAATTATTTCCATGAACTGCAGGCGGCCGCTTCGCTGATGCGCCGGCATTCCTCAGTGCATCTTGAAACCTCGTGCGTCCAGGGTTTTAACGCCATTCAAAAGCTGGTGGAACAATGCGGCAGCGGCAACTTACTTTTCGGCACGGGGCTTCCGCTCCAGAACGGCGCCGCCAATCTCCAAAAAGTCCTGCGCGCGAAAATTTCTGACGCCGCGCGCGAGCAAATCCTGGGCATGAACGCCTGCCGCTTATTGGGCATCGAAGGCGGCCGCTAGAATCCGGAGGAGGTCGATTGCGTTTTCTGCGTTTCTTTACATCGGAGGGTGATGCGCACCTTGGGATCAAACACCATGGCCGGGTGCTGGACGTTACGCTGGCGGCGCGGCGCCTGTCAGCCGGAGACATCGAAAATGTGACAGCGTTCATGGCCGGCAACGGCGAAGGCCACAAGCAACTGGAGGCAATAGTTGCCGGAGTCGATAGCAACGAAAAACTCCAACGAGAGGTTTTTATCACGCCGGAGGGCCTGCGCCTGGATGCTCCGCTGCGAGACGTTCGGAAGCTTCTGGCGCTCGCCGGAAACTACCGGCAGCACATCGTGGAGAGCGGATTCAAGGATGTCGAGGAAACCTCGCGGATCACCCCGCAGGTGTTCATGAAGCCGCCTTCCACTTGCCTCACAGCGCCCGGCAAGCCGGTTTTCATCCGCCGCGCGAACGTCTTTGTCGATTGGGAAATTGAGCTGGCCGTCATCATCGGCCGGCGGGGCAGAGATATCAGCCGGGAAGACGCCATGGATTATGTTTTCGGCTACACCGTCCTGAACGATATCAGCGAGAGGAATTTTAACGCCCGGATGGACAACCGGAAAGTCCGCGAATTCGATCCCTTCTTTGACTGGCTGATGGGCAAATGGTTTGACGGTTTCTGCCCGCTCGGTCCGGAAGTGGTTACTGCGGACGAAATCCCGGACCCGCATGCGCTCTCGATCCGGCTTTGGGTGAACGGACAACTGATGCAGGACGCCAACACCTCGCAGATGATTTTCGGCGTTCCTGAAACCATCAGTTATATTTCGCAGGCGCTGACGCTCGAGCCCGGCGACATCTTGGCCATGGGCACGCCGGCGGGAGTCGGCAAAGGCCGCGGAATCAGTCTGAAGCCCGGCGACGTTATGAGGGGAGAAATCGAAAGGATAGGCGTGCTGGAAACGCCCGTGGAGCTTGCCGGCAGCGCAGCATGAACGGAACGAGAGGAAAGGGTGATGGACAAGGTCAGGGTTGGAATTATCGGCTCGGGGTTCATGGGCAGGACGAATGCGGAGACTGTGGCCCGGTATCTTGAAGGCGCTGAACTCGTGGCGATTACCGGCGGGACCCGCGCCGCGCCACTGGCCGCCGAATACCACGTCGCGTGCGAACCCACGGTGGAGCAGTTGCTGGAGCGCAAGGACATTGACGCGGTGCTGATCAGCACGCCCCACTCGGAGCATGCGCGGCAGACCATCCTGGCCGCTCACCGCGGGAAACACATTCTGCTGGATAAACCCATGGCCACTACGCTGGAGGACTGCGACCGGATTTTGGACGCGGTCCACAAGGCCGGCGTGAACCTGATGATCATGTTCGGCCAGCGGTTCAGAATCTGCAATCGCGAGGCGCGCCGGCTGATCCGGGAAGGCGCCATCGGCCGCGTCACCATGATTCAGGAACAGATTCTCAATTGCGGCGGCATGGCCTCGCTCCCGTCCTGGCAAAGCCTGCCGGAAAACTCCGGCACGCTGCTGGCGCATGCCGTGCACAACATTGACCGCATCCGTTGGTTCAGCGGGCAGGAGATTCAAAGCGTGGCCGCGCAGGCGCAGACCGACGCAGCGAGCGGAAATGAAATTTCAACCATGGCACTGTTCGGGCTGAGCGGCGGCAGCATGGCGACGCTCTGGGAATCGTGGGCGATGCCGCAACCCGGGTTTCCGCGCACGGCCTCATCATCCTGGGTGGTGGGCGAAACCGGCATCCTGGACGTGGACGCCTACGGCGAGCTTCGCCTGGGCCGCGAGGGAAAGTGGTCGGTCGTGGCGCGGCAGGACCTCATCGACTGGAAAGGCAAAGGAATGCTGGACCCCGTCCGCCTGGAAGCCTACCGCTTGCAGCACCAGGAATTTATTGACAGCATCCGCGAAGGGCGCGCGCCGGCTGTTACCGGCCAGGACGGCCGCGCTTCCGTGGAGGCGGCGCTGGCAGCTTACCGCTCCGCAGCGGAAGGCGTGACCGTCCGGCTGCCCATGGGAGGAAAAAGCAAGTGAACGAGCAACTGGCATTATTCGGAGGACCCAAAGCGGTCCGCGCGCCGCTGCCAACTTTTTTGGATTCTGCAGGACGGACATTCGGGCGCGAAGAGGAAGAACTGGTGTTGCGGGCGCTCAGGTCCGGCTGCCTCAGCCGCAACGGCGGCACGATGGTGAAAGAATTTGAGCGGGAATTCGCAGCCGCCTTGGGCGTCGGGCGGGCGGTGGCTTGCTCGAGCGGGACCGCGGCGGTGCATCTGGCGGTGGCGGCGCTCGATCCCGACCCCGGCGACGAATTCATCGTCCCTCCCATCACGGACATCGGGTCGCTCGTGCCCGCTCTCTGGCAAAATTGTATTCCCGTA
>DASSJE010000255.1:0-7475 GCA_035691365.1 Terriglobia bacterium
GAGCTCATCGTCGATCGCCTCGTTGAGATTTTCAGCCAGGCCCAGAAAGCCTGACGGGCGGCCGGGCTTTAGTGATTGAAATCGCGCGCCGTTCTCCAGGGGAGAGCGGCGGTGGCCGCGTCATTAGCTGCTGCTCACGAAAAACTTTGAAAGCGTTTTACGCGGGAAAAGATAGTCGCGAGAACCTGCCGGTTGAGGCATCTCTCCAGATGGTAGGAGTTCATCATGGCGATCAACAGACGCAAAGCGATGGAACTCATGGCGCTCGGGACATTGGGTGGAGGGAGTGCCGGCTTAGGTGCCGTTGGGGTTCCAAAGGCGGCAGCTCCGCAGAATGCTCAAAAACCCATCACCCTGGGAACATCCTTCTGGCGGTTTCGGATTTGGCAAGATACGGGGCGATACGAAGTACTGGACAAGCAAACGGGCGTGACATGGCGATCAAACCCCTTTCGCCAGCGCTTCGGCCATGTGGCTCTGCGCCGTGACGGCCCGACCAGCTCCGCCGAATTGAGTTCCTGCGAGGCGCGCCGAACAAACGATGGTCTCGAAATCACCTTTCGGCCGCAGCCCCCGAAAAGCACAGAAACATATGAAGGCCAGACCGATTTGGAATTAATCGTCTCAGTCAATCCTGCAAGGGATGGAAAAGACCTGCGATTGAGTTACCGGGCGTCCCACCCCGCCGTGGTGGAGAGCGTATGGCTGCTGGATGATGCCTTCTGGACCACCGATGCCGAAGCCGGCTCCATCGCCGTCCCCGCGCGAATGGGCATTTTGATTCCCGCCACCAGCCGCCAGAATTTCAGCAGAGACTTTGACACGTACGCCTACGAAGGATGCCACATGGAATGGGTCGGGGCCATTAAGCAGAGCGCCACCGCGATGATCACCTGGGATGATCCTTATACCACGGCGCGAGTAAAGAGCGAATTGCCGGAATCGGGAGAACTCGCGGGGAGACAGGTGCTCTCGCTTTCCATCCGATTGCAGAAATCCGCGCACTCGCTGCGGGTGAGTTTTCCTGGCAAAGGCGATTACATGGCCATCGCAAAGACCTATCGGCGGATTGCTGCCGAACGCGGAATGCTGATGCCCTGGGCACAAAAAATCAGCGAGGTCCCAGAACGTGAAAAACTGTTTGGAGCCATCAATTTCAAGTTGTGGACATGCCTCGACCGGCGGATGAACGCTGCCAGCACAAAACAGGAATTTCTGGAGGTGGACTGGACGTTCGACGAAGCGGCCCAGGTTGCCGAGCATCTGAAGAATGATTTAAAACTGGACCGCGTTCTTTTCATTCTGGGAGGGTGGACGCATCGCGGCTACGACAATGAGCACCCCGATATCATGCCGCCCGCGCCGGAGTGTGGTGGCGGGGGCGCGCTGGCCGATTGTTCCCGCCGTGTCCAAAAGCTGGGATATATTTTCGGCCTGCATGACAACTACCAGGACATCTATCATGATTCTCCTTCCTGGAGCGAAAGCCTCGTGATGAAGCATCGCGATGCCAGTATGGTGAAGGGCGGAGTCTGGTGGGGCGGCCAGGCTTACCTCATCTGTTCGCATGAATCCATCGGGCTGGCACAGCGGCCGCAAAATCTTCCGGCTGTGAAGAAACTGACTCATGCCAACTCCTACTTTTTTGACACCACCTTTGCGGCGGACCTTCAGGAATGCTACGACCCCCATCATCCCTTGCAGAAGCCGGATGACATGCGATGCAAGCAGAAGCTATGCGACTATGGCCGTAGCGAGTTCGGCATCTTTGGGAGCGAAGACGGCCGCGAATGGGCCATTGCCCATGCCGATTTCTTTGAAGGGCTCGCAGGGGTGAGCGGCAGATACTTTCACAACGCGAAATTGCTGCCGGAGACAGGCGGGTGCTCGGTCCCGCTGTTTGAGGCGGTCTTTCGTGACACCATCGCGATCTACGGGAAATACGGCTATGACATTATGCAATCGGCTGAGTACGTGCTCTACCACATCAGCATCGGGCGCACGCTCAATTATCACGAGGTCCCGCACCATCTCTACTGGAAAGACTCCAACGCGGAAGCGAAAATGCGCGGCAAGGAAGAAGAGACCCCCTCACACGGAGAGGATGTTTTCACGCGGGGTGACAACGGCTGGGCGGAAGGGCTTCATCCCTTCGACCGTTTTGTGAAAAACACTTAGGAGGTTCTTTCTGCTCTTCATGAGCTCACCGCGGAGGCGCAACTCGCCGGCCATCGGTTTCTCTCGCGCGACCGGAAAGTCCAGCAAACGATCTTCCAGGATGGCTCCGAAAAGACTGAAGTGGTGGTGAACTCCGGCACGGACAATTTCCGATGGAGCTCAAAATCCGGCGGTGAAATCACACTGCCGCCGAATGGCTTTCTGGTTGAGTCGCCCGCCTTCGTGGCCTTCCACGCGCTGGCGTGGAACAGCATTTTATATTCGGCCGCAGCGGCGCCATTGTTCACCTTGCGGAGCATGGATGGCAAAGCGCTCGAGAATTCAGCCAACGTTCGCGTCTATCATGGCTTCGGAGATGCACGCCTGAAGTTCCGGGACGCCACCCGAAAGATCAAAAGAGAAGAATCGCTCGCCTGATACCGCTGACGCACCAGCAGCTTCTGTCTCTGCCGCCTTACCTGCTTGAACATTGGATCGCCCCAAACAGCCTGGTCACGCGCCGTCGCTCTTTTTCATCCTTCATCCTTCGCACTTCATCCTTCAATCGCCTGTCTTCTGTTTCCTGCCTTCTGCCTTCCTGTCGGCTATTGCCTGGAGGCGTCAACCAGAAGTTTTGACTCGATCTTCCGAAAGGCCGCCGGATCGCGAACGTAGTCCGTGAACGATGTGATGGCGCTCGACCCGAGTTGTTTTGCTTCAGCGGGGTTCGATGCCTCAAGTAGGCGCAGCAACTCGTAATCCTCAATCCCCGCCAGGAAGGTTTCCATGCGGATCGAACTGTCAAACGTCATGTGCTCCCGGTTGGGATAATAGATAAACGCGTCGCCGGAAGGCAGAAGGTCGCGGTTTTCATTGATGACGGCCTGGGTGTCGAGCATCGGCTCGGGAGTCCACGAATCCCCTCCCCAATGCAGGTACCCTGTCAGGTTGTAGCGAAAATCGAGCCAGGGCAGAAGGCGGCTTTTGACCAGCGAAAAATCAATAAAGCGGTTTAAGTACCTGCCCTGCGGAAACACGCATATGTAATACCACACCGGGTGCCCGCTCTGGATTCGCTGTTCCAGCACGTCGACAGCGTTGTCAAATCTTCCGAGCACCGGCACCCAGATGTCACAATCCCTCCGTTCGATTTCAGGAATGCTCTGGGCATTGATGGCGTCGATAGTCTGCACTCCGGGCAGATACTGCCGCACGAACGCCGCAATCTTGCCATAGTAAGGAATCTCATCACCGTGCGCTTCGTCCAGCACGTGCTGCAGGTATATTCCTTTCCAGCCCTTGCTCTCGAGATGTTTATCGAGCGCCGTGAGAAATCCCGCCAGGAAGCGGTGGACCTCCGGCGAGTCGGGCGGCAGCGTTTTGGTAACCACTTTGCCTTTCTCGATTTCAAAAACTTCCACGCCCAGCGGCGCCGTGTAGTAGGGCCGCGTCAGCAGATGGCTCCCTTCAATGTATTTCAGCGCGCCGGCGGCCTTGAAGGTCTCCACCCAGCGGTCAAAATTGCTGAAATCGTATTCCAGCCGGCCGCCCTTCACTTTCGGCTGCACCAGTTCCATCAAGGGCGTGATGATAACGTTCTGGCGATGCCCCGCAAACACGTGGGCGACATTGTCCACTAATTTCCACCAGCCGTCGGAAAACGCCGCCACGCCAAAAAACTGCTGCGATTTCTGGCCGTCCAGCGAAAACCAGTTGGTGACGTTGAGCGTCTCTTTTTCCGGCACCGTCGCCGCCACAACCTTCAGGTGGAAAGGCAGTCGCGCCAGGGCCTGCTGGCCGGCGTTGATGTCGACGGCGCCCTGGTAGTCGCCCGGCGGAGTGTCCGAAGGCACCTGGACCTCAACCCAGATGGAATAGGTCCGGTTGGCTTTGAGATCGAGCGGGAGCGCCAGCAGCGCGTCGGGATACCAGCCTGGCGCCGTGCCGATCAATTCATCGGCGGGCGATCCGGGCGTGTGCGAACCCACCACCACGTAACCCACCTGGCGAAGGCTGGCGTTCGAGGCAGTGATGACGTGGCCGCTGCTGTCCTTCGGCGCCTCAAGCCGCGCCGTGATCGCAGAAAACGCCTGCGTCGAGCGAAGCGCCACCTGGATGTTCACATGCTGGTTGCGCGCGGCCTCGAATTCAGCCGGGGCCAACTGGCCGGCGCCCACGGCGTCGCCCGGAAAAACCTTCACCAGCGAATCCACGTACCAGGCCTTGAGGCCATGTGAGCCCGTTCCCGGGCCGCAGGAAATAAACACCAGACTTGTTGCAAAAATCAGAATGCCGGCCACACGTGTTCGCATCGCCATGGTTACCCTCGCGTAGTGAAGTTGAACGCGGCGAAATACTAGCAAATGACGGCCGGAAACACAATGCCCACCGGCTGATGACAGCGAGACGCAATTAGTGTATAAACACTGAAACAGCGGGTGGGCCGGCCGTTGGAAAACACGAACGGCCCGCGAGCAAGCAGGCAGCGCCCTGCTTTCTGCCTGTTCGCTTTCCGTGTTTTTTTTCGTGGAACAAGTCAGACAAAGCGATCTGAACCCTAAGGAGGTATGACTTGAAAACGAATTGTTTGAAGCGGATGGTGGTGGCTGTGGTGCTGAGCACCGTGTGGCTGATGGGAACGGGCATGAATGCCAGGGCCCAGGACCACCAGGAACATCGTCGCGACAAGGAAATGAAACGGCACGAAAAGGAGGAGCGCAAGGAGGCCAGGCGCCGCGAAAAGATGGAGCGGAAACGCGGCCATTACGGCCGCATTCCCGATGACCGTTACCGCGCGCACTTTGGCCGTGAGCACAGGTTCCGCGTGACTCACATCAGAGTGGTGGAAGGCTATCACCGCTTCGGTTATGGCGGCTATACGTTCGGATACGCCCAGCCCTTGCCCCGCGAGTGGCGACGTGACGACGACGTTTACGTCGAGTATGTTCAGGGCGGCTACTTCCTCTGCAACGCAAGACGTCCCGGCCTTCGGATTTCGCTCACCATCTTTTGAGAGGCCGGTCAGCGCGCTTTTGCGCAGAGCGCGTAAAAGCAAAGCAGCGGGACGGGAACGCGATTCTTACCTCCCTCCCGCTGCTCGTTTTCCCACTTTATCTTTCACACTTCCGCTTTCTACTCCCTGCCTGGCTTGCGTTAATATGCGGCGGTACAGCGGGTGGCGAAATGTTTTTTCCAGACACTCCCGTACATTCCAATCGCCGGATCGTACGCGCCACCCGCTAATTCTTCTTTCCCGGCGCAAGCACTTCCCGTAGTAAGTCATCGCTTCGCTTGAATACGGGGGACAACCTTGCTAAAATTGCAGTTAAGTGTACACCAAATGGGTCGAAGGGTATCCAACCCATGTTTCACACAAGATGTATCCTTCGCCTTTTCTCACTGGGATTTGCATTCTGTTTAGCGGCTGGGCTATTGATGGCTCAAGTAACCCAGGTTGCTGAACCGGTCCCGCCAAGCGAAATGGACCTGACGAAGCCATTCGTAATGAACAATTTCAATCTACGTTCCTCCCGGGATTACGTGGTTGCGGGCAGGGTGATGACCGTCGACCAGGATATCGTTCGCGACGCCGAAGTGCGTGTAAGTCCGATGTTGAATGGTGATGCACGTTTTTTCAAGACGGACATCAATGGTGAGTTCCAGACTATTTACAAAACGAAGGGCGCATTTGCCAGCGACTTTAAAGTATGGCTCACCATCAAGAAGCATGGCTATCAGACGGCCCGTGAGTTGATCGATTATGCCGATTTCCCGAAGCCGGTCTGGCTCCCCTTAACCCTCCGGCCGGAAGAGCGCGATCAGGCTTTGCTTTCCCAGCCGGACCTGCTTTCCGAACTTTTGCCGCGCTTGAAATCCCTGGCGCCTGGGGACGGCCTGGCGGACAGGAGCGAAAAGAAATACGCCAGGGGAGCCCGGGAATTTATTGAGAAGGGGCGCCCCGACCGCTCGCTGAGTGATCTTACGGATGTCGTCAAGCATAATCCGGAATGCGCCAGGTGCATGGTGATGCTGGCGCTGGCAGAACTGGAGTCCGGAAACTGGGACGACGCAGCGCGCCGGACCGATGCAGCGGTCAAGCTGACCACCAGTAAGGAGAACTCCAGGCGCGGCAGCCTGGAGGCAGTGGTGCTGGCCGGCGTGATGCGAAGCTGGCAGCACGCACCCCAAAACGCGATCGGATTCTTCGTCTATGCGGACCGCCGCGAACCCGGCAACAAACTCGTTTTGCAGGAACTAGGACGCGCCTATTTGCAGTTGCATGAGCACGTACAGGCCGAAGCCAGCCTGGAGAAATCGGTGGCTGCCGGCGGCGGCCAGGAGGCCCACCTGTTGTGGATTCAGGCCTTGCTCGCCGAATACAAGGTTGAGGCAGCTGATACTGAAATGAACCGTTATCTGAAGGGCAGGGCCGTGAAGGAGATGCCGCTGCAGGTCCGCCAAGTGTGGGCAAATGTGCAAAACGGCAAGCAGGTGGAGGCTCTTTACGCCAAAACCCACAAGGGCAAGAAAAGGCCGGAGCGGAGAGAGGCCGCGTCCATTGACGTTCTTCATGACTCCCCCCAGCAGTTGAATCTGAAAAATCTCGAGCTCGCGAAAAGCCAGGACGAGCTGAAAAACATTCTGGCCGCCGCAGGGAAGAACGTCGCCACGCTCTATCACGATTTTCAGGATTCGACCTCACTGGAGCAGGTCCGCCAGCAACAACTGCGCCGCAACGGCAAGGTGTCCGATGAGGCTTCCGGGAAATTTCATTACCTTTGCCTGATGCCGAGCGACCCGCATGTTCCCGCCTTTACCGAGTACCGGAAGAGCGCCGACCCGGCCTGGGCGGCGGGTGGAGTGTTGAAGGGCGGCTACATGCTCACTTCCGGTTTTGTGTCGTCAGCGATGGTCTTTTTCCCGGATTACCAATCCGGATCAGAGTTTCGCTACCTGGGCCGCCAGAAGATCGACGGCCAGGAAACTTATGTGGTTGCTTTTGCCCAGATTCCTATGAAGACAAGGCTGGTGGGAAGTTTCAAGATCGGCAAACATTCCGCTCCCACCTTCCAGCAAGGGTTGGCTTGGATTAACACGCAAAATTATCAGATCGTCCGTCTGCTCACGGACCTCTTAAAGCCTTTGCCGGAAGTCCGGCTGAGCAAACAGACCACCGAGATTAATTACCAGGCCGTTTACTTCAAGCAAATCGCCCAGAGCTTGTGGCTTCCGAAGGACGTTACCGTTACCGTGGATTGGGGCGGGAAAACGCTTCGCAATGATCATGAATATTCCGACTTCAAGCTCTTCAATGTTGG
>DASSJE010000256.1:0-15086 GCA_035691365.1 Terriglobia bacterium
CTCAAACAACGGCATTGTTTTCTTGGTGTTAAAAAAACACCGTAGTCGCTATGGTGACCATCAGAAACACACCATGGTTTCCCTGCAAGGTACTTCGCGAAGACCCAAATTCATGAGTAGTATAGCAGGAAGTTCAGACGCTTCCGGCGGGCTTTTTTTTAAGACCGGCGCTTCGTTATGCCTTTTTCGAACCGGAAGGCTACATCAACGATGGTAGAATTCTGAAGGCACGGAATTCGATGAGAAGAGAGTCCTTGGACCAAACCTGCGAAAGCATGGGGCTGCAACCTGGCGGCAGGACAGGGAGCCGGCATAACACCACCTCGCACCCGGAACACCCGACAGTGTCAATTATTCTCTGTACAAGCCGGCTGCGACCCACACTGGCGCAGTGCCTGGACGGGTTGGCGGCTCAGGCTCGCCACTACATCGATTGCGAGGTCGTTGTGGTCCTCAATGGCCCGAAGACGGAGGCCATCACTGAGGCGGTCTCACAGTTCCCCGTCCGACTGCTGACCGAGCCGCGGCGCGGGGTCTCCATTGCACGCAATCACGCCGTGCCTCTCGCGAAGGGTGAGATCCTCATTTTTGTGGATGATGACGTCCTCCCAGCCCCGGGCTGGCTGGAGGAGATCGTTAAAGGCTTTCAAGACTCGAACGTTTGCTGCGTGACGGGACGGGTTATTCCCGCCGGGCCGCTCTCGCTCACTGTCGAAAGGTATGTCCGGTACTATACTAGCGAACGGGCACTCTCAGATTGGACCCTCGACGTCTCAGATCCTAATTGGTATCAGTACATCCTCGGCGAACCTGTGGGTTTCGGATGCAATATGGCATTCCGGAAGAGCTTTCTGGAGAGCTATTCCTTGTTCCCTCCCGATCTCGGTGCCGGGTCGGTGATAGGCGGCGGAGATGAGTTCTATATGTACCTTCAGGTCCTCAAACATGGCTTCCGTGTCCGCCACAATCCTGCGGCCGCGGTAACCCACGTGTTCGATAGCAATATCATGAACCAGAAGGCCCGCAACGCCCAACTCTATGCAGGAAGCGTTGCCTTCGCCCTGAAACTGTTTCTCGAAGAAAAGAATCTGCGTGCGGCCACCGCCAGGTGGTTATTTTCCGGACTGAAACGGCGTGTCCGCCACATTTGGGAACGGAAGGCCATCGCCTCGGAACCGCAGGAACTGCTCTCGCCCGGCGAAAAGCTTTGCGCCTACCTCCATGGGTTGAGAATCTACTGGAAAGCCCGCCGCGTCGCGAATTCAACCAGGCGGGCACCTGGCCATTGAGTCCGCAGCCGAACTTTAAATTGGACAACTTTGAAAACTCTGGAGGAGTAACCATGGACCGCGAAGAGGCCTGGAAGCTTCTGTGTCAATACACTAAAAGCGAAAACCTCCGGCGGCACGGGCTCGCTGTTGAGGCTTGCATGCGCGCGTGTGCCCGGAAGTTTGGCGAGAGTGAAGAAAAGTGGGGCGTTGTGGGGCTCATCCATGATTTTGATTATGAGCTCTACCCCAATGCTCCCGACCACCCTGTGAAAGGAAGCGAGATTCTGACCCATTTGGGGTATCCAGAGGACGTGCGTCTCGCTATTCTAGGCCACGCGGCCTATACCGGCGTCCCTCGCGACACTCCCATGGCCAAATCACTTTTCGCGTGCGACGAACTGGCGGGCTTTATCACGGCATGTTCCCTGGTCAGGCCCGACCGAATTCAAAGCCTGGAACCCAGGTCCGTGCGCAAGCGGATGAAGGACAAGGCATTCGCGCGTTCAGTCCGGCGGGAAGACATTATTGCAGGAGCGGACGAACTGGGCGTGGACATCAACGAACACATCGAGCTGTGCATCAGGGCCATGCAACAGATCAGCGGGCCGCTCGGGCTAAACCCTCCCGCATAATCACGGCATCGAGCCCTATTCCGCTGCCAACTACAGCCCCTTACTGCGCCCGTACAGGACACAGAAAAGCCACTCCTGCTTTTCGAGAAAATACGCACCGCAACCGATTTCGAGGATGACGGGGGTGCTACGCCCCTGGGCGTTCCTTTGCGGCGTTGGTTGGCGAACCGGGGACTTCATTCGCCAGGCGAAGCAGAGCCGCGGCCTGTTCCAGCCGACCCTGAAGGTCCCCAATCCGATCCTGTATCATCGATCTCTGACCTTCCATAAGCGAATTGGTAAAGTCAGACACCTGGCGTTTGTAGGATTCAAGCGACTCCTTGATGGAAGCCTCGGCCCACGTGGTGGTCTGGTGGGCCCATTGGTTCAGAAGCGTCGTGGCCGTGTTTACTTCTTTGTTAACCTTGCCGGAAAGGTCTTGAACAACCTGCCCTGTGCTGGATCTGATCTTATCCACTGCACCCGAAGAAGCGTCAGCAACTTGCTTCTGGATGTCTTCAAGCATCGCTTTTCGCTGTGCTTCAACAAACTGGCGCAGTTGCGCTTCGTAGTCAGACGCCATCCGGGCCTGAAGGCCCGAAAGGGACCTTCGAACCTCCTCGGCCTGCACCTCCACCACCTGTTTGACGTTCTGAGTGTGTTGTTCAAGGTTTTCCTTGCTCAGCTTCGTCAAGTTCTCAACCATATCGTTAATGCGTTGTTTCTCAGCAGCTTTCAACTCATCACCGAGGTTCTTCAGGTTGTCCGAAAGGCGCGTCGCGTCTCCAGCCAGAGAATCGCGGGCCGATAAGGCGAAGTCGCCCATCTCTTTACGAACGTCATCGACCATTGCTCCCATTGTGGACTTCAAATCGGTCTTCGATTCATTGAGGGCTTCGTCCAGCCCCTGCTTGACCTGCCCAAGGGACGTGCGCAAAGCATCCTCCGAAGCCCGTTGAACTTTGTTGCCAATTTCAGCTGCGCTCTTTTTTTGCAGCTCCTGGGCTGCGTTCGCCAGTTTCTCCTTAAAGCCATTAACCTGAGAATCTACATAGGCTTGGAAATCGGTTTTAGAAGCAGTTGACAAGCTTTCCATACGGGATTTGATACTGTTAATATTTTCATCAGTTCTTGACCGACTGGTCGCTTCAAACTGCCTGGCTGACTCCTGAACAGCAAGGCTGAGCCTGTTGTTAAAGTCCTTCATCGCATTTTCAGTGCTCTGCGAATAAGCCAGCCTGGCCTGGTCCGTTAACCCCGTGGTCAGGGACTGGAGATCATTCTTGATGGCCTCAACTTTGCTTTGGACAGTTCGATCAGACTCTATAACGACCATGTTAAGCTGCTGTTGAAAGGTATTCTTCAACCGTTCCTTCACTTGTTCAACGTGAGGCTCAAGAGACTTTTGGACCTCTGCCGGAACTGACGAGACGGTGCCTTCGGTCATCAGCTTAATCCACTCCGCAAAATCGTTCATTTTGCCTTGCAGCACTTCTTCGGCGCGGATCTTAACCTGCTCTGCAAGCTTGGCCTGTTCCTGCTCCAACCGCACCTGCAATTTGCCGCGAAACTCCTCGGCAAGCTTATCCATTCGCGCGCTTATTTCCTTTTCAAGCGGTTCCAGGACAATGGCACTCTGGCCATGGGCGTTCTTTGCAACTTCTACTGCAGAGGTTGAAGCAAACCCTTCCAAATCATTCTTTATGCGGTCCTTGAGGGTTTTGAAACCCAACCGGAGAGAAGCATTTCCACCTTGCTTGTCATCGCCTGCTATCCCCGGAATCTCCACTCCGGAGAGTTCCGCGACTGAAGCCAGCAAACCATGAAGCATGTTCTGTGCCTGGTCCACCTGTTCCTGCCATTCGCGGCGGGCTTCGCGAATTTCTGAAAGCAGACCTTCGAGATCCGACTGGCTATGCTTCTGCCCTCCCCTGATTCCGCGCAATTCCTGCACGAGAGACAGCGGTGTATTCATCTTCCCTCCAGTAAAACTTCAAATTTGACCTGTTGAAGTGTAACGAGACTCTGTGTCTCAGGAACCCTGAAAGAAAGGCATGAGTTGTCCGACAAGTAGGCTCGGTGGGCACGGTACGGCCCCCCTGCGAGCTTTGTCATTGCCTACCATGCCTTTCCCCCTCCCGGCTGGCGCGCGACGGTGAGTTAATAATCCGTCAATAGCTCTGATCGCACTAAGACTGTAAGGCTCTCTTAATATAAACACAACTGTACCAAAGTACAGTTTCTGGACAGGTTGACGCCCACAGCACTTGCCTTTAAACTAGCCGATTCTACCTGGCAGCTTCGCCATGCAATATACCTTTTGCACAATTATCCTGATTGGAAACCATTGTTATTTGCCGCAATTGTTCAAATTATATCCCGGCTGCCCGGCTCCAAACGGTTCCGGGCGAAGGCAAGAACATGGTATAGTTGGCTAGCTATTCAGGTTATCCGAGCAGGATTTTTTCAAGGTAAGACGGCACCTCCGATGACCATCCCAGGCTTTCCGCGATCTTCCCCTGAAGCGCTTTGGCGGCATGGAGCTCGCCATGAGTTATGAAGGTCTTTCGAGGTGCGGATGGCAATTTCTCAAGCCAGCCCAGGATCTCCCGGTAATCGGCGTGGCCGCTCAAATTTTCGATGGTTTCAATATGCGCTCTGGCGGGGACTATCTGGCCGTGCATCTTCACCGCCCCCGTGCCCGACTGGATGATTTGCCCCCGCGTTCCCGGCGCCTGAAAACCCACAAAAAGTATAGTGTTGCGATGGTCAGGCAGGCACCGGGCCAGGTGGTGGAGCACACGGCCGCCAGTGGCCATTCCGCTGGCCGAAATAATGACGGCGGGATAACGCGACTCGTTCAAAGCCTTTGACTCTTCCACTGAGCGGTCAAAATGGACATTCGGCTGGGCAAACAGCCGATGCCCGCCCGCCTCAAACTCGTCTGTTTGCAGGTTGTGGTCCTCATGATGCTCGCGATAAATATCCGTGGCGTCGATAGCCATCGGGCTGTCGACGTGGATAGGCAGGTCGTGCATCTGATTTTGATTTATTAACTGGCGAAACAGGTAGAGCAGTTCCTGGGTCCGTCCGATGGCAAAGGACGGGATAATGACGGAACCGCCGCGCTCTGCTGTTTTTTCAACAATCTGCGCCAGTCGCGCCTTGTAGTCATCGGTTGGGTGAAGCCGGTCGCCGTAGGTGGATTCACAAACCAGGTAATCAGTCCCATCCGGAACCTCCGGCTCGCGGATGATCAACTGTGGGAACCGGCCAATATCCCCGGAAAACAGTACCTTGACCGTCTTCCCTTCCTCCGTGGCGGTCACTTCCACCATGCGCGCGCCCAGGATGTGCCCGGCGCGGATAAATCGCAGGCTGAAGTGCTTTGAGAGCTCAAGTGGTTTTGTTTCATCGACCGCCCGGAACAGCTCCAGCGACTTGATGGCTTCATCATGAGTGTAAAGCGGAAGGGCGGGCTTGTGCTTGCTGTAACCCTTCTTGTTGGCGTAGGAAGCGTCTTCTTCCTGGAGATGCCCCGAATCCGGCAGAGTGAGCCTGGAAAGGTCCACCGTACCTGACGAAGCCCAGACCTGGCCGCGAAAACCTTCCTTTACCAGTCGCGGCAGGTAGCCCGTATGGTCCAGATGCGCATGGGTAAAGACCACCCACTGGATGCTGGCCGGCGGCACAGGAAAGGGGTCCCAGTTTCGTAACCGGAGCTCCTTATGACCCTGAAAGAGCCCGCAGTCGATCATCAGGCGCTCACCGCCCGCTTCCAGCAGATATTTGGACCCAGTTACGGTCTGAGTTGCTCCGAGAAAGGTCAAACTGGCCATCAGATAACCACCGATTCCGTGTAGCGCCCGAAGACGCCAACCAGCACGTCTGAAATTTCTCCCACGGTCGCGTAAGCTTTGACCGCTTCAATAATGGGCGGCAGCAGGTTGCGCCCGCTGCCGGCCGCAGATTTCACCTCAAGCAGCGCGCGCCCAACTCTATCCTGATCGCGGCGGGCGCGCAACGTCTGGATCCGCTCAACCTGTTGCCGCTCGATTTCCGGATCGATCCGCAGGATTGGAATCTCCGGTCCCCCGCCCTCATGATAGCGGTTGACGCTGACGATAACCCGGGAACCGTTCTCAATTCCGCTTTGGTAATCATAGGCGGCCTGTTGGATTTCCCGCTGGACAAAGCCTCTCTCAATTGCCGCCAGCATTCCGCCCATGCCGTCGATCTTTTCAAGATACCCTTCGGCTGTCTGCTGAAGTTCGTTGGTCAGTTTCTCAATCGTGTAGGAACCTGCAACCGGGTCAACCGTGTTGGTGACTCCGCTTTCGTAAGCGATGATCTGCTGGGTGCGGAGCGCCAGCAAGGCTGAAGCTTCCGTGGGCAGGGCCAGCGCCTCGTCTCGAGAGTTCGAATGGAGCGATTGGGTGCCGCCCAGAACGGCAGCCAGCGTCTGCAAGGCCACCCGAACGATGTTCGTGTCCGGCTGCTGTGCGGTGAGCGTTGAACCTGCCGTCTGGGTGTGAAAGCGGAAAGTCCACGAGTGCGGATTTTTTGCTTTGAAGCGTTCGCGCATGATGTGTGCCCACATGCGGCGCGCCGCGCGGAACTTGGCAATCTCTTCCAGAAAGTTATTATGGGCGTTCAGGAAAAATGAGACCCTCGGTGCCACCTCATCCACATCGAGCCCGCAATCCACTGCCGCCGACATATACGCGATGCCGTTCGCAAGCGTAAACGCGATCTCCTGGGCCGCCGTGGCCCCGGCCTCGCGAATGTGGTACCCGCTCACCGAAATGGAGTTCCACTCCGTGGCGTGCTGCCGGCAAAATGCAAAAATATCGGTTACCAGGCGCATCGCCGGCCTGGGAGGATAAATATAGGTGCCTCGCGCGATGTATTCCTTCAGAATATCGTTCTGGACGGTGCCGGAAAGGCGCTCGAGGTCCGCACCCTGTTTTTCCGCCGTAGCGAAATAGAGCGCCAGCAGGATGGGAGCCGTCGCGTTAATCGTCATGGAAGTGGAAATCCGGTCGAGTGGGATTCCTTCGAACAGCGTTTCCATGTCTTCCAGCGAGTCAATCGCCACCCCCACGCGGCCCACTTCGCCTTGCGCCAGCGGGTGGTCTGAATCCAGCCCGATTTGCGTCGGGAGATCGAACGCCACCGAAAGCCCGGTGGTCCCTTTCGAAAGCAGATAGCGAAAACGCTGGTTGGACTCACGGGCCGAGCCGAAGCCCGCATACTGGCGCATGGTCCATAGGCGGCTGCGATACTGCCCCGGATAGATGCCGCGAGTGTAAGGATACTGCCCGGGAAGGGCAAGTTCCTGAAGGGGGTCCCACTCCCCCAGATCTTCCGGGCGGTCGAAGAGATGGTCAGATGGCGTGGCGCGGGAGGCGGGTTCCGGTGCTTTTCTGCTGTCGCGAGAGTCGTTCATTAGAATGGTTGAGCACCGCGTATGCTAATGTTGTCGGCGCGAAAATCGGGCGCGCGCGCGGGAGTCATCGCACGCTTCTGGCTTTCACAAAAGAGTATAGGCAGAAAATCAGCAGCAGGACGGTGAAGCTGGAAACCATGCTGAAGCCCCAGATCCCCTGGCTCGGGAGTTTCTGATAATCCTGCCATAATTTAATCGACACCGAAATGCCGGCGACGGTGAGAAAAAGAAACACGACGGCAATCAACAGATGAAACAACTGGCGCATCCGGCAAAACAGGCGCCCCAGGAACGACCTTGAATTGGCGGGCATGATCTTGACTGCCTCTGGCATTGGAAAAGCTCCAGCATTTCGATGGTAAAGCCAACCTTTTCCGGCGTCAATGTCCCTCTCACAATCCCTTGCCTTGACACTGCCTCATGGTGAAACATAAAATTCAAAGAGGAACACAAATTGAAGCGGGAAAGGCACTATTTTTGGAGCTTGACGACAATTTCAAAAAATTGATCAAGGAGCTCGGCCAGGCCATCAACGAATCCCTGGCGGACTCGGACAACATTTCAGAGGTGATGGGCCGCATCCGGGGCGCCGGTTACGACCTTTTTCTGGTTTTGGAGGTCACCATCGGTTTCAACAAAGAGGGACAAAGCGGCACTGTCCATCAAAAGGAACTGACGGCAGAAACGGATGTAAATGAGCCGGGATTCCTTCTGACGACCGAGGACGCAAAGTTTCTGCGGTCACTCAAGATCGTGGTGGAACAAGATAAAGAATAGGCCTGCCCGCCGAGCCGGCGCGCGATCGAAAACAACCGCCCTGCCACCGTCTATTCCGATACCAGGCCCGCCCGTTGGAGCGCTTGACAACCCTCGCAGCGGGCGCCTACGATCTGCTTATGGAACCCACACCGGTGCGTTCCCCTGCAGTCGCCGGACGCTTCTACCCTCACAAACGTGATGCTCTCCTGCGCGAAGTTGACCAATATCTGGAGCCCGAGGCCCGGGAAGAAAAACCGCTTGCCACTGCGATTGGCTGCGTGGTGCCTCACGCGGGATATATGTATTCCGGGCGCGTCGCCGGGGCCGTCTACCGCCTGCTTCCTGCGTTTTCGCGCTACGTGATTCTGGGCCCCAACCACTGGGCCCGCGGGTCGCCGCTTGCGGTGATGTCTTCGGGACATTGGATGACGCCCCTCGGCCAGGTTCCGCTGGACACAGAACTCGCCCAAAGCATCAGGGAAAAGTGCCCACTGCTGGCCGAAGATGCTCAGGCGCATGCGGATGAGCATTCCCTTGAGGTCCAGGTCCCCTTTCTCCAGCGCCTCTCCACTGCCTTCAAGTTTGTTCCTATCGCCATTGCGCTGGCCGATTATCCATCTCTGCAACTGCTGGGCCAGGCGATCGCCGGCGCGATCAGAGGCTCGACGGAACCGGTACTGGTTGTGGCTTCAAGTGATCTGAACCACTATGAGCCCGACCTCATCACCCGTAAAAAGGATGACAAAGCCATCGAGAAGGTTCTTCAGCTTGATCCTGCCGGGCTTCTCCAGGTGATTTGTGATGAGGACATCTCGATGTGCGGGTACGCGCCGACGGTCTCCATGCTGGTTGCTGCAAAAGAACTGGGCGCCCGCGAAGCCCGCTTGGTCAGGCACGCGACCTCCGCAGACGCAGGCGGCGACACAGATTCCGTCGTCGGTTATGCAGGAATTGTTGTGCTATAGCCTTCGCCAAGACCAGCCAATACTCTCAGGAGGCAAACCTTCTTTATCAGCGGGGAGGGCCATGCTGGCCGCCACCACCACCACCGCCACCGCCACCCATGCCTGATGGGCTGCCGCCTCTGATGCCCCCGCCCATGCCACCACTCTCGCGAACACCTCCAGACATCTGGCCGGAGGACCGTCCCGATTCCTGGCTGGCGCCGAAACCACCCGAGGAACGCTGAGGCGCGGTGGACCGCACCGTGTGCTGCTGCCGCATACCGGATTGCCGCTCCATCTGCATTTCTCTGCGAGCTTGCTGCCGCTCCATCCTCTGCTGCTGCTTCATCATTCTTCTTTCTTCCCGGAAGTTGGGCATTGGCTGGGGCTGGGAGGAGCGTATTGCCGTATTCCCGGCGGCTTGCGCAGTTGGCATCAGTGAACCGGAATGGCGCATTGTGCTGTTCTGAACGCCCAGGTCAGAAACCGGGATGGGGGCGAGTCCCGCCTTGTTTGCCGGACTCATCCCTCTGCGCGACCGGAGAAGCATGTCATTGTTGATGACCGGCCCGGACCCGTTCACAAACCGGCCTGTCTGCTGGTTAAATACCGCAGGTGCGTGCGGCTGGACGTCCCAGGATCCGCGAATGGCGCTCTGCGCGAAAACCCGGGTCGGCGCAGCAACTATCCGCCGGCCACGCAGCGTCGTAGCGGCCCCGGCGCTTCCCGAGGTTGCAACCAGCCCGGAACCCTCGACGGCAGGGCCCGGCAACCGCAGGTTGCGCGTGAGCGGAATGGTCGGTGAATCAACCGCACGCCCGGTGATAGGCCTCACCCGGATGACATCGCCCGGGGAAATGGCTCTCCCACCCTGGAACGTATTGCTGTTGACCGCAACAGAGCAGTTCTGACCGCTGGGGCAATTCAGCGGCTTGTTGTAAGTGCCGGTGTAGGTTCGGGGAGCCCAACTGACCCAGCCGGGACCCTGGTACCACGTGACCAGCGCGGGAGACCAGTTGGAAAAACCGCCGGGCATCCAGCACCATCCCATGTCCGCGGGATAAACCCAACTGCCGTAATGGAAAGGCAGCCAGCCCCAGGAAAGCCCGGAAATCCAGGTGTAACCAAAACCGGGGTACCATGACCAGCGGCCGATCGAATAGGGGTTCCAGCCGGCTCCCATCATCGGCGACCAGCAACTTCCCATGCCGGGCAAATAGTTCCAGGTCCCATAATAGGAAAGATCGCTCCAGCCATAAAGGGAGCTGCCCGCATTAAGACTGTTGTCACCGGGGCCGGACTTATTCACAGCAACCGCGGTTGTCTGCTGGCGCTTGTCTACCCAACGGTCCCAATCGTCTTCTGTAATGCCGTTGGTAATCTGCGGAGGATTTGTTCCGCCCGCTGCCACTTCGAATACCTGATTCCGGGCCACGGTCTCACTACCATAGGGGCTCTGGACCGAAACAGCTCCTTTAAAAACCCCGAGACGCTGGCTCTCCTTATCGAGATCAAGCCTGAACATCGATTGAGACGAGACATCAAAATTTGAGCCGGCAACGCCCACCTTGTAAACATCTGTCTTGTCGGGTGTGAAGGCGAATGTGGCATAGCCCTGCGCGAGCGCCAGGTTGTTGATTTTGCCGCCTTCGGGCGAAAGCACCAGGCGGGTAAAGTCGAGTTCGCTCGATTGGCCCAGGCGCACCGTGGAGCCGTTCTCAAATTCGACCTCAGCAAAGCTGTTGGCATCCGTCGCAATCTTGAAGCCCTGCTGGATGGGCGTATTGACAAACGCCTGGGCCCACTGATCGGCGTCGGGACGGTACATTTTAACCGTACCTTCCACAAAACTCAGACGCACGATGCGAACCTGGGAATTAGATTGCGCTTTGGCAGGAGTAAGATCCAGTGTGAAAGCGAGGAATGAAGCAGCAAGCAGAAGGAACAGCCAGTAACCCCTGGGCGACCGATTGATCTTCATGGCACACCTCCGTGGCTGGCTTAGGGAACCCTTTAACATCATAACACCGGCCAACGAAAGGTTACGACCAAAATGAAAGATTCTTCAAAGGCTGTTCCAGCCTCAGCGGCGCTCTGATTTCCCCTCGTAATCGGGGCCCTGAATGCGCCGTAGAATGTCCGCCGCGCGAACTTGCGCTATGTGAAGATATTGGGAGTCTCCGGCGATCTTCTTGAGGATCGGGACCATCAATTGGGGATCCACCAACGCTTTATTGTTGAGATCAATTTCAACCATGTTCAGCGCAGAGGGCAGGCCAAGAACGTCATAATGGGAGGAGTATTCCAGCGTCCCGATATGCTGCTCGACGTCGGCGATGCCCTCAAACACGCCCAAAAGATCATCAGCGCGCTTGTTCCGGGTGTAGTTAAACTCGACCTTGCTCTCCTGCCCGTTGTGGCGGTAAATGAAAGTCTTCAGCCCCAGGCTCGCCACCTTCTTGTTGCTCTCAAGCTTGATGGATTGAAAGTCGTCGAGCGCGGCCGCCATCTGGAACAATGTCTGGGTGGTTTCGGGTGAAAGCTTCAGAGAACGGGGCCTCGGAGACTCATCCAGTTGCCGGCCGTCGTAGGTGCCGTTGCCATTGGTATCCACCGTAAGGGCAGTGTATTCCGGAACGCTGCCTTTCATCACTTTAATGTAGGTCAAGCTCGGGGGTGAGTTCTCCTGCTGCGCGGAAAACGCCGGCGCCGCAAACCACGCCGCCACAATAAACCCGACGGCCAGGCACAGAGCGCACCGGCGCGATTTCCCGCCGCGATGATTGGATGATTTTGAAACCTGCTCCATAGTGCCAATTGGGCTTCTCAACAACACATAACTGCCCCTGCGGGAAAGCCCCTGAGGTCCCGCCGTCACCTGCTGTCAGAAGTTCACTCAGCCCGCCTGCTGGGCCAACGATTGCAGCTCGGCGTCCTCGATGTCAAAGTTGGCGTACACGTGCTGGACATCTTCATGCTCGTCCAGTTCGTCTATCAACCGCAAAACCTGGTCGGCCGGCTTCCCGGAGAGTTTCACCTGCGTCGAGGGGACCATTGAAAGTTCGGCAACAGCAGGAGTAATGCCCGCCTTGTTCAGGGCGTCAACAACCCGTTGAAAGCTTTCGGGAGGCGAAAAGATTTCCCAATTCTCGCCGTCTTCCTGCATGTCTTCAGCGCCAGCCTCGGTGATCAGTTCCAGCAGAGCATCTTCTTGCGCTTTGGCTTTTTCAACCACGATGTAGCCGCGCTTGTTGAAAATCCACTTCACGCAGCCTGTCTCACCCAGGTTCCCGCCATGTTTTGAGAGGATGTGCCGGAGGTCCGCAAGAGTCCGGTTGCGATTGTCTGTGGCAACTTCAAGGATCAGCGCAACACCGCTTGGCCCGTATCCTTCATACACAATTTCCTCGTATTGCACGCCCGGAAGTTCGCCCGTACCCCTTTGCACGGCCCGCTTGATGTTGTCGGCGGGCATGTTCACGGCCTTGGCGTCAGCAATGGCAGTCCTCAGGCGGGGATTTGCGTCGGCGTCGCCCCCTCCGATCCGAGCCGCTACAGCGATTTCCTTGATCAGCTTGGTGAATACTTTGCCCCGCTTGGCATCCGCTGCGCCCTTCTTATGCTTGATGGTTGCCCATTTTGAATGGCCCGACATATGACTTCTCTTCCTCTGTGTTGCCACGGGCGGCGCGAAAGTCCAGCCTCGCACTCGCCATCGGCCTCTAAAATATTTTTATTTTCAACCTCGAAAATCTTAACACAATGTGAGGCTACGGGCCACGCTTAGTGCGGAAAGGCCTGGACCTGGCAAGCCCTCCCGCCCGCCAGGGCGCAACCGCATCATTCCGGCCGCGCCATGTGGCCTACCTCGCGGCTTCCTGCATGATGGCCATGATGGTCTTCTCAACCTCCTGGGCGACGGGCTCGAGGCCCGCTGTCTCAAAAAGCGCCAGCATAACCGTCGGCCTCAAAGTTGCCAGAACAGTCTCATCACCCTCCCGGTAAACGGAAATGCGGCACGGAAGGGCGGTCGAAATCTCCGCGTTTTTTTCCAGAACCTTCTTTGCCTGGAGTGGGTTGCACACCTCAAAGATCAGGCAGTCGCGGTCAAATTCAATTCCCTTCTCCTTCATTTTGGATTTCAGATCGTGCGTGCTCATGATCCCGAATTTGTGTCGCACGGTCGCAGCCTCCAGATCGCGTGCGACATCAGAAAGAGACTTCTTTGCTTTCACCTGGTAAATCATCTCATCAGCCTTTCTGTCCCCCCTCCTGGAACTTTAAAGGAAAATCTATTCATCACTTCCCTGGGTATTCGAGATCAATCTGTTCCTGGCTCTCGCCAGATTGGCAAACGATCGCACGCCCTGCCGGTCCGTCAAAATGAACTGGACACGACTCTCGCCGGGCCCCACTGCGCCGGACCGGATGGCATCCCTGACAGCCGCGCTCAGGTTGTGATTTCGCAGAAGCCCCGCAGCATCCGACCAGCTCAGCGGCATATATGCCTCCAGCAGGCCGGGCGAAATGCGCACGCTAAAAAGTTCTCTGCCCCGCGCCTGATATTCAATCACCCATCGCTGTTCCGTTGCGGAATAACGCAGCCGCTCAACCACTCCATCGATCCTGCTGATCGACTTGCGCAGTTCTCCAAATAGAATGGCGACGCCGTCGCCGCCCGCTCGAATCAACTGTGCCCAGCCTGGCATCCGGGCGGGGCCGCGGATCAGATTCAAAGAGGATTCACTCGATGGCATGGTCATTGAATGCGGCCGAAGCTTCCTCACCGCCCTCTGCTATTTCTGCGGCTTGGGTTTTGGGGCAGGAGGCATGCGCTCGAGTTTCTGCTTCACCGCCTGAAATTCAGGGCTGTCCTCCTTCCAATTCTTCATGGGACCAAGCCTGGGAATCTCCTCATCAACGTTCCGAATCCGGTTGCCGGGATTGGGATGATCGGAAAAAAACTGAATTGTCTGCTGGGGATATTTCTTCTCGAGAATTCCGAAGAACTGCGCCATGGCGTGGGGATCGTATCCCGCGCGGTAGAGGATGTAGGTGCCCACTTCGTCAGCCTGCGATTCCGCGCTGCGCGAATTCCGCAGGAGAATCGAGTTGACGCCAAAACTCAACCCCAGTTGCGCCAACTGGCTGGCGAGGCTCGAACTCTCGCCCAGCACCCCGGCCAGGATGGAAAGCGGGGCCTGTGCCAGCATCATTTCGGACGCCTGGTGGGTGCCGTGCCGCATCACCACGTGGCCTTCTTCGTGCGCAAGCACCCCGGCGATCTGGGCCTCGTCCTGGGCTGCTTCAATGGCGCCCCGGTTCAAATAAATGAAGCCACCCGGCAAGGCAAATGCGTTGATTTCGGAGGTGTTCACAATCCTGAAAGTCCAGGCGTATTTCGTCCCGCCCGACTGATTGGGCGCCATCGCCGCGAGCCTCTTCCCCAACCCGCTCACGTAGTTATCAACCTCGTCATCGCGGATGACGGAAACCTGGCTGTTGACTTCAGCCGATGCTTTTCGGCCCACCTCAACATCCTGGTCCGGAGAAAACAGGTTGAATCCCGGCCGGAAGCTGAGCCCTTCCACCGCAAAAAGAAGGACAGGCGACAACACCATCAAACCCAGTATCAGAAGTCCGGTGGAAGGTTTCCCAGCCGGCCTGGATCTGAGAAATTCCATTGGAAACCGCCAGAAAGACCCTTTCGTTTTTCTCCCGCCGATTCTACCTAATACTGCCACTAACCCGCCTTTACCTCAAATATGCTGGAAAAGACTTCCGCCCCCCGGTACAGTGCGCGGGACCCCAATTCCTGTTCAATCCGCTTCAGGCGATTGTACTTGGCCAGCCTTTCGGAACGAGTGATGGCCCCAATTTTGATAAGCGAGGCTCCCGTTGCGACTGCGAGATCGGCAATAAAGTCATCTTCGGTTTCACCGGAGCGAGCGCTGATCACAGGCTGGTAGCCGTTTCGCACTGCCAGCCTGATCACGTTCAGAGTTTCGGTCAAAGTACCAATCTGATTGATCTTCACCAATATGGCGTTTGC
>DASSJE010000257.1:0-4759 GCA_035691365.1 Terriglobia bacterium
CGGAACATCAAGGTGAGAGCGTCATAGTTGAATTCCGCATCGCCACTCAGCATGGAATTCGCGAAATCCGGCAAGGCACGAAGATATGGGTTCCGGACTTTGTCAATGACCCGTACGATAAAGAACGCATCTTCAGTTAACAGGTCGTCATTCTCCAGAGTCACCATAACATTGCGCTCGGCGCCGTAAGCAGCCACGCGCTTCAGGCTCTCAGCAGCCCGGCCAGCATCAGGCGCAACGCCCTCCACCCCGGCAATGTGCAGGCGAACGCTCGGCGAGCCCACTGACACGGCAACGTCGATCCATTTCTTCCCGTGATCGATGGCCTCCTGCCGCTTCATCGCAAAGGGATCGTAAAAGCTGGCCTCGCCTTCAACCGGAATGTCGATGATGTGTGACCCGGCCTTTTCAACTGCAGCGCGCAACTGTTGCAGGTAGGTGTTGTCCGTGGACAGGAAATGTTCTGCCAGCAGTTCCACGTTGTGAAGATCAAATTTCTCCGCCACCATCGCTGGGAAGTCTTTCAACGCCATCCCCGGAAGTTTGGGGTCACGCCATCGGTTTGCGGGACTCTCGATGTACATGCGGAACGGCCATGTGGTCACACCAATTCTGTCCCGCGGAGGGACAGGAAACTTCATGTGGGGCTCCGGCGTTTGGGCAAACAGAGCCGGCGCAGAATAGACGCTCGCTGTTCCTGCGAGGGAAGCGACGGATTTTTTCAAAAAGGCACGGCGTGAAACACTTTTCATCTCGATCTTTTCCTCTCGAATCATTTGTTTGTAAGCCTTTGCCACATCCATGCCGGGCGCGGCGAATTTTCCCTTCCCATTCGGGCCGCGAACTCCGTGGAACGCTTAGCGCGAAGGCAACCTTCCCTAGAAATCGCGGAGTGTTCAACTTACCAGCCGGTTCTCGCCAGGACGTGATTAGAGCAGGGGCAATCTCTACAATAATTGAAGCGGTCAGTCAGGCGTCGCCGGCCGGCGCCTCTCAGGATTTAACGAATATGTTTTGGCCGATGCGTGGTCACAGACGGGCAGCCGGGGGAAAATGCGTAAAACCGGTTGGCTTTATCGTCGAGCTCTTTCAGCCCGGTTTTGGAAGTGTAGAAGCCGGAGATAATATCGTCCTTGAGCTGCCGGAAAAGCCGCGTGCCATCGTTTTCGACACTTTTGTCGGCGCGCTCATCGCTGACAAGGTCAAGAATGGCCACCTGCTCCTGCTGTTTAAGATTGACGAACCCGCGTTGGTGCCGCCTCTCGCATTCCCTGGCCATCCACGCCAGACCGTCACGATAAATTTTCTGGGGATCAGAGGTCTTGAGCCGGCGCAGAAGCGGGGCGCCGTCATACGCCTTTGCCAGCGCAACCTGCTCCGGTGTCAGCCGCTCCGCCGCGTCACGACCTCCGCTGAAGCTATAAGTGCAAAGGTCAACCCACTCGGCCACCTCGTCCACGATGTTTCCACCAGAAGGTTTGGCGCCCTCCGCGGATGGACCTTCGGGCTCTCCCAACATCCAGGCGGTCAGCCGGTAGATCACCTGGTATTCATCATGGGAAAAAAATTGTGGCTCATAAGGACCGGTGCGAGGGCGGACGAAATCAACCTCACAATCGGGCTCAATGCGATGGAAACGCGAATCGTCCTCCAGGGCCATACCAAGATGACCAGGCGACGGAAGATACAGTCCCGGCGGAAGGGTATCTGCAGAGTTTTCGGGCGCCGGATTCCCGGCAGGCACTTCCGCTCCGAGAGGCGCAGTCCTGCCTGCGATTCCCGCCAACGCGGCAGCCTTACCCATGTCGATCAGCCATTTGCGGCGCGAAACCACACTCTCCTCCGGGCCACTTTCCTGGTTTTTCTTTTCGTCCTGAATTCCCATTACATGATTCCTGCCGTTTGCTGCAGTTCGTAGCGCCTATAAATCTCCCTTGCGATAGGCTTCGGCAATGTAATCGGCCGCGCGAGTGGCAATGGCCATGATAGTCAGCGTCGGTTCATAACAGCTGTTGGTCACAAATGAGGCGCCATCAGCAACAAAAACGTTTCTGGCGTCGTGAAGACGATTGAATCGATTGAGCACACTGGTTTTGGGATCGTTGCCCATGCGAGCAGTGCCGCACTCGTGAATATTCTTGCCAAACACGCTCAGATGTTCGCCCGGTGGCTGCACGTCCTCGAGCTTCATCGCGTCGAGAATCGCCACCACGTCTTCCCGCATGGCTTTGGCCATCGCGTATTCGTTCTCTCCGTGGCTGGCGTGGATGTGCAGAGCGGGGATGCCCCAGGCGTCCTTTTTCTCTTTATCCAGCGCCACATAGTTTTCGTAGCGCGGAAGCGTTTCCCCTTGTGCCATCATGCCAAAGCGATAAGGAATGTTCTTGCAAACCTTTTCCCGGAAGGCCTTGCCGTATCCCGGAATCGAATATGCCTGTGAGTAAAGTTCCTGGCTTCCGTCACCATCAAACCTGTATCCGCGAAGAAAATTCTTGTTTTTGTTGGACCCCACATTGGCGTACTTCGCAATCAAAAAGCCAGCGGGGTTGCCGGTCGGCTCCCGGACAGAAGACATCAGACTGGCCATCGTGCCTCCAGCACCCTGAATGGTAAAGTGGTCCATCAGATAGTGGCCCAGCACATCCATAGAATTTCCCAGACCGGTGGGATAGCGGCGCGTCCTCGAATTCAGCAGAATGCGAGTGGATTCGAGCGTGCTCGCCGCCAGCACCACCACCTTCGCCCTGGCTTCGCGATGCTTGTGCGTTGTGCGGTTGATGTAGTGCACGCCACTGGCTCGACCTTCGTTATCGACCATCACGTGGCTGACCACGGCATCACTCAGCAGCGTGAACCTGCCGGTCTTTGCCGCAGCCGGCAAGGTAACGGCCGGGCTGTTAAAATAGGAGGCCGTATAGCAGCCACGTTGGCACTCGTCACAATAGTGGCACGCCGGCCGCCCGTTGTGGGGAACGGTCAGGTTGGCCACGCGATCCGGCATCACCCGCCAGCCGAACTTGCTCTCAATAATCTGCTTGGCCTGCAAACTACCGCACGACAGGTTCATCGGAGGCAGAAACTTTCCGTCGGGCATCTGCTCCAGCCCTTCGCGCGACCCGCTCACACCGATATAACTTTCCACCTTGTCGTAATAGGGTTCAAGGTCTTTGTAACTGAAAGGCCAGTCTTGACCGTAGCCGTCGCGGCTGGCCGCCTTGAATTCGTAATCGCTGTAGCGGTAGCTTTCGCGCGCCCAGCAGAACGTCTTCCCTCCAACCTGCCGGCCGCGAATCCACATGAACGGTTTTTCAATGGGGAAGGTGTAAGGGTGCTCGGCATCTTTAACAAAAAACTGGTGGCTGTATTCGTCGCACGCGTAACAGAGCCGCTGGATCGGCTGATCGGTGAGACGCGCTTCGTGATTGTCAAACCCGCGATACTTTAACTGGTAGGGCCAGACGTGTTCAGTGAAATCACGTGACGGAATGCGCGGGGGTCCGGCCTCGAGCATCAGGACCTGCATGCCAGCCTCGGTCAATTCCTTGGCGACCCACCCGCCGCTCGCTCCTGAGCCAACAACCAGTGCGTCATAAACGATTCGATGAGCCGGGCTGTTTTGCATAGCGGGAGTAGTATAGGTTAGCGTCCTCAAAATCGCAAGTTCGGCTCAAATCGTCCATGCGGCGCGGCCCACATCCCTCGCATCTGAGGGGTTCAGGTTTCCTCATTTAATGGCAATCCTCTGTGATACGCCGCCGCCTCGCCCACCCGCCGGACATACTTTTGCCGCCTCAATGCCGGGGTGCACGCAAAAAAACGATCTCCAATGCGTTACAACTTTCTTGCTCCCGCCTGACAAAAGCAAGAAGCTGATCGGCTACTCTGGACTATGTCAACGCTTTAGGAAAAACAGGAACAGGAAGCCGATACCACTTCGTTTTCCGGTCTTCAGCAACCTGCAAGACAACTTTTCGGGCGATTCGAAACCCATCCACGACGCTTTAAGCGTGTGATTACGAACGACGAAGCGAATAATCCTCATCCGGGCTAAAAAAGGATACAGAACAATGAAATTCAGGGTAACAAGCAGCAACTTAAAACGGAGCGCTCTCGGCTTCTTGATGTTTGCGCTAGCGGCTATCCTCGGGGGATGCACAGCAAACAAGAAGCCTACAAAAGTGGAAACGACGCTGGCCAACATGGCCAAGGATGTTGTCATACCAATCAAGGCCGAGAACAAAACAAACCCTCTGGCGGTAGATAAGAATACATTGATTGAAGGTAGAAAAGTTTATCTCCAATCCTGCGCCATCTGCCACGGAGCTGACGGGCATGGCCACACAGTATTAGGGCGCGACATGTTTCCGCCCGCCATGGACCTTACCTCCCCTCATGTTCAGCACTGGAACGATGCTGAACTCATCTGGATCATTCAGAACGGCGTGCGGCTGACGGGGATGCCATCCTGGAAATCGGCCATCAACGAACAAGATACGTGGAAGCTCGTAAACTTCATACACAATTTGCCGTCGGCGGAAACCGAGATTGCTGCCGCACCAGGTCCGTCTGCAAAGTCTGAGACCAAGGAATCACCGGAAAGCCTAATCGAGTATGGCAGAACACTCTACAGGCAGGAAGGTTGCTTCATGTGCCACCGTCTGAACGGCGGAGGGGGAAAGGTGGGTCCAGACTTAACAGTGGAAGGAACGCGCGGGAGAACCGACGAGTGGCTGATCGGACACTTCAAAAATCCTTCAGC
>DASSJE010000258.1:0-2939 GCA_035691365.1 Terriglobia bacterium
CAAGATCCACTTGCCCGTCGCCAGGTGCCACCACATGTCGCCCTCAAAAGCGTAGGCCGAATAGACGTGCTGGTGCAACGAGGCGTTCATCAGGTTCAGATAGCGGTCTACACAAGCGCCGGCCACTAGCAGTACGCCCAACACGACAGGCAGCGAAAGTACTCGGCGGGCAAATCCCGCAAACAATGTCGGCCGGTCTTTTTGATTGAATTTCGCGGTCTGCATGGCTGAATTCGGGTTCATCTGAAGGGAATCGCCGTGAACGGTTTTCAAACTTTAAATCCGAGCCAGTTCAAAATGTGAAAATCCGAAATTTTACTTTTACCGATTGATTACCTTCAAATGGATCTGTTGACATCATAGCCCCTCGAGCCCGCCAAAGCTTTCAATGGAGTGTTTGGAATCCAGGCTTGAAGCTCCTTGTTGTAATGGTATGCAGATGCTTTTCAGCATCTTCTGGAAACGGCAGTAGCTTCGGAGGAGTCTCGCCAGTTTAGACTTCCCATGCACGCCGGTCCTTGAAATAATGGACAAGTTCCTGATTCTTCGCTGGTCCCATGTCGCCCACCCAGATCAGCTTCGCCGACTTTAGATCGGCTCGGTTATAGACCCATTTCATGGTAGAGCAGATGATGGCTGGCCCCAAAGTGGATAATCATCAGCTGGTGACCGGGATATAGCCTAAGCTTTTTCAGCATTGCCGTCCGGCTGACGTATCGGCAGGATGGGCAGTAAGGCAGGGCGCAGGGTGGGGGACCATGTGGGCAAGCACGAACGTCAGCACCGCATAATCCCCGCAGGCGAACAGAGTGTTCCACGCGCCCACCAGCAGATAGCGCCCGAATTGCTCCGGCGGAATGTGCCCGGCCAGCCGCCGAATCCACGCGATGTTGAGCAGCCTTGATGCCACGGGCATTCCTTTAGTGGTGCGCGCCGCCATGCGTTCCGGCTCCTGCGCCGCCGCACTCGATCACGCGCACATAGTCGTTGCTCAGCAGCGGTCGCGCTTGCCATATCCAGCTTGATTTATCTTTCCACACCGGGTCGGTATCTTTAAAGAGCAAAGCGGTGATGGAGAACTCGCGGCACGTGTCCGCCACTTGCCGGGCTGTAATTTGCTGCTTGTCCTTGAAGAGAGGCTCGAGCCGTGGAAGGATCACCTCATCGCAGAACTCTTTACTTCCTCCAAACACTGTCCCGCAATCTCCGAGGTCGGCAACCATCTGGCGCCCGGAATATAATTCGGCGGGTATATTGCCGATCCTGGGATCGGGGTCAGCCTGAACGGTTGCGCTTGCCGGCAGGATATGATCGAGTTCGTTGTACGCTGTCCGGAGTGCGAAGGTCCGCCGGCCGAGCTGATGGTCAGGCGAGAGCCAGGGGTACTTTTGGAGGGTGAAGCAATCAGAAAAGATTGGGAAAGTACGGTGCGCGCATAGCTCGTAGCCTGAGCCCAAGGCTCCCAGCGCGATTGTCACAGCGACCAGGTAAGGCGCTGCCCTGCTGGAGGCGACAGGCCGGCTGGCGCGAGAAGGCCAGAAGCCCAGGGTGCCTTCACTCCACATGTCCGCCGCCCAAAGCACCAGAAGAAATTGCACCAGAAGCGGACTCCTCCACGCGAGGTCATTCGTAGAGCTGAGCACTGTGGACTTCAAAAAAGTGCAAACCAGCAGCGAAGCGGCGGCTAGCGCCACGGCGCCCTGTTCCACCTGGCCCCTGAACCCGTGCCGCCAGATCCGGCGTATGACAAGGCAGGCCACCACGAAGAAAAAGCCAAATTCCAGGAAATAGTTCAATGGCAGGAAGGCAGCGTTGATCGCCAGCAATTTATCCGGGCTGGCGTGCTGGGCATTGAGGTCAGCAATCAGGAAGTTCCGCACCGTTAGCCTTATGGGCAGGATTGACGGAGACGCTCCCGCTCCCGCCGCACCGATACGCCCTGTCACCTGGAGCATGAAGGGCAGCAGGAGCACCGTAGTCAGAATACCGGCAGAAGCCAATACCAAGGCGTTCCGCCACCAGCGCTTCAGGAGCGTGATCGCAAGCCACAGCGCACAACCAACGGCCATCGTGCCGCCGACGTAGACTGACGCCCCCACGCCGGAGCCAAAGGCCATACCCCCTCCCACAACGGCGAGAACTGTTTGCCGACGTCGATTTCCTTCGCGTGCCGCTTCCCACGTGAGAAGAAAACCTGTAAAGGCCGCAGCCAGCGCAGCCAGTTCATGTGGAGACCACAGTACCTCATAGATCCACGAAGTGATCGGCGGTCTGTTCCACAATTCGATGGATATCATGAACACGTGCGGCATGGCATCGAGTTTCAGAATGGGCAGAATATCCAGCCCGGTGACTCCGAGGAGAGCTACAGCAATCAAAGTTCTGCGCTCGATCTGCTCCCCAGCCTTGCCCTGAAAGAACCGGAGGTATAGCGCGACAAGTGCAAAGATGCCTAAGCCACACCACAAAGCGCCCGCAATCAAGCTCAATCGCGCGCTCACCAGGGAGCCGCCGAGTTGATCGACGAGGCTGCATGGGATCAGCCAGAAGTAGTGGTAGCGCAGCGGAGCCGTCTGCCCCGCAAAGAAAAAAGGATTGTGCGGGGGGATTCCACCACGCGACAGGGCGGTCGTGAATGCCGCGCGCGTGGAATGATCGTAAGCGGAAATTGGAAAGTAGAGCCTGTCGCCGATTTGCAAGTCAATCAGCGAGAGCGTGCCGACCACCAGCCATCCCATGGCGATGGCCAGCACCAGCCAGCCGGCTCGAGTTAGCTGAAGCCTGCCGACCCGCAGATCGCGGACCAGCAGAATAGCACATGCCGCGCCACAGGCCCCGAAAACGATCCAGACGAGCGGGAGCCAGCATCGCCAAAGAAGATCGGCTGTTACCGGCGCCAGACCGATCGATAACGGCAGGGCGGCTGCAAGCCGGGTTGC
>DASSJE010000259.1:0-4075 GCA_035691365.1 Terriglobia bacterium
GCCCGGCGAATTGAAACCGGCCGGCCTCGCTCGCCTCCTCAAAAGGCGGAGAAACGAAAACCGATTCGGACTGAATTCAAGTTCAACGGACTACCCTTCCTCGTTGCTCGTTCCTTCGCCCCGGTTGTCACACAGACTCCCTTGGGGAGAGGGTGGACGCGCAGCGGCCGGGTGAGGGGTCTTTTGAAAATTGGTGATTGGGTGATTGGGTGACTGAGCGATTGAAAAGCGCTTGCGCCCCTCCGGGGCTGGGCTGGCACGCGCCGCCCTTAAGGGCGCCTCTACGGAAAGGCATCTCCCCCTACTTCCTACTTCCTATTTCCGACTTCCGAATTCATCCTTCACACTTCATCCTTTTGCAAAAAACAAAAACCGCGAAGTAATGCGCTTCGCGTACAACTCCGCGCTACCTTGCCTCTACCGACTCACGGCTCCCAACTCACGACTCCCATCTCCCGTCTGTCTTTTCCCTACTTCCTACTTCCTATTTCCTATTTCCTGTTTGACAGTTTTTTTTCCGCCCCTTCATCGTTTGACTGCAACAGGCGGTGGTCCTAGAATTGGTGGAGAGGAAAGCACGTATATGGCAGATTCCCAGTCGCGGCCCCCGAATCGCGCCATGGGCGGGGGGGCGGCGCCGCTATTAGCAAGCCGAAAGTTTTTCGGCCAGCTTGTTTTTGTCATCCTTGTTGTTCTCTCCGCGGGAGCCGGAGTGCTGGGCGGGCTTTTCTTTGTCTACTCGTCCGACCTTCCGCAGGTCCAGCAACTGGAAAATTACCGCCCCGATGTGATGACGGAAGTTTTTGCCGACGACGGCACGCCCATCGCGCGCTTTGCCATGGAACATCGCGTGATGGTCACTTACAACCAGGTCCCGCCGCTGATGCGGAACGCCGTGATCTCCATCGAAGACCGCAATTTTGAAAGCCACTGGGGCGTTGACGTTCTCAGGATCATCCGCGCGGCCCTCACCGACGTTCTGGAATGGCGCAAGGCCCAGGGCGCCAGCACGCTCACGCAGCAGGTTGCCAAAATGCTCTTTCTGACTCCCGAAAAGAGCTTTCGGCGAAAGATGCAGGAAGCCCTGTTGGCCATCCAGATCGAGCGCCGGTTCACCAAGCCGCAGATCTTCAGCATGTACGCCAATCAGGTCCCCATGGGTTACGGGAACTATGGCTTTGCGGCGGCGGAGGAATTTTATTTTGGCAAAAACCTCGAGCAGATCACGCTGCCGGAAGCCGCTCTGCTGGCCGGCATGGCGCGCGGCCCGCTTTACTGGCCCATCCTGCACCCGCACTACGCCCTGGAGCGCCGTAATGAAGTTTTGCGAGCCATGCTGAGCAACGGCAAGATCAACAAGGTGGCTTACCGGGAGGCCGTCAAAACGCCGCTGGACCTGCACGTGAAGGGTTGGAACGAAAACGTCGCTCCCTATTTCGTTGAAGACATCCGGCAGTTCCTGCAAAGAAAATACGGCCTGAAAGCCGTGCAACAGAAGGGCCTTCGCGTCTACACCACTTTGAACATCGGCATGCAGCGCGCCGCCCAGGAAGTGCTGCGGAACGGCTTGCGCGAAGATGACAAGCGGCGCGGATGGCGCGGCCCGGAAGAGAACATTCTGAAGCATCCCGTCAAGCTTCCCGATGGCAAACAGGCCACGCTGAAGACCTATGACAATTCCGACTGGCCGGACCGGGTGGAAGCCGGCAACATCGTCCATGGCATCGTTATGGATGTGAATGCGAGCGACGCACAGGTGCGTTTCGGCGACCTGACCGCGCTGCTCAAGCCGGCGGATTTCAAATGGACGCAGAAGACCGATCCGCGCAAGCTTTTCAGCCCCGGCGACGTGGACGTTTTCAAGATTGACGCGATCAACGGCACGACGGTCCACGCCACGCTTGACCAGGAACCGAACGTCCAGGGAGCGATGCTGGCGATTGACAACGCCACCGGTGAAATCAAGGCGATGGTGGGCGGATACAATTACAACCAGAGCCAATTTAACCGCGCGGTGCAGGCTTACCGCCAGGTGGGATCGTCCTTCAAGGTCTATGTGTACGCGCAGGCCCTGCTGGACGGCATCGGGCCTTTCGATACGATCATGGACGCGCCGGTCTCCTTCCCCGGCGCCGAGGGCCTGTGGGCGCCCCACAATTTCGACGGCAAGTTCGAAGGAAACATCACGCTGCTGCACGCGCTGGCGGAGTCGCGGAACGTTCCGGCCGTCAAGCTGCTGGCCAAAGTCGGCATCGATAACGTCATCAAACTCTGCCGCCGGTTTGGAATCGAATCACGCCTGGTCCCCAATCTGCCCCTGGCGCTCGGCGCTTCAGACCTGACGCTGCTCGAGCACACCTCGGCGTTTTCAACATTCCCCGATGACGGCGTCCACATCGAGCCGCGCGAAATCCTGCGCGTCACCGACTACAACGGGCGCGTCATCGACGAGTTTCCTCCCCAGGTCACCGATGTGCTGCCGGCAGGAATCGCGCGGATTGAGACCTCGATGCTGCGCGAAGTCTTCAATTCCGGGACGGCGGTCCGCGACAGAGGGCTGGCCCAGAAGTATGACCTGGCAGGAAAAACCGGCACCACCAATGACTTCACGGACGCCTGGTTTATCGGATTTTCTCCTGCCGTCACCGCTGGAGTCTGGGTGGGTTTTGATGACCACCACCCGCTGGGGCGCGGGGAAGAAGGCTCGCACGTCGCGCTGCCCATCTGGGCCGATTTCATGACCCAGGTGCTCAAAGACAAGCCGGTGGAGCGCTTCCCGGGTTCTCCGCTGTTGTCCAACCCCGACCAGGTGCAGCAAATTCTGGCCAGCGCGGGATCAGGCAGCGTGTTGAGCAGCGACCCCGACCTCCGCGCCATTGCCGCCAGGCTGGCGGGTTCCAAACCCGTCTCGGCAATTCAGCAAATCCCTGCCGCCCAGCCGAGCCCGGCCACCTTAAACACCGCGCCGCCGCCGCCCAATGTCCAGCCGCCGGCCGTCGCCTCTCCGCAGGCCGCGCGCCAGCCCCAGGCCAATCAATGAGCAGTAGGCAGTAGGCAGTCGCGAATCGGCAGTCGGGAGCAAAACCGCTGAGGAATGCGCTTCGCGCACAACTCCGCGCTACCTCGTTCATGACGACGTTGCCAGGCGAGTCACTTTAAAAAATGGTCGTAGCCTGCGGGTGCGAGGGGCGATTGTTTTCCGTTCCGATGGACCAGCACAACGCGGCGCGAACGGCGCATCCGGCCTATGCAATGGAGCGGAACGCCGCCATACGAGCGCGGAACTTTTCCGGCTTTCTTTTCGGGCACGGCAAAGAGCAGTTGGTAGTCTTCCCCTCCGTTGAGGGCGAGTTCCAGGGCGTGTTGCGGTGCCAATCCGGCCGGCGCGGGTATGCGCGCGGCATCAATCGATGCTCCCACTCCACTCGCCTCGCACATGCGCGCCAGGTCGGTGGAGAGGCCGTCGCTGATATCCATCAGCGCGGAGGGTATGCCGGTGCTCTGCAGCCAGCGGCCGAGCGGGCAGCGCGGCTCTGGATATAAGTGAGCATTTAATGCAGCCTTAATTTCGGGACCGTCATGCCGTCCGCTTCGCCTGCCTTTGCCCCTTTTCGCCCGCGATTTCAAAATCTCGAGGCCGCGTGCCGAGAGGCCCAGCCTTCCGCTGACATAAATCAAATCGCCGGGCCGCGCTCCGGAACGCAGCAATCCCCTGCCACGCGGGACTTCGCCCGCCAGCGTCACGTCCATCATGGCGATTCGGCGCGCAACAGAGGTGTCTCCGCCAATCACGTCCACTCGGAAGCGCCGCGCGAGGGCCATCACCCCTTGATAGAATTCCTCAACCCAGGCGCGGGAAACGCCGCGCGGCAGGGCGATGGAAATCAGCGCAAACCGCGGAACACCGCCCATGGCGGCGATGTCGCTGAGCGAGCGCGCCAGCCCGCGGTGGCCAATCGACCGCGGCGGGTGCAGGCGCGCGGTGAAATGCACGCCCTCGATCGAAAGGTCGGCGGTGAGAATCAATTCACGCCCGCGGCCCACCCGCACGACCGCCGCATCGTCGCCCATGCCC
>DASSJE010000260.1:0-3507 GCA_035691365.1 Terriglobia bacterium
ACACTGATGATTAACCGGCGCGGCTCGACGGGCTACGGCCAGAGATTTACGGACGAAATCACAAACGATTGGGGCGGCAAACCCTATCTGGACGTGATGGATGGCGTGGATTTCGTTCTGAAAAAATATCCCTTCACGGACGGATCGCGCATGGCGGCGGCGGGAGGATCCTACGGCGGTTACCTCGCCAACTGGATTGCGACTCACACCGGGCGTTTCAAGGCCATCATCAGCCACGCCGGCATTTTCGATAAAAACTCCATGTACGCAACGGAAGAGCTGTGGTTTGAAGAGCACGATATGCAGGGCACGCCCTGGACGAATCCCGATAGCTATCATAAGTGGGCGCCGATGACTTATGCAGCCGAGTTGGGCAAATTCAAGACGCCAACACTCGTGATTGACGGCGAACAGGATTTTCGCGTGCCCTACACGCAGTCGTTGGAGTTTTTCAATACCTTGCAGCGCCAGGACGTGCCGTCAAAGCTGGTCATTTTTCCCGACGAAGGGCACTGGGTGCTGAAACCCCAGAACAGCCGTTTCTGGTACAAGACCTTTCTGGATTGGCTGGCGACCTATATGAAATAGCGGGCGATTACGTTGCGAACAATCGCTGCAGGGCGCGGCGCGCGAATCGGAAAAGATGGAACAATAGAAAAATCGAGAGCGCCACGAGAACGACAGCGATGATGGTCGTTGCCACGGGATGGACTGTGGCCATCCACGTAAGCCAGACTGCCAGGACATCTTCCCCGAAACTCAAAGCCCAGTTACTGAACGGTTCTGGCAAAGTGTTGACCGCCGCGCGAGCGCTCGCTTTCGTGCCATGAGACGTAAGGGCGACGCCTCCCGCAAGCAACGCGGCACCCCAGCGCCACTCAGCGGGGGCGGAACTCGCCGCACTGTAAGCAAGCAGCGCGGCTGCCGGCGGGCGGATGAAAGTGTGAATTGCATCCCAAACGGTATCAACGTACGGGATCTTGTCCGCGAAAAACTCCACCACATACAGCACAACGGCAAGGATCAGAATCACCGGATGGGAAAGCCCCTGAAGCGACGGTGGGAGATGAATGATCCCGAATCTTTCCAGCAGTCCCAGCGTCGCCACGGTCGCGTACAGGTTCAGGCCGGAGGAAAACCCCGCGCCGAGGGCTACCCCAAGTATTTCAATGGGGTTCATGCCGATCATGATAGCAAGCCGGCATAAGCCTGAGGACAGTTACTTCTCCTCACATACGGGGGATGTTCCGTTTGACGTTTCCAGTGCGTACAGAGATGCTGTCCACAAGGCGGTCATTCATGCTCGGTCTCAGCCACCTCTTCTATCCTTGGGGATTTATTCTGCAAATCCTCGCGATCGTTCACTTCGTTCGGCGGCGGCCTGACAATTTCTGGTTCTTCGTTATTTTCTTCGGCGGCTTTCTAGGGGCGGGCGTATACATTGTCGTGGAAGTGCTTCCCGACATCGGTCTCTTGCGCGGCGTGTTTCAAGGGTTTGGCCGGAAGTCTCGCATTCAAGTTGTTGAGACGCAAATCCTCGACAATCCATCCGCAGCAAACTACGAGGAACTCGGCGAGCTGTATAAGGATCAAGGGGAATTTGCAAAAGCGCGCGAAGCATTCACGAATGCAATTACAGCGCGGAGCGATTCCGTGTACACATTCTATTACCGGGCACAGGCTTCCCTGGGGCTGGCAGACTTCGCGTCGGCAATTCCGGATCTGGAGCGCGTCGTCGAAAGTGATCGAAAATTCGATTACTACCGCGCGGCCGGGCTACTGGCGGACGCGTACGCAAGAACCGGGCAATTAGAGCGCGCCGCTCAACTTTATATGGACGTGGCTCAATTTTCGACCACAACCGAAACCCTATACAACTATGCGTATTTTCTGAAGCTCGCCAACCGACGAGATGAGGCCCGCGAGTGGGCGCAAAAGCTGCTCGCGAAGAAACGGACTCTTCCACGCTACATGCAACGGTACGAGCGGCCCTGGTTCCGAAAAGGCGAGGCACTCTTGAAGGAACTTGCCGTTTCGTAGGTTGCTCTCTCTCCCAGTTCAAGTTGTCAAATGCGAGGGGAGAAGTTTCTACCAATCTGCTGCCAGGATGGGGACGAGCCACGCGAAAATAGGGATTCGAGACGGAGCCCCCGTTTTTTGCAAATGTAGATTCTAAGTGTGTTATTACGACTCTGCCGGGACTACATTCTTGAAGAATTCGCCAGCCCTCCATCTCCAGTAATCGGGAGTTCGTGTTTGGGCCAGAAAAGGGAACACGATTGGGGCGGAAAAGTGGCGCGCCCGGCGTGATTTGAACACGCGACCCTCGGATTAGAAGTCCGATGCTCTATCCAGCTGAGCTACGGGCGCTATGTCTCGAATTTAGCACAATTCACGTGCTTGCGGGAGTTGACCGAAGGTGTCAAAAGGAAGTCAAGTCCCTCGAAAAATATGCTGCTTTTTCTTGAGAAACAGGTCCTTTCTCGTGTCTTTCACGCAGAGGGCGCAATTGGCGCCGGGAAGGCCACAATGGGCAGTATGCGTTCGCACGAGTTGGAAAATTCAGAGCTGCGGGCAGGGCTAGTTTCATGTGGTTCTTCTCGAAGGGCATCTAACTGCGGTGGTGTTTATACGTCAAAGCTGCTAGACCGTTGTAAACAACAGGGAGCTGTGTGCGTCTAGCCCATCAGACGCCAGGAAGAGTCGAATCACATACCGAAGAAGAGGCATCCATGAAGAAAGACTTGCGATTTGCGATTCGAATGATGTTGAAACAGCCAGGCTTCAGCCTGATTGCGGTGCTGACGATGGCTCTGGGGATCGGGGCCACGTCGGCGGTGTTCAGCTTAATTCAAGGTGTGCTGCTGACCCCTCCGCCGTACCAGAAACCTCAACAACTGACGCTCGTGCGAACCGAGCGGACAGACGGGCGGGTCATAGATAGTCCCCGAGGGTGGCCCGCCCAACAATGGCAGGAATGGCAGAAAGAGACGAAGTCGTTTCAAGGGATTACGGCGTACGACTGGACATTCAACTTTCTGGTGCGAAACGAGGGCAGTCAGTCCATGCAGGGCATGTGGGTCACAAAAGAATATTTGCCGGTGCTGGGACTGAAGACTGTGGTTGGGCGCGGATTCGAGGATGGGGACTTTGTGAATCGGCCGGTAAAGGTAATTGTGTTGGGTTACGAGTTTTGGCGGCGGACGTTTAATGGTGACCCAGGGATCATCGGAAAGACGGTGAGGATCAGCAGATGGGACGTGCCGCCGACGGTGATCGGGGTGATGCAACCCGGAGTGCGATTCCTGCCGTCGCTGGGGGCCGCGAAGGAACCGAATTACAACGAGAATGCAACCGTGGACTTCTGGCTTCCGGCGGCGCCGGATCCGAAATACATGAAGGACCCGAACTGGAACGTGGTGGGACGGATGCGGGATGGGTCAACGCAGCAAGAAGCGCAGCAGGAGCTGGCGGTGATTGCCGCGCGCGAAGCACCGAATGAGAAGG
>DASSJE010000261.1:0-10420 GCA_035691365.1 Terriglobia bacterium
GGAGATTGAGTCAAGCCTGCAAATTGAGGCGCAAAGCACGAGCCTGCGGGAACTGATCGATCCGACAATTTTGAAAGTTTTATTGCTGGGCGTGGTTCTGGCGGTGTTCCAGCAATGGTGCGGCATTAACGTCATCTTCAACTACGCCGAGGAAGTTTTTTCTGCCGCCGGATACAAAGTTTCTGACCTGCTGCTCAACATCGTGATAACGGGGGCCGTGAATCTGATCTTCACCATCGTGGCTATTGGCGTGGTGGACAAAGTGGGGCGCCGCAAGCTGATGCTCCTCGGCTCCGCCGGCCTGGCCATTATTTATTTGGTCCTTGGAGCGGGTTACTTCAAACACAGCCATGGCGTCCACATGCTGGTGCTGGTGGTGGCGGCCATCGCGTGCTATGCGATGTCATTGGCCCCGGTAACATGGGTGGTGATTGCGGAGATTTTTCCCAATCGCATTCGAGGCACAGCGATGTCGGTTGCCGTGATGTCGCTGTGGGTGGCATCTTTTGTCCTGACCTACACATTTCCGTTGCTCAATCGCGGGCTTGGCGCCGCTGTGACGTTCTGGATCTACGCGGCGATCTGCGCGGCCGGCTTTGTGTTCATCCGCTACAGGCTTCCGGAGACGAAGGGCAAAACACTGGAGGAGATTGAGCGGTCATGGAAAGCATGAGCGGTAGTTACGCTTCTACTTTGAGCCTGTTCTCGAGTGAAGCATAATCTTGTGGCCACGCGGGTCGCAAAATAGGAGAGCGGGACGCGAGTCTCGAACCTGGCCGCCATGACTGGAAGCAGATACTTTTCCTGAACAATAAGGTCCTTGAAGCGCTCGACAGGCTCGGCCTGCCTCGAAACCCGGGCGCATCCAGCGGAGCGGCAATACATTAAGTTTGAATTTGCTCTCCTCCCATCGCCCCGTTGGCGCGGGCCACTCCTGCATTTGGAGAACGAACCCGGCCGGCGGCACACCCTCAAGGGATGGGGTTCGGAAAACTCAGCAGGTCCACACGAAGTTTTCCTCCTTCATGGATCTTTGACACCGCATAAATGTCCTTCTTTCCGATGGCAATTGACTCGGCAAAGAAGGGCCGCATGCCGTTCTCCAATTGCAGGACGCCGTAATCGACGCGCTTTCCTGATGGAATGTTATAGGTAACGAAGTGGATCTCCTCATGTTTCATTTCCTCAGCGGGCTTGCCGGAGGAAGCGCCGGCAGCGGTGGTAGGGGAGCCGGTGAGGTAGTAGATGGTGTGGCCGTCCGGGCCGAGGGCGAGTCCAAGATAGCCGTATTTAAAAGCGTCGTACATGCCGCTCTCATGAGTGGGATCTGAAACCAGCCGCGTTACCACGGTGACCTTTTGCGCTCGAGGGTCAAGCTTGAACAGATGGCCGGACAGTCCATGCATGCCATAAAAAACTTTCTCGGGCGGGTACCAGATGATCTGGCGCCAGTTATAGCCCATGGTGCCCGGTTTGTTGGGGTCGATCTGCCCAAAGACGTCCTTTCGCAGGTTGCACTCCTGCAATTTCTGGAGCGAATCGGTCTTGTAGTCGTAATGGAAAATGTCTCCTTTGGCATTGGAAAAATAGACCGAGCCGGTATCAGGGTCAAGCGCCGGAACGCGGCAGATTGCCTGGAAAGTTTTTCCCGGGACTCCCTTTTCGCCTCCCTGGAAAAACGAGCCGAAGTTTTTGAGATCATGAGTTTTCATGTCGTATCGAATGAATTCGCCTGATGGCCAGGTGATGCCATAGAGCCGGCCGCGCGCCGGATCCATCATGAACGAGATGATGCCCTCGCCCTGCGGCGCCTTTGCCAGGTTCTCAAACTTTCCTGTTGCGAGATCGTAAGAAAGGAAGTGGCCTCCCGGGTAGGGCTTATACCCCGGTGGAGGAGTGCCCGCCAGTTCCTGCCCGGAGGCGGTTGCCGGATTGTAATATCCAATGTGCGTGGCGAAATAGAGCTTGCCCTGATATTCGATAAAGATGCTGTGTCCCTTCCCCTGCGGGACCGCGTGCATCCCCTTTTCGCCTGCGGCCTCCGTCAGGTCTCCCACGTGTTCGATCTTTCCCGTTGCCGGATCATAGGCGAACATCTGCGCGCCTGTGTCAACCGATCCCGAGGCAAGGACGTAATAGACCTTTCCGTTGCTCGCATAAAAACAGGCGTTGTAGTTGTCATCCGCCAGGCTAAAGCCCGAGTTATAAAAATGCGCATGCAGGATCTGACTGGATGAGACCGGCTTGGCCTCCTTCTGTGGGGCCGGGGCCTGGCAACCAACCATGGCCAGCAGTCCGGCGAATAGCAACAGCTTCCAGGCAATGGTTTTCGTTTTCATTTTTCCTCCCATGCATTGCACCAGGCGGTGACAATCCGGTCCGGCGGCTGGCGCAACTGGCATGATTTTCTTGATGGCCGCCTAGTAATAACACACGGCGTCCTGAAGATTCAACCTATATTCCGTTCCTATATTTCGTTCCGGCGTATTCAATGGGATTGCCTGGCGCGGAAACCGTTTGCGCGGTTTGATGAGGTGAGATATTTTAGTGCCCGCACCAGTGGGGATCGAGAGGGGAACCATGACCAACACTTTTTCACGCAGAAATTTTTTCAAAACTGCCCTGGCCGCCGGCGCAGGTCTATCGGCGTTGGGCTCCGGTTCGCGCATTGCGCATGCGATCACACCTCCGTTTCCCGGGCGCTTCTCGCCCACCTGGGATTCTCTCTCGCAATACAACGTGCCCGACTGGTTTCGGGACGCCAAGCTTGGGGTCTTCATGCACTGGGGCGTTTATTCCGTTCCTGCACACGAAAACGAATGGTACCCGCGCCTGATGTATCGCAAAGAAAATCCGGTCTTCGAGTGGCACTGGCAGCACTGGGGACCGCAGTCGATGTTCGGCTACAAGGATTTTATTCCCATGTTTCGCGGGGAGAACTGGAAGCCGGACGAGCTGGTGGAACTCTACAAGAAGGCCGGCGCCAAATACATTGTTCCGGTGGGCGAGCACCACGACGGTTTTCCCATGTACGATTCCCACCTCACCGAATGGTCCGCCGCGAAGATGGGCCCGTGCCGCGACACCATTGCCGGCTGGGCGCGCGAAGTTCGCAACCAGGGATTGAAACTCGGCGTTTCTTCACACCGGGCCTTTCACTTCTCTTATTACACTTTTGAGAAGGGCTATGATACCGACAATCCGCTTTTCGCCGGCCTCTACGGCCCTATCCACGCTCCGACGCCGCTCATCGATCATCATCCGGGTGAGTTGGTTCAGCAGCCGTCCAGGGAGTTTATGCAGGACTGGTTTGCGCGCTGTGTGGAAATTGTGGACCTCTACCAACCTGACCTGGTCTATTTCGATTGGGCAAACATCGCGCCGGGCCTGGAGCCCTACCGCAAACAGTTTGCCGCCTATTATTACAACATGGCCGCAGAGCGCAGCCAGGATGTTGTGGTGACTTATAAGAACACTGCGTATCCGGAGCACGCCGCTGTCCTCGACATCGAGCGCGGACTGGCGGGCGCCACCCGCGAACTGCCTTGGCAGACTGATACCTCCGTGAGCTGGAAATCCTGGGGCTACATTGAAGGCGACACCTTCAAGCGGCCCAAAGAGCTCATCCTTGAATTCGTCGATATCGTCAGCAAGAACGGGAATCTTCTGCTCAACGTGGGGCCCAAGCCTGACGGGACACTTCCGGCCGAGGCGGAGGAAGTCTTTCGCGGCATTGGCCGATGGATGGACGTTAACGGTGAAGCAATCTATTCCACTCGCCCTTGGAAAATTTACGGCGAAGGCGCCACTCTGCTGCCCAGCGGATCTTTCGGTGAGGAGAAGCTGAAGGACATGACCTTCACGCCGCAGGACATGCGCTTCACAACGAAAGGCAACGTGATTTACGCCATTCTGATGGCCTGGCCGGAGCGCGAAGCAAGAATCAAAGCGCTCGGGAAAAATTCAAAGAATGCTCCCGGCAGAATTTCTAATGTCGGTCTGCTGGGCGGCGACGCCCGCCTCAAATGGCGGCAGGATTCCGATGCGCTGGTGGTCGAAATGCCGGCCGAGAAGCCGTGCGACATTGCCTACGCTTTGAAGATTGCGACTTAGGGCGGAAAATTTCAGCCGTTCCGGAAGGGCGCGAGACCACTGCTTCTGGAGGCCTGATTTCCCGCGGTTTTCAGGGCCGTTTGCAGTGCAGGCGCGAGCCCTTCGGCAAGCTGTCCCATTTCCTGCCGGCCGAGGCTGGAAACCACAAAGCCGAAATAGCCGTCGGCCTGGAAGCCCGCGACGCTCATGCCCTCAAGCTGCTTCTCGTAGAAATTGATACTCCCAAATGAGGCAGCGGTCACAAACCTTCCCTGGGGCAGGATCTCGCCCTCCCTCTTTGTGAGAATTACGGAGAGGATTGTGCCTTTCCCGCGGGCGATGAAGTGCACGTATTTGCGCGGGCTGCCGGGAACGGTACAGATGTGCGCCTCCAGCACCTGAAAACCCGGAAGCTTCTTTTCGACGACGGGAAGCAATTCGGCGTATTGCGGACCCAGTTTCTTTCGAAGCACTTCAGGCGGGTTCGCAACATCCGGATAATTGTGGCCGCGAATGGCGCAATGGAGGTGATCCGATACCCCAAGCTGCAGGACGCCGGCCACCATCTGCCTGGCATGTTCCAACTTGCTCCACTGCAGCCCGGCAACCAGCACAATGGCGAGCATGGCGGCAACCGCCACGGCCAGTGTCCACGTGGGGCCACGCGACGTCCAAAAGGGGCGTTGTTGAGCTTTCTTCAGTCGCTGGTGGATGGCTCCCTCCAGGCCTTCCGGCAGCGGCTCCCGCGCAGCGGCCCGTTGCAGGGCCTCGCGAATCCGCAGGCGCGATTGCAACTCGTGCGAGCAAGCCTCGCAGTTTTCCAGGTGCTTCAGCATGTCGCCCGTTGTTTCCACCAGCAGCTCGTTGCTGAGGTAGGCATCCATCTGCCGGCGCGTCCGCTCACACTGTCCGGAATTGAAGTTCAGCACGTTCATGCGAGTTCCTCTCCGGCGGCGTTTTTCGCGCCGGCGCGGATGCCAAAAGACTTCGCGACCCCGGCGAGCTCTTCACGTAACAGTCGCCTTCCACGGCTCAGCCTGGACATCACGGTCCCTACCGGAAGCTTCAACGTTTCGGCAATCTCCTTGTATGAAAATTCTTCGACGTCTGCCATGAGAACAATCTCGCGGAAGGCGAGAGGAACTTTGTCGAGTGCTCCGAGGATATCTTCATCCTTGATTTCCTGGGGAACCGAAGGTTCGGCCGCAATGCTGTCCTGTTCGGTGAAGGGTTCTTCAAGAGAAGTCTTCATCTGCCGGCGCCTGAGGTGGTGGAGCCGATGGAACAGAATCCCGAAGAGCCACGCCTTGCAATTCGAGCCTGGCTCGAACCGGTGGAAGGATTTCAGCGCTTCCAGATAAACGTCTTGCACCAGGTCCTCTGCCTCTGCCAGGTTATGGACCAGGAATTTCGCGGTCCTGTAGAGGACCGCGAGATGGGGCATTGCGGCGGCTTCAAAATCGTCCAGGCCGGTCTTGGATTTAGAGAACAATCTGATTCACTGCCGCAGCCAGGCCGGTCAGGAAAAGGTGGAGCGCACGGCCCCACCTTTCCGGGCCTTGGCGTTCACCCCCTACTGCTGCGGTTGCTTCATCTTATCCTGATTTTCCATCTTGCTGCTTTTCATCTTCTTCCTGGCCATTTGGTCTTTCTTGTGCATCTTGCTCTTCTTCTTTGCCATCTTGTCGTGGCTGGCCATCTTTTCATCTTTCATCTTGTCGCTGGACTGCATTTTGTTGTCCTGAGGATGCGCCCATGCCACGCGCGTCAGCTTGTTGGCCAGCACCATGGTCATAAACATGGCCATGGCCAGAACTGCGATCCGTTTCATCATGCTTGCTTCTCCTTTTCGATTTTTTGGATTCCAAAAACTAGAGCCCCACGTACCAGTCATATCCACGCTCGGCCCAATAATCCCCGGGCCGTTTGTCGGAATACCGAATGGTTCCAATGCGCTTGATGTTCTTCACGCCATACTTCACAGGAATCGCCAGCCGCAACGGGACGCCGTGCTCCTGCGACAGCGGCACTCCGTTCTGCTCATAGCAGAGCAGCGTCTGCGGATGCAGCATGCTTTCGATGTCCAGCCCCACGTAATAACCGTCGCCCGGCGTCGACATGCTGACGTAAGCCGGCAGGTCCTCCGGGTGGTTGAGGCTCAAGGCGCCGCCGCTGCGCGTCCGGGGCGGATAAGCCTTCATAAAATCGCTGAAGCGCGCGCCGGCCCAGTGCACGATAATGCTCCAGCCCTCAATGCACTTGAACTCCGTGGTCATCTCCACGCGCGGCAACTTCCGAATTGCATCGAGGTCCAGCATGAGCGCGCCGTTTCCGGACGCGAGTCCTTCAACCCGCAACTTCCAGGCCGCAACATCAATATCTTCATCGAGCCCGACGTCACCGTTTACCCGGCCAGGTCCTGCCTGGTCCGCTTTGAAAGTCCGCGAAAGGCGGTGCTCGCTGAAAAGTTCGCGAGCCAGCCACCCGTTCATTTCCAGAGATTTGCGAAATGGCCAGGGGATTCCACCCGCATCGGGACGGGTGGTGAGCCACTCAAATGCTCCGGCTCCGGCTGCCAGTCCAGCTCCCCACAGCAGAAAGGCGCGACGGGAGCGCTGCCGCATTCGGCGCCGCACCTGGCTGTTCCACGCTTCCAGTTCTGAAGGCTTAGAAACGCTCACCTCCGGAGCCGAATTTAACGGTGGCACATCAGCCGATTGACTTTGCGTGGCTTCCACCGGCGCCACAGCATCCTCCGTTTCAGCCTTGAGATGGGCGCCTTCGGTTTTCCCGGCCGGACCGGGCAAAGCTTCACGCTTGTCCTTTTCGTTATTCATTTGTCGCTTCCTTTGAAGAGACCAGTTCACAGCCGCTGACCATTGCGCGGAAATTGTTCCAGCCCGCACGGGCCACTTGGGCGATGTGGATCACAAAGAAAAGCACGTAGCCGATGGCCAGCAGGAAGTGTTCAAAGCGCGCGGTGGCGTGGCCTCCCAGCAAAGCCGTCAGCCAGCCAAGTTGCGCGGGTTTGTATATCGCAAGCCCGGTCACCACAGATCCAAAGCCCATGAGGATAATGGCTGTGTAGGCAATCTGCTGCGCCCCGTTATATTTGCGCGCGGGGAGCTCTCCCTTCCACAGATGAAGGTCGTGCAGCGCGACCAGAATGGCTTCCCGAAAAGAGTGCCGGTTGGGGACCAGTTGGCGCCACTCTCCCGAAAGCACGGTATAGGTGACATAGACAATTCCGTTGATAACGAAGAGCCACATGAAGAAGAAGTGCCAGGCCATGCCCTTCGCCAGTTGGTAACTCACGCCGAAAGCATGATAAAAACCCTCCGGGAAGAATTTGACCAGTGTGACGGGGCCGATGCCGATGCGGTAAACGTCATTGGCCCAGTAGATCCAGAGTCCGCTCCAGAGCATGAGGGCCAGCAGGGGAAAATTGATCCAGTGGCACCAGCGGATGGCCGGAGGATGTTTTGACCTGATTTCCAGCCGTTCCAATTTCTCTTTCATTGGTCGCTCTTTTGCCGGGCTGTGCTCTGCTCCCACACTGTTGTAATACCCGCCCCCGGCAAAAATATTCCCGGCAGGACCGATTTTTCTTTCGTGCCTTCTCTTGCTGCATTGGTGCGGGCCAGAAGCCCTGCCGAGCCCAGGGGCCCCGATCCAGGGCCAGGTTCGTTGACTCACTGGAGTCGGTGTGTGAAAATGAACACAAAAGGAAGGTGGTGCCGCGATGGGGCAGGCCGATGATCTCCGTACTCAACAGGGGCCATTGAAGGGTCTGGAAGAGTGGGATGACTTTGTCAAAGCGCGCTATCCCGAGGGCGTTCCTCCCGCTCCGCCCGCGCAGGCCGACAAAAAAGAAGAAGAATTCCGGAACCATAGTGATACCACGCCGCCACGCGTTCGAGAATTTTACCGGCAGAACCACATGAACCAGACGCGGGATTTCGTGCTCGGCAAAAAGCAGGGATTCCTGGCCAAAAGCCGCGCGAAGATGGGCATCTGGGAAGCCATGGAATATCTGAACACGCTGGTGGATGAGAGCGATCCGGACACCGAGCTCTCCCAGGTCGAGCACCTGCTGCAGACTTCGGAAGCGGCGCGTCGCGACGGCCGTCCTGACTGGTTTATCCTCACCGGATTGATTCACGACCTGGGCAAAATCCTCTGCCTTTGGGGCGAGCCGCAGTGGGCCGTGGTGGGAGACACGTTCCCGGTGGGGTGTGCCTGGTCCGACAAGATTGTTTTCCACGATTTCTTCTCGTTGAATGATGATTCAAAGGTGCCGGAATACCAGACACGCCTGGGCGTCTATCAGGAGAACGGCGGGTTCGACAACGTGGATATGTCCTGGGGGCATGATGAGTATATGTACCACGTGGTCAAAGACTATCTGCCCGAAGAGGGACTCTACATGATCCGCTACCACTCGTTCTATCCGGCGCACCACGAAGGCGCGTACGATTACCTGATGAACGACCACGACCGTGAAATGTTCCATTGGGTACGCGAGTTCAGTCCGTACGATTTGTACTCGAAAGCCGAGACACGTCCGGACGTGACAAAACTTCGCCCCTACTACGAAGATTTGATTTCCAGGTATTTCCCTTCCCAGATACAGTGGTAAAATCTCCTCCGCCTCGCGGCAGGATTTTCATTGGAACAACAGGATTGAGGTGTGGTGTGAAGCGATCCATGGCGAAGGCTATTCTGACCGACAGCCAGTTCTGGGTTCCCGTGGCGGTGCTGATCGCCGGAATCCTGCTGCTGGTTTACGTTCGCTGAGGAGCAAACCTACTGGCCCGGCAACTCCATTCTTCAGGCGTTTCGCGCTCGCTGCACACCCTGGGCGTGCTGTGCGGCCTGGCGGCGGGCGCCTGGCTGGGCGCCGCAGAAGCGCCCACCAAACTGGTCACGTTGGGCATCTCGCCCTTCATTATTTCACTCGGCATGGTGGCAGGAGTTTTCGTCGCCCGCTGGACGGTCCCCACCATTATGAAGGGCACGGAATACATCTTTATCGACCTGCGTGACAAAGCTCATCTGATCGTCTGGGCCATCCTGGCCGGTGCGCTGTGGGCAGTGGCCAACACGCTGACGGTCTTTGCCATCCGCGACGTGGGACTTTCCATCGCCTTCCCGCTGTGGAACACAAACTGCCTGGTGGGCTTGTTCTGGGGCTGGTTCTTTTTCCGCGAACTGCGCGGGGCGGGGAAAAACGCGCAGGCAAAAGTTTTGGGCGGCGCCATCGCGATTGCCGGCGGCGCAGTCCTGCTGGCCTATGCCTCAGCCAGCGCTCCGCTCACTGCTTCAGCCCACACCACGGCAGGAATCCTGGCAGCGCTGGGGGCCGGCCTGCTGTGGGGAACCATGTACATCCCTTACCGCAAAGCCTACCTGAGCGGCATGAACCCGCTCTCGTTTGTCACCGTCTTCACCGTAGGCGAACTTGGGACCGTAGGGGCGCTGGCGCTGGTTTTTCGCGGCGGGCTGCATCCGGTGATGAATGATCTCGCGGCAGCGCGTCCCGCCCTCTTCTGGCTTTTTCTCGGCGGCTTCTGCTGGGTGCTGGGCGACCTCTTCCAGCAATACGCAGCAAAGTATATCGGCATCGGGCGCGGCATTCCGCTCTCCAACACCAATCAGCTTTGGGGGCTGGCCTGGGGCGCGCTGGTCTTCAGCGAACTCTCGGGGCGCGGCTCGGCGGCGCAGGTGATGGTGGTGGCCGGGTCGATCATAATGATCCTGGGCGCGCTCGCCATCAGCCGGGCCGAAGCTCCTGCTGCGGAACACGCCTCATGGAGCGAGGCCATTGAACGCGAGTGCGACCGCTACGGTCTCAATCACGATGAGGTTTTTCGCGCCCAGGCGGGAGAGGATGTAATGGCTGACCGCGCACACGGCTGGCGCTGGTGGGATGTCGCCATCGTGGCCGCAGCCGTCGGCATCTTCATCTGGCTCGCCCACGGGGCCACCCGCCCGCCGATTGCTCTCAATCCTGCATGGATCGTTGCCCTGCTAGCCGCAACCCTCGGCCTGTTGATTGCCGGCGCCGTACTGCTGTGGAAACGCACGCGATTCTCGTGATTCTTCGATTGTTATCATCTTTCCGTTAGAACGTGCTGCATGTTGGTGCAAGATGGTGTAGAATGAAGCTATGAACAAACTGCAAAAATCGATGCGGCAAAGCGTGGCATTGCCGTCCAGACTCGCGAGAGATGTTCGAGCCATAGCGCGAGCGCAAAAAACCAGCGCAAATCGGGTGCTCGTGGACTTGATCGAGGCGGGTCTTGAGTCCAGAGCAGCCGAAAAGAAG
>DASSJE010000262.1:0-38027 GCA_035691365.1 Terriglobia bacterium
GGAGAGTTGGCGAATTCTCCAAAAGGCCCGGCCGCGAACCGCGTTGCCACCACCGGAATTCCCATGGACAGTGACTGCAAAATCTTGTTCTGAATTCCTGCTCCGAAACGGACCGGGGCCACGCTCACGGCCGCATTCGACATCTCCTGGCGAACATCCGGGACGTTGGCCCGGACATCGACGCCCGGAATCCTGGCCAGCTTGCGCACAGACCGAGGAGGGTTGAGGCCCACAATCGAAAATTGAGCATCCGGCAGCCGGCGCTGAACCAGCGGAAAAACCTGTTTCGCGAAGTAAAGGGCGGCATCGGCGTTGGGCAGCGTATCCAGCTTGCTGCAATAAACAATGCGCCGGGGGTTGTAAGGACTCGACTGGAATGCGAATTCATCGGTGTCCACCCCCATCAAGGATTGCGTCAAGTTCGCAGCCCCGGACTGCCGCCGGACCCACTCCAGGTCTTCCTCCGTGTGGATGAGGACGTTGTCAAACCACCTGGGAACCTCGGCTTCGTAGCGGCGGACCCGGCTCCTGTCCAGCCGCGCGCCCGCCCACATCGGGCGCCACCAGATTTTGCGCATTCGCGAATAGTGCAGGTAGATGGAATCCGCCATATCCAGAATACGCGGAAGATGATGGTAGGGCCGGGCGTATTCCGCCATCCGGATCAGATGGACAAACAGCAAATCAACTGCGCCACCGCGGATATCCGAATCCATGCTACGCGCGAGATCAGGGCATTGATAGAGCTTAACCTGCAACGGAAGATCGGAAAAAAAAGCACTCGCGCTATTCCAGGCAAAGCCGGACCTGGGCATCTGGAAAGTCTTTTCTTCGAGGCCGGGCAGATCGGGATGGTGGCTTTGCCAGTCCACCTTTGGAGCTGAAGCAAAAGTGTAGAGCGTGACCTGATGTGAGCGGAGAAGATGGCGCAGCGTGTAGTAGACACGCATCCTGTCTCCTCCGATCGGGGGGAAGGGATATCGAGCTGTCAGATAGGCGATTCGCATGATGCCTGGCCCTGGAGAGCAAAATACCTTCCAGGTGACAGAAAAATTCTAAAGCGTCTCCGCGATCTTCCCTTCATTCAACGGGGAAGACTCATCAACTATCCAGCTTGCCGCTTCCCGAATAGAGGTTGTAATGAACTCGGCAGGCGGCGGATTTTCGCCATCAAAACTTTCCGGCCGCAGCCAGACGGTCCTGCAACCCGCTCTGCGTCCTGCCTCGACGTCGGATGCTGCATCGCCCACCATCCATGACTGCTGGAGGTCGATCCCATGCTCCTCTGCAGCCTGCAGCAGCATCTGGGGCCGGGGTTTCCGGCAACGGCAATTGCCGTTCCGGTCGTGCGGGCAATAATATATCGCGTCGATGGCCGCGCTTTCCCGCGCAAAATGACGAGCCATTCTTTTGTGGATTGTCTCCAGAACATCCACCGGCAGTTCGTTTCTGGACACGGCGCTCTGGTTGGTCACCACGACCAGCAGAAAGCCATGCTGCTTCAATTTTCGCAAGGCCTCGCCCACCCCCGGCAGAAACTCCACCTGCTCCCAGGCCGTGATGTAGTGGTTTTCGGGGGCTTTGCGAATGAGGACCCCGTCGCGATCCAGAAAAACAGCCCTGCGCAGAACACGCCCGTTTTCACCCATGAATCATTTCACCCCGGCACTTAGAAGCGTGGCCCTCAGATGGGAGCGGAGTTGCCATCCACCCTCCAGGTTTGCAGGCCGTTAAAGTCGAACGCGAAGCCGGTGGGGATTCCACCCAGCTTGCTCAGCGCTTCAGCCACGCGATGCTTGCGTTCGAATCGGCAATAAAAGAGCATGTACCCACCCCCGCCCGCGCCGGTCACTTTGCCTCCGATGGCGCCGGCCTTGCGGGCGGATTCATACATCTCATCGATCTTCGGGTTGCTGATCTTTGGCGATAACAATTTCTTGGATTGCCAGGCTTCGTCCAATAATTCGCCAAAATCGTTCAGGCGCCGCTGCAGGAGCGCATTCTTCATCTCAACGGCAAGTTCTTTCTGACGCCTGAGCCCATGGAGAGTCTCCTCGACGTGTTGTTCGTAGCGGCCCACCTGGTCCTTGATAATGCCGTCGGACATGCGCGTCGAGCCCGTGTAACAGAGCAGAAGATTGTGCTCCAGTTCGTTGATGACCTCCTGCTTGATCCTCAACGGATTGACGATCACGCGGTCTTTTTCAAATTCCATAAAGTTGAATCCGCCGAACGTCGCTGCATACTGGTCCTGCAGGCCGCCCTTGATTTGCAGCTCCTCGCGTTCAATCCGGTAGGCGGCGCGGGCCGTCTCATAATCCGTCATAGGCAGGCTCAGGAATTCCTTCATCAGACCCACCAGGCAGACCATCAGCGTCGAGGAGGAACCCAGGCCCGACCCAGGAGGAGCCTCACTGTGAAGGAAAAGGTCAAAACCATCGGTACTATGTCCACCGAGACTCTGGATTCCGGCCTTGACCAGGTCGAGTTTGCCATCGTAAACGGGATCGGTTTGGGTATCGTAGTTGACGATATAGCCCAGGTCGCCCGATTCGATGTTGATCAGCCCGTCCGCCCGGCTGCGGAGGGTCCCCCAGACGTAGCGGCCAATGGTCGCATTGAGGACGCACCCGCCTTCCTTTTCAAGAAACTGTTTGACGTCCGTTCCCCCTCCGGCAAAGCTGATCCGCAAGGGCACCTTGGCTCGAATTAACATGAAGTGAAACGCTCCGTCAGTTCGACTCTGGCCCTCTGGTAATCTTCCGGGACGCCGATATCGATAAAGTATCCCTTCCAGGGAAATCCGTAAAAAGGGCCGCCGATCAGGCTGGGGAAGACTTCTTTCTCCAGCGAAACCTCCCGCTGCCCGGGGATGTGGCGGAGCACCGCCCTGTTCATGACGTAGACTCCCGCGCTGACCCACTGCGAGGCGCCTGGCTTGCCGTTGGCGCCAGGTGAAATCGCGGCATGCTTTTCAACAAATGCCTTGATCCGGCCCCGGGGGTCCAGCAGGACCGAGCCGTAACGGCTTGCCTCCGGCGGGCACGCAAGGGCCAGCGTGGTTTGCGCGCGGTGTCTGCGATGAAAGGTGAGCATTTGTTGCAAGTCAACATCGAAAATCGAGTCCCCGTTCAGCACCAGAAACTCTTCACCCGCCAGCATGGAACGTAAATTCCTGAGCGCTCCTGCTGTGCCCAGCGGCTTGGTCTCGACGGAAAATCTCAACCGCATTCCCTGGGGCTTGTGCCGGGTGTAGTGGCGGACGATCTCCCTCCTCCGATGGCCCACCGCGAGGATGATCTCAACGACCCCCTGCGCCCGAAGCCAGCCCAGCAGATAGCTTAAGAAAGGGTGCTCTCCGATGGGGGCCAGGCCCTTGGGAAGGCCGGCAACTGCCTTTCGCAGCCGGGTGCCTTTCCCTCCCGCTAAAACCACAGCTTCCATAGCGTTAACTGTTCTCCCCCTCCGACCCCTGAGATGCCCTGCAAGGGCAGGAAACAGCCATTTCAGGTTTGTTTCGCTGGCCCCGGAACAGTGGTGGAATTGGGCGGGCGTTACAGGTTTCTAATTATCTGCCAGTCTGAGTTTCTAGACAAGCTCTGCCAGCATTTTTCAGAGCGACGCGGCGTCGAACAGGTTGGGACAGAGTTTTAACGGTTCTATCGCCCGCCGGGCCGCGATCTAAAAATCTGTTGTGCGCGATAAACGCCATCCACAAGTGTGATTTCGACTGTGAAAAGCGGGAGGGGAATCGGGCGCGGCGGGGCTACATCGATGTAGCCGCTTCTCGGGTTCGTTTTCGGGTTCGTTTCGGCTAACATATGTAGTCTTATCCTTTGTTTTCAACAACTTCTCGGCTTCGTTTCTGCAAATTAATATTTTTTGTCCCACATTTTAGTGGCCAAACCGGCCATATAATGTTTTCAGTCGCTTAAGGACGCAAAAGCAGTCCAACCAGACTGCTAAACTTTCCGGTAAAAACCCGCCGCCGGCGCCCCCTGAAGCTGACATCCCGGTAAGGCTACCAAACTAGGCCACGAAAGTCAAGCAAAATCGGCAAAATCGGCGCCTGAACCCCCCCAAATCGTCGCCGAAGGTGGTAGGTGGTTCGGCAAGTATGAAGCGCCCGCTGAAGGCACTCTAAAAGGCAGGTATGAACGGGTCCTGAAAAGTGTTGGATGCGCACTTGGCCGGCAGGCTCGGTTTACTGATCGTTGGTAGCAAAATAACCCGGTTTATAGCGAATGATCACGCCTTTGCGATCGGCGATAACACGAATTTTCCGGTACGTCCCGTCGAGCGCGCCGTCAGTTGACGTGTAGCCAATCAGGTATTGGTTTGTTAATTGCCGCCTGATGGCGTCCAGCGAATCAGCAAGCGCAATCATTTTCTGGGCGGTATAGATCCCGGTTTCTGCGCCGAGTCCCTTGTTCTGTTCCAGTGAATCAAACTGGCCGTGGGAAAGGTATCCGGTAAGGAAGTCTGTCCCTGGCGTCTTGCGCTCGGGGAAAAAAGCAGTCCCCCCGGTGTTTTCCGCCACCTTCTCGAGATACTTGGCGCCGGGATCGTCAAATCCATAAGGAGTATTTCCAATGGTGTAGATGGTGGTTTCGGCCCTGTGCGCCATGGAAATAGCTTCTTCGAGCGAATGCTTGCTTTCGACGTCGATGCCGTCGCTGATGAGGATCAGCACCCTGCGCGTCTGCTCGCGAGGGCCGGCCTTCTCGATTTCGTGCTTGCAGGCCTCATAAACAGCATCGTAGACGGCTTTGCCGCCGCCGGCCTTCAGGTTTCGAAGCTTCTCATTGATGTCATCCGGGTTGCTGGTGAATTCCTGAAGGATGGAGTTGTTGGCGTCAAACGTTTCAAGAAAAATCAGGTTTCTGCTGTTGAGGCCGCGGAGCATCGTGTAGGCGAATTCCGTGGCGGCGTCTTTTTCGAATTTCAATTCGAAACGGGCGCTGTTGCTGGTATCAACCAGCAGGCCAATGCGAAGAGGCGGCATCGTTTCGCTGCTGAAGTACCGGATGCTCTGGGCCTTGTCGTCCTCATAGACTTTGAAATCGCTCCGGGTGAGGTCGATCACCGGGTTCCCACGCTTGTCGAGGACCGTAACAGGAACGTTGACGACTGTGACGGGCACTTTGATTGTGGTGTTCCCGGCCTTTGTATTCGTGGCGGACGTAGGAACGCTTGCCGGACTCTTTTCAGGGGCTGAAACTGCTGTCCCGGCTGCGGCCGAAGAATCCTGCTGGCCTCTGGCCAGGAAAGGCGCAACAACCAGCAGCCCGAAAAAAGCCGCAGCGAGGAGAGCGGCGGGAAGCGTCCACACCCGAACCGCAAATCCAGGTCTTTTGGTCATATTTCGCCCCCCAGCGCTCAGGGCCAGCATTTCCTGCTGATGTTGAGCCAAATCTTTACCCACCCATCAAATTATAATATTACTCGCGGACCAAATGGGGGAAAACGTCTCTGGCGGAGAAGCCCCCCGGCAGGCGGCTTTGGTCCGCGGGCCTGCCCAGCCTCCCCAGCGGCCCTGTGTCCCCCGTCCCTTCAGGGATGCCATAGCTTTCGGTGCCCGGCCCACGCGCTTTCATCGAATTGGAGTGCAGCAGGCAGAAAATGGTTATCCGGTGAAAGAAGATTAACCCCGCGACAGCGCCTTTCCGGGCCTGCCCGGTTGCGGCGGGTCCACCTCTGGAATAATATTCCAGATGAGGCGCGCGGATGCACGTTCACCAACACAAGTCGTCGAAGGGCTGGGTTGTCCAGGCGGCTGTTATCGTAACGCTCGGACTTGTGGCGACAGAATTTGTGATGGGTCATCTGGCCCACAGCCTGGCATTAGTCAGCGACGGCTGGCACAACTTGACGGATGTTCCCACGCTGATCTTTTCCTGGCTCGCGCTCTACTTCGAGCGCATGCCGCCTGACCACCAGAAAACATATGGTTACCAGCGTGCCGGAGTGCTGGCGGCCTTTGTCAACGGCCTGATTCTGATCGGGGTTGCGGTCTTCATCTGTGTTGAAGGTTACGAGCGTATTGTTTCTCCCGAGCGAGTCGCCTCGGGAATGATGATGATTGTGGGAATCGTGGCGCTGCTGGTCAATGGCGGCGTCACTCTGGGATTGGCCCGGGAACAACGCGACCTGAACCTGCGGTCCGTTTTCGTCCATTATCTCGGCGACGCGCTTTCCAACGTGGGCATTATTGCCTGCGCGTTTCTGATTCGCTACACCGGCCAGCCGCTGATTGATCCTCTGCTGGCTTTCCTGATTGCAGGAATGATCTTCTGGGGCGCGCTGGGCATCATTATGGAGTCTTCCAACATCCTGCTGGAAAGCCTGCCTAAAGGAATGAGTCTGGAGGGAATCGCCAGGGCAATCCTGGGCGTGCAGGGCGTCCGTGAGGTGCACGACATTCACGTTTGGAGCCTGGGATCGGAATCACACGCCATGTCCTGCCACGTTCAAATTCTGGATATGTCGACTTCTGAAAGCGAAAGAATTGCGCACCTTATCCGAACAGCCGTGGCCGGAGAATTCGGCATCACCCACACCACCATTCAATTTGAGCATCAGCACGAGCCGGGCACGTTCCACAAGTACATGCCGGAACCTGTTCCCACCCATAAAAAGTAGCCCCGGCAGTGTGGCTGTTTTTTACATGAAAAGGGAATTGCCTTGAGGAGCCGCGGCTACTTTCGCGGAGTGATACGGTCGAGGCCGTCGAGATAAGGGCGCAGGGCCTCCGGGATGATTACAGAGCCATCTTCCTGCTGATAATTTTCCAGCACTGCCAGCCATGTGCGCCCGACAGCCAGCCCGCTGCCATTCAAGGTGTGGAGCAGTTCGGTTTTGCCGCCTTTTCCGCGGCGGAAACGCAGGTTGGCCCGGCGGGCCTGGAAGGACTCAAAGTTGGAGCAGGATGAAATCTCTTTATATTCCTGGCTGGAGGGAAGCCAGACCTCCAGATCGTAGGTTTTGGCCGAACTGAAGCCCAGATCGCCCGTTGAGAGCACCACGACGCGATACGGCAGGCCGAGCGCCTGGAGAACCGCCTCTGCGTCGCGGGTCAGACTTTCGAGTTCGTCGTAGGAATTGTCCGGCAGGGCGAACTTGACCAGTTCCACTTTCTGGAACTGATGCTGGCGAATAATGCCGCGCGTGTCCTTGCCGTAAGATCCGGCCTCGCTGCGGAAGCAGGCAGTCCAGGCGCAGAATTTCACCGGAAGATTTTCAGCCTCCAGCACCTCGTCGCGGAATAGGTTGGTGACGGGAACTTCGGCCGTTGGGATCAGCCAGTAGTCCGTCCCTTCCAGCTTGAACGAGTCCTCCGCAAACTTCGGAAGCTGCCCTGTGCCGAACATACTGTCCGAATTCACCATGAACGGCGGCAGCACCTCAGTGTAGCCGTGCCGGCGCGTGTGCATGTCCAGCATGAAATTCGCCAGCGCGCGCTCCAGCTTTGCGCCCACACCGTAGTAGACCGCGAACCGCGCTCCGGCAATTTTGGCGGCGCGTTCGAAATCGAGAATGCCCAGGGCCGGCCCCAGGTCCCAGTGCGCCTTGGGCTCAAAGTCAAATTTTCTGGGTTCGCCCCAGCGGCGAACCTCCCGGTTGTCTTCGGAGCTGCGCCCGACAGGGACCGTGTCGTGCGGGATGTTCGGCACGTTTCGCAGCAGGTCGCGCAGCTTTTCGTCCGCGGCGCCGGCCTGCTCATCAAGCTGCTGGATCCTGGCGCTCACCTGCTTCATCTGCGCAATCAGGCCGGAGGCGTCCTGCTTCTGTTTCTTCAGGCCGGCAATTTCGTTGGACACGGTATTCCGCTGCGCCTTCAGGGCTTCCGCTTCAGACAGCAGCTTGCGGCGCTCCACGTCGAGAGCTTCAAAATCCGCCAGGATTCCCGCGATGCCGCGAGCCTTCATTTTTTCGCGCACCAGGCTGAGATTGCTGCGAACGAACCCTAAATCGAGCATCGAAACTCCCTCTGTGAAATGAGCTGCCTATTAAAGCTACACTTCGAAGGCTCTCCAATTCAAGCGGCCCAATCTTGCCGATTCATCCTGCCAGGATTGGAGAGTGAGTGGGAAATCGAAAACCCGTGGTCCGGCCTGGCTTCGGCCCGCTCGGCCAAGATGGAGCTTTCCAGGCGTCTTCGCAAGATGCGCAGGGCCAGCCGATCAGTTGATAGCGCCGGGGAGCGCCCGGCGCTATCAAGCAAATGCTACATTTGGGTTTGCAGGAACTCGCCAGGCAATGGCGTGATGCTGCACCCTGGACGTGTGGATGCAATAACAGGCCCGGCCGGTTTGCGTTTCTGCGTTCGCGGCAGTTCATTGCCCGTCTGGACGCGCTCCATCTGGATACCCAGCGCGCGTTCCAGTAAAAACAGGTCCGCCCGCTGGTCGCTCGAGTAGAGAGTGGACGCGACGCCCTGATGTCCCGCGCGGCCCGTACGCCCCACGCGATGAATAAAATTCTCAGCCATATCGGGCAAGTCATAGTTGATGACGTGCGCGATGTCCTGAACGTGAATGCCGCGGGAAGCCAGGTCCGTGGCCACTAGGATGCGGTATCGTCCGTTCTGGAAACCGGACAGCGCAGCGTTCCGCTGCGACTGCGAGCGGTCGCCGTGGATCATGGCGGCGGCGAAGCCGTTGCGGCTCAATGTTTTTGCCAGCCGCTCGGTCCCCCGCTTGGTGCGCGCAAAAACCAGGCACCGCCCGGTTTCACGGGCCAGCAACTGCTGCAACGCCTGCTGCTTGCCGTGGTGCGAAACTTCCATGGCCTGGACCCGCACATTTTCCGAGGGTTTCAGGACCGACCCGAAGGCAAGACGGACCGGGTCTTTCAGGTAGTTGTCAACCAGCCGGGCCGCCGATGCTTCATGGGTCGCGGAAAAGAAGAGCGTCTGTCGCTCGGCGGGAACGGCGGCTGCAATCCTGCGAATGGCGGGAAGGAAGCCCATATCCAGCATGCGGTCGGCTTCATCCAGGACGAGCGTCCGCACGGTGCGCAGGTTGATGAGCTTGCGCTGAAGAAAGTCTTCCAGCCGGCCCGGCGTGGCCACCACCAAGCGCGCTCCCTTGCGAAGATCGTTAAGCTGCTGCGTTTCTGACATCCCTCCCACCACAATGGCCGTGGCGGGCAGCCGCTTGCCTCGCAGCCGGTCGTAACATTCTGCAACCTGCATGGCGAGTTCCCGCGTGGGAACCAGGACGAGGGCGGCGATGCCCGGCGTCGTTTGTTTCAACAGGTCCTCCATAATGGGGACCAGGAATGCCAGCGTTTTGCCGGTCCCGGTCTGCGCCGTGGCGAGGACGTCTTTGCCTGCAAGCGCCTGCGGAATGGCCGCAGCCTGGACTGGGGTGGGCGTAGAAAAGCCCGCCCGGGTCAGCCTGTCCTTCAGGTAGGCTGAAATCGAAAGTTCTGAAAAATTCTGCACTAGTCTAATCTTCTCTCTTTCTGGCATCTTCTGCCGCTGCGCGCCACAAACTCCAATGGGCGCGAGCCGGCAAAGCCAGATTTCTTTGATTTACGCTAAAAACATACGGAGGAAACAAAAGGCGGGACTTCTCAGATCAGATCTGCAATCAATCAGAGTAATCGCACCACACAACCGTGGTGTTAAGCGTCTTTGCATTATACCATAAATCGCCCCAGACCGGGAAACCGCTCCCGCTGGCCGGAATGCAACATCCGGGTCAGCGGGATTTGCGCGGAATGCGAAATCATCCCTCTGCTTCGAACTGAAAGCCATTCGCCCCAGGCAAGACCGAACCTATGGTAATCAGGGTTTCTCACTGCAGGCAGCGCCAACCCATTTTGACGTAAATGTGCCGGTGATGTTCATGGTTTTGCCGCTGCCGGTTACGGTGGAATCCACCCAACCTTTGGCGTTTTCTGAATCAGTAGCTTCGATGCGCACCTTCGAGACAAGCTTGGCGTTTTCCTCCGAGCAGACTTCCTGGATCTCCATTTTGCTGCCGGTTGAGGTCAGAACGGTTTCCGTACACGATTTCTTATCGTTAAACGGGTCCTTCTCCAGCTTCTCTTTGGTCAGGCAGGATTTTGAAGTGCGGGTTTTGGGCGTTCCGGAAGCCATCTTGCTCATAGCGGCTTCAAATCGGGCGCGCTGTTCGGCGGTCATCTTATCGAGCATCTCCTGCGGAATGGGCGGAGCACCGCTGACGGTGGTGGTGGCGACGGTCTCCCAGGTGCCTAATTTGACGTTGAGCGGCTGATATTTTCCTGCCGCCAGAAGTATGGAAGCAGACAAACATGACAAGGTCCATAGAGCTATCTTCCCCATTTAGTCCTCCTGGTAGTCGATTCCTGAACTTAGATGATGCCTTTTATCTTTGCCGGATTTGGCCCCTTTATAACTACAATCTCAAGCCGTGCGTTGGCGTAGCGGCCCCCGCGCGCCGGGGTGGCGGCCACCGCGCGCTCACAGCAGCCCGAGCTTGCCCAGCAAGATGGCCAGGCAGACCACCGAAAGGGCCGCGCCACCCAGAACCATCAAAAAGGCGCGCTTTCGCAGGCCGCTTTCCAACTGTTTTTGCTCCTTGGAGGAAATCAGGAACTCTTTCTCCAGGGTGCCCTTCACGATCATGTTGTGATCGCCCGCGTCTTTCGGGTGCGGATTTTCCACGCAGGTCCCACTGATGTCGTATCTGCCATCCGGAACCAGACAGTATTCGGTGAAACGATAGCGGCCGCTCGCGGCGTCGAAAAAGCCGGAATTGGATCCCGAAGGGCCGCCCGTCGTCATGGTCAGCTTGTCAAAGGCACTGGTTTCGCCTGGATTGCCGGCCATCTGCTCAGCCCGCTTCAGGCCTTCCATGAATTCCGGGCTGCCGGCGGGATGCTGCAGCGCCTCGAGGGCATTTTGCCTGGCCATTTCATGCTTGGGGTCAGACTGCGGCCCCATCGCTTCCAGATGCTGCTTGATCTTCGGGGCCATCATGGTCATCATTCCGGTCATGAACTCAGGGGCCGCCGGCGACTGCTGGAACACTTCCATCAGGCCCAACCGGGTCTGCTCCTTGCTGGAATCCTGAAGCGGCCCCACAGCTTTCAATCCGCGCTCGACCAGGCCCCCGGCCCAATGCGCGTCCGCCTGCGTGACGTATTGCAGCAGTTCCTGCTGTGTGGCAGCTACGCCGGTGGCTGTGGTCATCCCCGGCCCGGCTTCGCAGCGCGCCGAATACGGCACGTCGAATTCCGCTCCTTGCGCGTCAACCAGCACTTTTCCGGTGGCGTCAGTAAGGTAAAACTCTACGCCATCCGTGTCAGTCCGATGATGCGACCAATGGCCTCCATGGTGGTCAGAGTCGGTCTTCCATCGTTCGATGACCACCTTATAGGCAAAACACGGAGTGTGAGTGACCGGGGAAGAAATAGTCTTGTCACCTTTGGCGATTCCGTTGACCTGCGAGAAGCCCATGGAGACACTGCGGATCGCGATCTCCGGCGTGTCAGCGATCAGGAGGTAATTGCGGTACTGGCGAAGCCCCTTGTAGAAGGTAAAAAGGCCGAGGCCGAACCCGAGTACGGCATAGCCGGCCAAATCGTCGTTGTGCGCCATCGGGGCGCCTCCAGAAAGCGATTTCGGCAATACGGAGAGTTTGTGGTTTCTGTGACTACAAGCAGTCGTACTTTAGCACTTTTCCTGCGCGGTGTATATCTGTACTGTGAACAGGTTAAGTCGATGAAACATGAATATGATGTTGTCAGTCCAGGGCGTTGGGGTGTATGCTCGGGGGTTTGATGGGACCGTCCCGCCCGGCGGACCTTTTGAAAAGGTTGTGGGCGGCGTTTTTTAAACCCTGCCCATTTGTGTTATGATTTCTGATGAGAGCTTATGCAGCCGCGCGTCGGCCCAGGGAGCCGGACGGAAACCAGGTAGCGGACCCGCCACGATTCGACGCCTTACACCCCCCAGCCCTCTTGATAAGCTCAATTCAACTATTGGCGTCGTCGACGCTCCGACTGATGGTGAAGGTCAATCGGAATGAACGTTAGCATCAAACCATCCATATTTTACTTCGAGGATATTCATGGGAACTACAGACCTTGCTGTCAAGGAAGCTCATAGTAGATCTTCCTGGCAGGAAAAAGTTGTTAATGATTTAAGCATTCAAGTGGCTACTGTGAATGGCTCGGGCAGTCAGAGCGCGAACACCGTGCTGCTCCGATCCATCTTCCGGATGGGCATTCCCGTTTCCGGAAAGAACCTTTTTCCCTCGAACATTGCGGGACTTCCAACCTGGTATACCATCCGCGCCTCCAAGCATGGCTATATCGCCCGGCGCAAGGAGATTGATTTCCTGGTTGCCATGAACCCCGAGACGGCCGAGGAAGATGTGATGTCGCTGGGCGCCGGCGCCAGTGTTGTTTTCGATGAGAAGTTGAACCTGCAACGATTGCGGGACGACGTGATTTTTTATCCTGTGCCTTTTGACAACCTGGTGGCCCCGGTCTGCCCCAATGCAAAGTTGCGCAAGCTGGTGCGCAACATGATTTATGACGGCGTTCTGGCCAAGCTGCTGGGCATTCCCATGGAAGAGATTCACGAGGCGCTGAAGAAACAGTTCAGGAAGAAACCCACCGCCGCGGACCTGAACTTTGCCGCCGCCCAGGTGGGCTACGATTACACGGCGCAGAACCTGCCCAAGCGGGGCCGTTTCTATCTCGAGCGGATGGATGCGACGCGCGGGAAGATCATTATTGACGGCAACTCAGCGGCTGCGCTCGGCGCGATGTTTGGCGGGGTGACGGTCTGCACCTGGTACCCGATTACGCCCTCCTCTTCGCTGGCCGAAACGCTCAGCGCTTACATGAGGCGATATCGCCTGGATCCTGAGACCGGCAAGGCCACGTTTGCCATTGTGCAGGCGGAGGATGAACTGGCGGCCATCGGAATGGTGATGGGCGCGGGCTGGGCGGGCGCGCGCGCCATGACGGCCACTTCCGGCCCCGGCATTTCCCTGATGTCGGAATTTGTCGGTCTGGGCTATTACGCTGAAATTCCTGCGGTGATTTTTGACGTCCAGCGAACGGGGCCCTCCACGGGGCTGCCGACGCGCACCCAGCAGGGCGACATCCTCAACAATGCGTTTCTGTCGCACGGTGACACGAAGCACGTGTTGTTGATTCCTGCCTCCGTGGAAGAGTGTTTTACGATGGCTATGGAGGCCTTTGACCTCGCCGAGGAATTGCAGACGCCGGTGTTTGTGATGAGCGACCTTGATCTGGGCATGAACAACTGGATGTCCGATCCGTTCCCTTACCCTACCAAGCCCATCAACCGGGGCAAGGTCCTGAGCGCGGAAGATCTGGAACGCCTGGGCGGCTTTGACCGCTACCGCGACGTTGACGGGGACGGGGTTGGTTACCGCACTCTGCCGGGAACAAAACATCCCAAGGCCGCTTATTTTACCCGCGGCAGCGGCCACAACGAGCAGGCTATCTACAGCGAGCGGCCGGAAGATTACGTCAACAACATGGACCGGCTGAACACAAAATTCAATGCCGCGCGCGATCGCGTCCCCGCTCCGGTTGTTCTGGACGCCGAGGGAGCGGAGATTGGCGTGATTGCCTACGGCACCACGCACTGGGCCATCGTGGAAGCGTTAGACCAGATGAAGCAGGAATACGAATTGCCGGTGAGTTATTGCCGCGTGCGGGCATTTCCCTTTGCCGGCCAGGTGCTGGATTTTATCAACCGCTACCGGCGCGTCTACGTCGTGGAACAGAACCGGGATGGCCAGATGTTCGAAATGCTCCGCATGGAAGCCCCCGCGGAAGATGTTCCGAAACTCCGCAGCATCCGGCACTACGCGGGACTCCCGATTGACGCGCGAAGCGTCACGGACGAGATTGTTTCCCAGGAGGGAAAGAAATAAAATGTCGACGACTGCTGTTCCCCCATCTCCCGCTCGAAAAGTGAACCGCATCGGGCTGGAGCCTTCCGATTATAAAGGCAAGCGGAGCACGCTCTGCGCGGGCTGCGGGCACAACGCCATTTCCGAGCGTATTGTGGAGGCCTGCTACGAACTGGGCATTGAACCTCACCGCGTGGCCAAGCTGTCAGGGATTGGATGCTCTTCCAAAAGCCCCGCCTATTTTCTGAGCACCGCGCACGGATTCAACTCCGTCCACGGCCGCATGCCGTCCATCGCCACTGGCGCCATGCTGGCGAACCGCAAGCTGATTTCAATCGGCGTCAGCGGCGACGGCGATACGGCATCCATTGGGGTCGGGCAGTTTGTCCACCTGATGCGCCGGAACCTTCCCATGGTTTACATCATTGAGGACAACGGGGTCTACGGACTCACCAAAGGCCAGTTTTCTGCGACCGCGGACGTGGGCTCGAAGTTGAAAAACGGCGTTATCAACGAGTTGCCTCCCATCGATACCTGCGCGCTGGCGATTATGCTGGGGGCAACCTACGTGGCCCGTTCATTCTCAGGCGACAAGAAGCAGTTGCTCGCTCTGCTGGAAGGGGCGCTGAGCCACAACGGGACCGTGATGCTGGACGTGATTTCGCCCTGCGTCACCTTTAATGATCATGCGGGGTCCACCAAGAGCTACAGCTACGTTCGCGACCACGACGCGCCGCTTGGAGAAGTGAGCTACGTCCCCTATTTCGAGGACATCACGGTTGAATATGATCCCGGATCCACGACCGAAATCACTCTCCATGACGGTTCCCGCCTGCTTCTGAAGAAGTTGAATTCCGATTACGACCCCACGGACAAGGCGGAGGCGCTGAGGGTCCTGACAGAGGCCCATGACAAGGGGGAGATCGTGACCGGCCTGTTCTATCTCGACACCCGGAAACCCAGTTTTATGGAGATGCTGAACTTTGTCGATGATCCGCTCGCCACGCTTCCCGAAACTTCGGTGCGCCCGCCGAAAAAGGTGCTCGACGAAGTGATGGATGGGCTGAAGTAGAACTTCTTAAAGTGCTGTGAAAAAGCCGGTGCGCTCGATGCGCCTGCCCGACGAACCTTATAATCACTTCCTGCCAGGGCAAAGTTCCGTCAAAATTTTTCCCGATCCAGGCGCTCGCGGCGAGCGTTACATCTCGCGGCGGCCTTCGAGCGCGCGGAGCATGGTGACTTCATCTGCGAACTCGAGGTCTGAGCCAACCGGGATGCCCATGGCGATGCGGCTGACTTTGACGCCCAGCGGCTTGACCAGCCTGGCCAGGTAGACGGCTGTGGCTTCGCCTTCGACGGTGGGGCTGGTTGCCACGATCAGTTCCCGCACCGTCCCATCTTTCAGCCGGTCGATCAGGCTCTTCAGCTTGAGCTGTTCCGGGCCGATGCCCTGCAAAGGCGAAAGAGCGCCGTGCAGCACATGATAACGCCCGCGGAACTCGTGCGCTTTTTCCACTGAAATCACGTTGTAGGGCGTTTCCACCACGCAAAGGACCTCGGCATCGCGCCGGGGATCGGAACAATACTCGCAGGGGTCGGATTCAGTGAGGTTATTGCAGACGCTGCATAGGCGGATCTTGTCCTTGGCCTCGAGCAGGGCTTCCGCCAGCCGCTGAACGTCTTCACGCGGCGCCCGCTCGAGATGGAAAGCGATCCGCTGCGCGGACTTCTGCCCGATGCCCGGCAGGCGCTTCAGTTCATCGATCAGGCGCGCAAGTGGCGCGGCGTATTCGCTCATGTTGCGGAAATCCTGGGTTGCGGCACGGAAGGATTCTGCTAAAAATTGAGTCCCGGCAGATTGAGGCCACCCGCCAGCGAACCCATCTGGTTCGCCACCTGCTCATCGATTTTCCTGGCAGATTCGTTGACGGCGGCCAGCAGCAAATCCTGGAGCATTTCAATGTCGCCGGACTTGTACACTTCCGGATCGATGTGGACGGAAACCAGGTGTTTTTGTCCGTTCATCCTGACGGTCACCATGCCGCCGCCCGTGGAAGACTCGACGATAAGGTCATCCAGTTGTTTCTGAAGCTGCTCCTGAAACTGTTGGACCTGTTTTAGCATTTGCTGTACCTGTTGCAGATTTTTCATGGCTCACTCCCGGCTCAAATCAATCACATCAACCAGGGTGCATCGGAACTTTTTTAGCAGTGCCTCAACCCCTCCGTCGCTTTCGGCGCGTTCGCGAACGCTGCGACGGTTTTTGAGCCCCGATCTTTCTTCGTTATCGAGTGTAACACAAATTCTGACGGGCTGTCCCAGCACCTCCGCGCATAAGGCCTGGAGCTTTTCCTGCTGCTCGCGGCTGTTCAAAAGGTCCGCTGCCCAGGAGTCGCTCCTGGAAAAAATAAAGCGCACTTCGCCATTTTCAAACCGCCACGCCGAGACGGGATCGAGGCAACTGCTCAGCAGTTTGGACTGGCCGAATGCCAGGCTCTTGATCTTGCTCAGGCGCGGATCGCCAGGAACTTCCGCAGGTGTGTGCTGTTCCGGTGGCGCGGCAGCCGGTTCCTGCATTGGCTGCGGACCGGCAGGTCCTGCCGTGGCGCCTGCCGGGCGCTCAGGGGCCTTTTCGGGACGCTCAGTCCTTTCGGGCTGGCGTGCGGGAGCGGCGGCGGCAGAAGTCGATCTCGATGGGTATGCGGTCCTGGTTCCCGCGACCGGCGCGGCGGAAGATGGCCGGCTCCCGGCAGGTCCCGTTTCCGGCTTGCCGGCGGGCGCCGGACGCGCCCCGCCCAATTCAGACAGCAGGCTTTCGAGAGATGCCAGCTTGCCGGCATGCACCATTTTGATCAGCCCCAGTTCCAGATGGAAGCGCGGGTTCAGCGCATAGCGCATCTCGCTCTCAGTCCGCACCAGGATCTGGAAAAAGCGGGCCAGGTCCTCCTCACTGAATTGCTCGCGAAGCCTGCCCAGCACGGCACGTTCAGTGGATGCGACCTGGAGAAGAGGACTTTCAGCCCCGCAACTTCTGGCAACCGCCAGGTTGCGGATGTAGCGCGTGAACTCGCCGCAAAAATGGTTCAGCTCATAACCTTCCGTGGCCACCCGTTCGACGGTCTGGAGGACTTTCGCCGTGTCTCCTGCTCCGATGGCTTCGACCAGTTCGGTCAGGACTTGGCTGGGGACCACGCCCAGCAACTGGCGAACGTGCGCTTCTTCGAGCCGCTCGGCGCTGGAAGCGATAGCCTGGTCCAGCAGTGAGAGGGCGTCACGCAAGCTGCCTTCAGCCGCTTCGGCGACGGCGCTCAGCGCTCCCTCGTCGGCGGAAATCTGCTCCTGCTTCATCACCCACTTGAGGCGGCTGAGGATTTCCGAATAATCCAGCAGGCGGAAAGAGAAGTGCTGGCAGCGGGACTGGATGGTGGTGGGCAGCTTGTGGGCCTCGGTGGTGCAGAGGACGAACAGCGACCTCGGCGGGGGCTCTTCCAGAGTCTTCAGCAGCGCGTTGAAGGCCTCCGTGGTCAGCATGTGAGCTTCATCAATGATGAAGACCTTATAAAGGTCGCGCGCCGGAAGGTAGCGAACGGTTTCACGCAGTTCGCGGATTTCATCGATGCCCCGGTTGGATGCCGCGTCAATTTCAAAAACGTCGACCGAATTCCCCTGGGCGATTTCCTGGCAGGAAGGGCACTCACCGCAGGGAGTGACGGTTGGCCCCTTGATGCAGTTCAGAGACTTGGCCAGAATTCTTGCCGTGGTGGTTTTGCCCACTCCCCTCGCGCCGGAAAAAATGTATCCATGCGCCACCCGCTGTTTGGTGACGGCGTTCTTCAGAGTGTCCGTGATCAGACGCTGCCCGGCGACGTCATCAAAAAACTGCGGGCGGTATTTGCGGGCGATGACCTGATAAGACATAGCAGGGAACTGGATTCAAGGCTCAGGGCTTAATGGCGAAGGGAAAAATCCTGGCACGTCCTTCCGGCCCTGAGTCCCCGTGCATGAGAACTGGTCAGACTTCGGGTTGATCTGCGGCACACGGAGCGGCTCGCTACCGTTGCTTCCTTCCGGACCTGGCGGGGTTCACGAACATCCGTTGCACAGAGCCCGAAGTCTGATATGTCATGAAACCGCCTGTCTGGATTCGAAGCGGAATTCGCAACTCATTTAGCCTAACACGCAGAGGCGGTTTCCGTCGATGGGTACGGCCCGGTGGCGGGAGCAAGGCGGGTGGTCCGCTGCATGGGCGCGACAGCGGCGGTGTAACCGCAGCCTCAGACTATCCGACAACCATCCGATAGGCATCCGACGGGCACTTGACTTTTTTGAGGACAATTGTTTACGCTTTCGTGAAGTATCTGGGTAGGAAGGGGCGGTGGCATCCGGGAGGGCTCGCTTGAATTACTAAAGAAACAGGTTTTAATGGAGGTTTCAATTGAAGACAAAAAGAGCAACCCAGGCCCTGGCCATCGCGTTTACCCTCGCTGTCATGGTTGGCTGCCAGGGTGCGGGAAACCAATCGAACAATCCTGAGGCGGTCCAGGAGGGAGCGCCAGCCGGCCAGGGGACACTCAATACATCCGTTACCCATCGACGCGAAGCCTCACGAGCTCCTGCTGCTCCCCGGACCGTTACGGTTCCGGAGGGCACTTCCATTCACGTCCGGCTTTCCACCGAGCTCAATACACGCTCAACGACTTCGGGCAGCTCCTTTGATGGCACGCTGGCAGAGCCCCTGGTGGTGAAGGGAGTGACCGTGGCTCCGCGTGGCAGCCTGGTGGGCGGCCGCGTCACAAATGTGGTGAGTTCAGGCCGGTTGAAGCGGCCTGCGGAAATCTCGCTGGTGCTGACTTCCATCACCCCGAGCGGCGGGCAACAGACTTCCGTATCGAGCCAGGCTTGGAGCGTTTCCGGCAAGTCTCACAAGCGGCGGAACCTTGAAATGATTGGCGGCGGGGCCGGTGTAGGCGCTCTCATCGGGGCAGTTGCCGGCGGCGGTAAAGGCGCTGCGATCGGGAGCGGGGCCGGCGCCGCGGCCGGGACCGCAGGCGCGTTTGCGACCGGGAAGAAAGAGATCGATTTGCCGGCGGAAACTGAAATGATTTTCAGGTTGACCGCGCCGGCGCAGTTCAGCGTGCAGTAAGAGCGAACAATGGGTTATGCGGCGGGGGCGCGCCAGGCCGCGCGCCCCTGGCGCTGCTGTCTTTACACCTTACCGTCAGGAAGCGGACGGCCTTGAGGAGGCGGTGGAGGCGGATTCTGCAACCTTGCTCTTCACTTCATCCAGCTCTTTTTGCAGGCGGGTCTGCCGTCGGCTCAGGTTCCAGGCATACAGCATAAAAATCAGCCACACAAACGAATAAGCCAGAAAAAGATATTTGTTGACCACGCTAATCCTCCGAAAGTTTGAACGCCAGGGCGTGTCGAATTTCGCTGATTTCTCTCCGCATCACCGCCAGCCGCAACCGGACACGGACCAGCAGGAAGAAAAGAATTGTAAACGCGCCCACACCCACCAGGAGCGTGGCCAGCATGCGCGGATCCAGGCCTGATTGCGGCCCGCCCAGAACCACGGGTTGCGGGTGCTGCGTCCGCCACCAGCGGATGGCCATGTAGTCAATCAACACGTCCACAAATCCGATCACGCCCACCACTGCGCACAGGTTGGCCGCGCGCCCGGGATTCACCAGATAGCTCCTCAGCATCAGGTAAGCCACGTAAAGCAGCCACAAAAGGAACGTCAGCGTCAGCCGCGCGTCCCAGGTCCACCAGATGCCCCAGGCGGGCTTAGCCCACAGAGGGCCCGTCACCAGCACGCAGGTGCAGAAAATGAACCCCACTTCCGCCGCGGCATGGGCCAGTTCGTCAGCAGGCTGCGAGCGCTTCATCAGGTAGACGATGCTGGAAATAAATATGATGATGAAACCCAGCAGAGCCACCCAGGCCGCCGGCACGTGGATGTAGAAGATCCTCTGCACTTCGCCCATGGTCATTTCTTCCGGAGCGTAGAGGAAGATCATGTAGAGCGTCACCACCAGCGCGCCGATGGTGAGCACAAAGTGCAGCCATACTGGAAACTTCCTGTTCATTCCATGCCCCTGTTGTCAGTCATCGTCAACAATGTCCAATCACCTTGCCGCTTTCAAGCCCGGCCGCGGCCGGCCATTCCACCCGGCTACTCTTCCAGAACGTATTCGAAAAGAAGAAATGAGGCAACCGTAAAAATCAGGCTGATCCCCGCAACCCGTGCCACGCTGCCCGCCCAGTTGCCATCCGGATTGCCGCGCATGGCGCTGCTGGTGGCATCAATGGAAAGCATCAGAATCCAGAAGGCGATGGGGAATTGCAGGACGGTCAGCATCACCTCGCGCATACGGGTGTTGGCGGCAATCGCTCCGAAAATGGTCCCCAGCGCCGCGTAGCCCAGCGTGCCAAAAAAAGCGATCAGGAGCAACTGCCCGAGCGACGGCAGAAAAGAAAAATTGAACCACAGCGAGGCTGCAAATGCCATCACCACTTCAGCAATGCCCAGAAACAGCATGTTGGCCAGCATCTTGCCCACAAAAATCATGCTGGGATCGACGGGCGCCAGTGTCATGCCTTCCAGGCAGGCATTTTCCCGCTCCGAGGAGAATGCCCGGTTAAAGCCCAGCACTCCGGCAAAAGCAATCGCCACCCAGAGCACGGCGGGAAGCAGGCGCAGCGTCTCCTCGCGAGCGGTTTCAAAAGCGAAATTAAAAAGAAAGACGATCAGCAATCCGAAGACGCACATCGAGGCGAGCGTTTCGCGGTTTCGCCACTCGACGCGAAAGTCCTTGACCAGAATACTCCAGATGATCTTCAGGTTATTCATCGTGATGCTGCCCGCCGGCCCGTGTGATGCCCAGTGTTTCAAACGGCGCTGAATCCAACGGGCCATTATACCGGACGCGTCCGGCTTTCAGCGCGATCAGCCGTCCGGCGATTGCCGCTCCTTGCTCAAAGTCGTGGGTTGAAAACAGGAGGGCCTTTCCCTGCTCCGGAAGCCGCTGCAGCAGGTCCGAAAGTTTTTTCACCGACTGGTGGTCGAGGCCCGTAAAAGGCTCATCGAGAATCACAAAGTCCGGATTGTGCAGGAAGGCTCGCGCGAGAGAGGCGCGCTGCTGCAGCCCGCGCGAAAGGTCGCGCACAAAAACGTCCTCGCGGGCGCGCATGTCGAACATTTCAAGCGCCGCGTCGATCTGTTTATCAAGATGCCCCAGGTGGAACAGGCTGCCGAAGAACTTCAGGTTTTCGCGGACCGTCAGTTCCCCATAGAGGAAGGTCGCGTGCGAAACAAAACCGATGGCCGATTTGGCGCCGGCCCCGTCATGCTCGATGTTCCTGCCGCCAAAAAGGACCTCGCCGGAGCTGGGCCGCGCCAGCGATGCCAGCAGCCGCATCAGCGTTGTTTTGCCGGCGCCGTTGGGCCCGTAGAGAAGCGCCGCTTCTCCGCAGCGGATGCCCAGCGTCACTTCCTTCAGCGCCGCAACGTCGCCGAAAAATTTAGTAACGTTGCGGACTTCCAGCGACGGTTTAGCGATTTGGTCCCCGGGAGGCATAGGACTTGGATTTTGAGGAAGGACCCGCTTTCAGAATGGCCACGGCCTTCGCCTTCAGCTCCAGGCGATCCTTCCAGTATTTCTTTTCAGCGATTTTTCCAGAAGCGTAGAGTTCGTCGATATCCGCAATGGAATTGATCAAGGTATCCAGTTTGGCGCGAAACTGCTTCTGCACAGGACTTCCTTTTTGCTTGGCCTTCCAGCGGGGCCATTCCTTGGAAACTCGAATTCCCAGCGCCCATAACAGAACCAGCAGAAAGCAGAGCAGAAAAGGAACGCCCACGGCCGTAATGGAATCCGGCACAACTTTGACTTGCGTTTCTTCCTGCTGCTGGCCGGCATTCGACTCCGTGCCGGCGGCAGCGGCGGGAGCGGGCGCACCGGGCGCGCCAGCCAGTTGCGCGGCGAATCCGGCGCCGGCTTTCAACTCGCTGGCCTCATAGACTTGCGCGCCGGTCTCCGAATCCTGGCCGGCTGGGGAATACAGTTTCGATTTCACCGTCAGGCTTGGCGGAACCACAAAAAGCTGCAGGCGCCCGATCGGGTAGGCGGCGCTGTCGTCGAGCGTAAGCTGCTGTGAGCTGTAATCCGCATCGTACGCCACCATAATGACGTTCCTGCCGGGCTTCAGGGCGTAGGTAATGTAGAAATCGCCGGGCTTAGTTCCCTTTTCAGGGTTTTGGGGCAGGGGCATATCCATCAGTCCGACGGCAGCGACGGTCGGAGCGCCGCCGCCGGGGGCAATGTGAAACAGGAAGGTCCCTTTAGGGTTCCGATAGGCTTCATGAGACGGGTTCTGCACCGAAAAGAGTTCCTGAATGTGCGCCTGGGGCCCCTCCGCGCGCACAATGACGCGGGCGGAATCGATGCGGAGTGCGGGCTCTTTGCTGGTGGACTCGTAAGCAGTGACGTTGACGGCGGCATCCCCGTCGGGATCAAACTGCACCGGCGAATTATAGTCCACGCCTTCGTAGGTCGTTTGCAGCAGATAAAATCCGTTGGCATCGATCTGTCCGTTGTTGATCACAAAATGGCCGTTTGCATCGGTAGTGGCATCACCCACCACGGCCATGCCGCCCCTCGGGCTGATCACTTCCACTTTCTGGCTGGCCAGGGGCCGCTTCGTGGTGCCATTTGACACCTGCCCCTGGATGCGCGCCGCGAGGGAACTGACAGGCGTTCCCAGCAGGGCGATGAATGCACCCAGGAGCGCCACAAACTCAAATGTAAATTTCTTTTTCACACTGAACAAGGATTCAACTCTGCAAGGCGCCACGAAGGGGCCGCAAATCTCCGGTTTATTTCCTGCCAGTCCGCTGTGGAAGTTCTTTGCCGCAGTTCCCGCAGAATTTCACCGGCAGCGGGTTCTCGAACTCGCATTCGGGGCAAACGTAGGGATCCGGGCGCAGGGATTTCCTCTGCGCGCGCCGCTCGGCAACCTGCCGCTCAATCATCAAATCGTGTTCCGTAATTTCTTCCTGTTCCTGAGAGGCCAGCATTAACTGCGCGGCTTCCGCCAGATGGTTTTCCCGCAGGGACTGGTAGTCGTCTTTGGCGACCTTTCCGGCTTTGAATTCAAACTCCAGGTCCTGCAGATTTTCGTACACTACCATTCGCCGGCGTTTTAAATCCGTAAGCGGAGTCACATCGATAGGCAGAGCGCCTTCGGAGGGGCCTTCCGGGGCCAGCAGGGGCGTCACCGCAAAGACGGCCAGCCCGATCACCAGCAGGATTGCGATTCCCAGTTCCATCTTCTTGCCTTTGCTTGTCGGTTTCCGCGCCAATCAGCGGATCAATCAATGTACTTCTTCATTTCTTCTTCCACGGCGCTGCGGACGTTGTCATCCACCGGGGGCGCCGCTGGTCCGCCCGCGGCCTGCAATGCCGGCCTCCTCCACTTGCGGACAAACGCTATCGCCAGCAGAAGCCCGATCAGCAGCCCGATGCCTGGAAGCACCCACGCCGTCAGGTTAAATCCCTCCGCGGGCGGCGCAGCCAGCACCTTTTCGCCGTACTTGTTCACTAGGTCCTGAAGGATCGCAGGCTCCGCCATGCCCTTTTCCAGGTCTGCCCGAATGATGCCGCGCGTCTCCTCTTTCTCGGCGCAATGCAGCATTGGGCAATGGTTCAGGGTGGTGACGCAACCGCACAGGCAGTAAACCTTGTTTCCAATCGTATCCTCGACCTGCGTGGGGGCTTGCGCCGCCATGGCCACATTGACCAGGGCAAGGCCGAGCACAAGAATTTTCAGGAGCCTGCTAACCGACATGGTGCGCCTCAGCAACCGCCTGCTGCTCTTTGTGGAGTTCGGCCATCTGGCGCTCGATTCTGCTGGGGATCAATGCCAGTATGGTCCCCAGGAGGACGATGATGCCTCCTAACCACACCCACTGCACCAGCGGATTGATAATCACATGGATGATGGCCTTGCCAGACTCCTGATCCATGCCTGCCATCACCACATAAAGGTCGCGGGCCAGGTTCGTTTTCAGCGCGACGTGGCTCAAGGGTTGCTGCTCGGCGATGAAGAAGCGCCTTTGCGGTTGCATCACGCCCAGGGCGTGCCCGTCCTTCGTCACGCTCAGGGAGACGGTCTCGAATTGATAGTTGGCCTTCTTCCCGGTATCGATGCTTTCGCAGCGGAACATGTAGTCCTTGGCCTGGAGAAGATCGCCCGGCCCCATCAGCCCCTGCGTTTCAAACCGGAAAGCCTGCCCGGCGAATCCCACAAACATCAGAACAATGCCGAAATGGACAATATAGCCGCCATACCGGCGGGTGTTCCGCATGGTCAGGTTGTAGACTGCGGCAAAGAAGTTTTCCTTACCCGATTTCATTCGCGTGCGCGCGCCCTTGTAGAACTCGCCGATAATGCTGGCGGCGACAAAGGCGCAGAGGAAAAGAGACATCCAGGTGTAAAGCTGATGAACTCCCGCGAAAAACAGGATTCCGCCTACGATGGCGGCAAAAATCAGCGGAAGCGTGAAATTACGCTTGATGCTCTGGAAAGAAGTTTTCCTCCAGGCCAGCAGCGGCCCGGCGCCGGTGAGGAACAGCAGCAGAAGCCCGATGGGAATCATCACCTTGTTGAAGAACGGCGGTCCAACCGTCACCGTGACATTTTGTACGGCCTTCGAGACCACTGGAAAGATGGTGCCCCACAGCACGGCCAGCACGGCGGCCAGCAGGACCCAGTTGTTGAACAGGAACCCGCTTTCGCGCGAGGCGACGGAGTCCAGCCGGTTCTCGGTCTTCAGGAAGTCCAGCCGCAGGAAAAGTACGGTCAGCGAAAATCCCACGATGATGGCGAGAAAGACGGAAAACCACGGGCCGATGTTAGACTCTGCAAAGGCATGCACGGAGGAGATGATCCCGCTGCGGGTCAGAAATGTGCCAAAAATCGAGAGGAAGAAAGTCAGGATAATCAGCACCATGTTCCAGACTTTCAGCATGCCGCGTTTTTCCTGGATCATCACCGAGTGGAGAAAAGCAGTGCCGGCAAGCCAGGGCAGCAGCGAGGCATTTTCAACCGGGTCCCACGCCCAGTAGCCGCCCCAGCCAAGAACGTGATAGGCCCAGTGGCCGCCCAGCACAATGCCCGTGCCCAGAAACATCCAGGGCACCATCACCCAGCGGCGGGTCACTCTGATCCAGTTGTCGCCCAACTGGCGCGTCATCAGGGCCGACATGGCGAAGGCGAAGGGGATGGCCATGCCGACATACCCGAGATAAAGCATCGGAGGATGGATCACCATTGAATGGAACTGCAGGGACGGGTTCATCCCGTTTCCGTCCGGCGGGGTATACGGCGTTGTTCCGGTTGCTGTGGCCAGGGAAAGCTGGTTGAAGGGGTTCGCCACCCAGAATGTGAGCAGGGTGAAAAACGTTGCCACGCCCATGCAGATGGAGATGATGTAGGGCATCAACTGGCGGTTCTTCCGCCGGTTCAGCAGGACGGCCAGCCCGACGTAAATCGAGAGCAGCCACGTCCAAAACAGCAATGAACCTTCCTGCCCGGACCAGAGAACTGGGATCTTGTAGAGCAAAGGAAGTTCGCGGCTGGAGTGGGACGCCACGTAGGCGCTGTGAAAATCATTGGTGAGGATGAGGTATTCGAGGGAAACCACCGCCAGCGTGGCCATGGCAAAAAAGCCCAGGACAGCACGTTGGGCGCTCTTCAGCATCCGCGGGCTTCGAAGCTTTCCGGCGATGGCGCCGGTGATCATCCCATAGACGGCAAATACCAGTGCAGCAATAAGCCCGACGGCTCCGACTTGATTCATAACTGGTCAGGTCCCCCTTGTTTCGATTCCGCTGTGGCCGCTTCGCATGGGAAGTTGTGTTTGGAAGAGAAGACAGCGGTCGATTTCAATGCTCACTCACCGTAGGAAGCAACTTTGGAGGGCGCGCTGGTCTCCTTGGGAGCCGGCGGCGCGGCCTGGTACTTGGAAGCGCATTTGGCCTGGACTTGCTGCGCGCGGAAAGTGCCGTCTGCCAGATAGCTCCCCTCGACAATGGCATTGGCGCCGCCCTTGAAGTCATCCGGCAAGGTGTCTTTGCCAACGTAAGTGACGGGGATCGTTTCCTTTTCCTGTGAGATGCGGAAGGTGAGAATCTCCCCGCTTCGATGGATGGAACCGGGCACGATGATGCCGCCCACGCGGACGTGCTCATGAGTGGACTTCCCGCTGGTCAATTCCTTGACGGTTACGTAGTAGGTCTTGGACTGCTGAAAGCCGGATACAGCTTCCCACCCCACTGCGGCAAGGATGATAGCGATCCCGATCCCAAATTTCAGCTTCTTGTTTTTGTTGGCCATGGGCTTTGGTGTACCTCTCCGGCAACTCTATGCCCATTTTCGCGGCAGGTCAGAATGGGCTGATAACCCTTAATTGTGCACTTTCGCACAAACCTAGTCAATGGCAATTGGCGCTTTCTTTATACTATGCAAACTGTAATAAATATGTATTAGGGCGCTCCCGGCGAAAGTTCCAGGGTTTGGGACGAGGCGTCCGCAACCGCCAAAATTTCTCACATTCTTGCCTGTCCGGTGCCTCCGGGGATATATAATCGGGGCGTTTCCATTCGTGCCAATCCGCCACGCCTGCCCGGAATTGGCTAGCAGGGTCCAACGCGCATGTCGATACTACAGGAGTCACGAAAATGCCAGACTGGACAAGACGTGATTTTTTAAAGAGTGGAATTGCGGCTTCCGCCGGGGCGGCCTCGCTGGGCCAAGGCGCCGGCGGTTTGCTGGCTGCCCCGGGCAGAGCGCCTGCGGCTGATGCAGGGCAGCCGACTTCAACGGGCTTGTTGCGCGAGCGGCTGTTGCTCGATTTCGGATGGCGTTTTCACCTGGGCAGCGCTGCCGATCCCCTGGATGATTTCGACTTCGGCCTGGGCCAGACTTACCAGAAGACCGGCGACTTTTCCAAACCCTCGGGGCCCGATTTTGAAGACAGCGACTGGGAGGCCATTGATCTCCCACACGACTGGGCCGTGGCGCTGCCTTTTCATGAAGACGAATCGCTTGCCGCCCACGGGTCCAAACCGCTGGGCAGGAATCACCCCGAAACCAGCATCGGGTGGTACCGGCGGGTGTTTGAAATTCCATCCGGCGACCTGGGCAGGCGGCTGAGCCTGGAATTTGACGGCGTTTTTCGGGACTCCATGGTGGCGCTGAACGGCAACCTGCTCGGCCGCAATCTGAGCGGCTACGCGCCGTTCTCCTATGACAACACGGACCATGTTTTGTATGGCCGCAGGAATGTCCTGGTGGTCCGCGTTGACGCTACGGAGCACGAAGGTTGGTGGTATGAAGGGGCGGGAATTTACCGGCACGTCTGGCTGGTGAAAACCAATCCTGTGCACGTCCCGCAGTGGGGCACATTTGTGAGTTCTGAGGCTAATGGAAATTCCGCAACGCTCACCATCACTACGGAAGTCAGCAACGATCAGGATGACGGGGCGTCCTGCACGGTTGTCTCAAAGATTGTGGACAGCAAGGGCAATGCGGCCGGCACGCATCGCGCGCCCGCGGTATCAATTCCCGGCTGGCAGCGGCGAAAAATCACGCAAAAGGTGAAGGTAGGCAACCCGCAATTCTGGTCCATCGAAGAGCCGAACATGTATCGCCTGGAGACGACCGTTGAAGTCAACGGTGCGGCGGCGGACACATATGAGACGCCCTTTGGCATCAGGACGATCCGTTTTGACAAGGACAAGGGTTTCTTCCTGAACGGCAAGCCCGTGAAGATCAAGGGGACCTGCAATCATCAGGACCATGCCGGGGTGGGGATTGCGCTTCCCGACCGCCTGCAGTATTTCCGCATTGCAAAGCTGAAGGAGATGGGCTCGAACGGCCTTCGCACGTCCCACAATCCGCCCACGCCTGAACTGCTGGACGCCTGCGACCGGCTGGGCATGGTGGTGCTGGACGAAACGCGCACGTTTTCGTCGGCCCCGGAGGGCCTCAGCCAGTTGGGCCGGCTGGTCCGGCGCGACCGCAATCATCCCAGCGTGGTGTTCTGGTCCACCGGCAACGAGGAAGACGAGCAGGGCTCTGACCGCGGGGCCCGCATGTGCCGGGCGATGAAACGGCTGGCGCGGCGGCTCGATCCCACCCGGCCCATTACCCAGGCGATGAACAACGGCTGGGGCGAGGGAATCAGCACCGTGCTGGACATCATGGGCTTCAATTACAAGCATGCACCCGAGATCGACGCTTTTCGCCGCAAGTTCCCCAACCAGCCCTGCGTTGGAACGGAAACGGCCAGCACTGTTTCCACGCGCGGCATCTATTTCAACGATCCGGGGAAAGGTTACGTCAGCTCGTATGACCTGAACTACCCGCCCTGGGCCTCTTCGGCCGAGGAATGGTGGCAGACCTACGACCAGCGGCCGTGGCTTTCGGGTGGATTTGTCTGGACGGGGTTTGACTATCGCGGCGAGCCCACGCCTTACGGTTGGCCGTGCATCAGTTCGCATTTTGGCCTCATCGACACCTGCGGCTTCTTCAAAGACCTTGCTTACTACTACAAGGCGTGGTGGGGCGAAAAGCCGGTGCTGCATCTGTTTCCGCACTGGAACTGGGACCAGGAAGGCAAGCCGATCGACATCTGGTGTTTCACCAATCTCGAGAAGGTGGAACTGTTCCTGAACGGCAGGAGCCTGGGCATGCGGGCGATAGAGAAAAATTCCCACGCAGCCTGGAACGCAGGCTTCATGCCGGGCGCCATTGAGGCCCGGGGATACAAGGGCAACCGCCAGGTATTGATTGCCAAAAGGGAAACCACGGGTATTTCCGCAAAAATCCTAGTGAAGCCTGACCGCGCGAAAATCAACGCAGACGGCGAAGACGTTTCAGTGGTTGCCGTGAGCGTGGCGGACTCGCAAGGGCGGGTCGTTCCCGTTGCGCATAACCTGATTTCATTTCAGGTTGACGGCGCCGGCAGGCTGATTGGCGTGGGCAACGGCGATCCATCGAGCCAAGAGGCCGATAAAGCCAGCCGCCGGCACGCTTTCAATGGCTTATGCGCGGCCATCGTGCAATCAACAAAGCAGGCCGGGCAGGTGAGCGTGCGGGCGATATCGCCGGGGCTCGAACCGGCTGAAGCCACCATCGAATGCGTGCAGGTCACGCCCCGCCTGGCGGTCGCTTGACAGGTTGTTGAAAACGTCCCATTGCTGCGTCATCCCGAGCCGGGCGAAGGGCCTGCTAGTCTTACCTTTTCGGGCGCAAACCATACACCGATTGGTGCATCGGTACACCAACCCGTATAACCCTCTTTCCCCCTCGCGCATGCCGGCTGAGGCAACCAGTTTTGGTGATTTGTACTGCATTTAAAATCAGTGCGTTGCGACGGTTATCCGACCTCGGGTGTTTGGCCCCACTCGTGCTATGACAGGGGGATGTAAGACCCTATTTTTTTGAGGAGGAACCTCCAATTATGAAAAAGATCCTGACTCTATTGGCAACGCTGGCGATTGCTGTAACCCTGTCGATGCCGGCATTCGCACAGGAAGCACAGGATGCGCCCGCTGAGGCGGCTCCGCAGTCCGCGCCTGCCAAGAAAGAAGCGAAAAAGAAGCACAGCAAGAAAAAGGCTGCAAAGAAAGAAAAGAAGTCCAAGAAAGAGAAGAAGGAAGCTACAGAGGGCGGGGCCCAGTAACAGGCCGTTTTCCCCGGAAATTCAAGCCTCTGCCGGTTCGCCGGCAGGGGCTTTTTTCTTTTTGGGGGGCTGACAGGCGAGCGCGGCCGGAAGATCCAATTTCCTTCCCGGCCTTCAGGCGCATACCTATCGGGAAACGCCGCCAGGAGCGCATCGGGTGGGGGGAGTGCTGACTTATTCGTCGTAGTTGCGGCCCGGGAATTTCCGCCTATTCATCCCTGATGGCGGCTTTCACGATCTGGAGCATCGCAGGCGGAATATTGGATGCACTTAATCCGTGATCATTTTCTGCGTGCTCAGCGGCGAGTTTCATTAATTCTTCTTCATTTTCCGCGCGGAGTTCTTTGGGGCAGTCGATACCTAAATCACTGCATCGCAGTACTTTTGCCATATCAGCCTCCTTGTTGTTTTTTGAACCCGGACAAAAGCATAGCACATTTTGTTGCTTAACTAGTTAATTCCTTCGATAGCCTACGCAAAGATGGGCGGGCCGGCATCTGTTTTCTTGCTTTAGGCAACGTCTTCGCGGATAATGGACTCTATTTATAACTAACGTGATCCCATGGGGAACTGTTTATGAAGTGGCGCAGAGCCCGGGTTGCACCGCTGGCGTTGTTGCTGGCCTCGACGGCCTGCGCTCCGGGAAACGTATACTTCCAGAAAGGGCGCAAAGCGGAACTCAGGAAAGATTGGGACACGGCCCTGATCAACTACAATAGGGCTGTCCAGTCGCGGCCTGCCAATTACGAGTATCAGCTTCGCGAGGCGCACGCCCGGATGGAAGCCGCGCTGTCTCATCTGAAGCAGGGGAGAGAATTCCTGCAAGAGCAGCGCGTGCCGGCGGCCATGGGAGAGTTCCAGAAGGCAGCCAGCATTGATCCCAGCAACCAGGCGGCGAAGCAGGAGCTTGCCCAGTTGTTGTCAAAGGAAGCGGCCGTCAAGCAGGCCCGGGAAAACGGATTGAAAGAAGCCATCAAGCAAGGCGAGCAGCAGCAGCCGCTGGCCACGCCCGAGTTGAAACCGTTGCCGCAGGAGCCCTTGACTCACTTCCGCATCAGCGCCGACAGCAAGCGTGTCTACGAAACGCTTTGCAAGCTAGCCGGACTCAACGTTGCTTTCACTTCTGATTTTCAAGCCCAGCCGGTTTCTTTGGACTTGAACAATGTGACCATCAAGAATGCTTTGCACGTTCTTTCGTTGCAGACCCACACGTTCTGGAAGGTGGTGACTCCCAACACCATTCTGGTTGTCCCTGATAATCCCGCCAACCGCCGGGATTACCAGACCGAAGTGATGAGGACGGTCTATCTGGACAATTCGCTCAAGCCTGCCGACCGCACGGCCATCACCACGGCGCTGAAGCAGATTCTGGGTATCCAGCGGATCATCGATAATCCGAGCGCCAACGCCATTATCATTCGTGACTCGCCTGATAAAGTGCAGGAAGCTGTGGCCCTCATTCACGATCTTGACCATGGCAAGGCTGAGATCATGATTGATGTTACGGTTCTGGAAGCTGACGCAGACCGGGTGCGGGAACTGGGATTGTCACCGGCAACCATCAGCCCGTCAGGCTCGGTTACCCAGGGGTTCCAGGGAGCGGCGGTTTACAGCCCCCTGAGCGCCGCCACTCTTGCCGGCCATATTGGCTTGAACGACTATGGCCTGGTTGTGCCCAGCGCGATCGCGAATGCCATTTTGAATGACTCGACCACGCACATCATGCAGAATCCGGAAGTCCGCGTGACCGATGGTGATACGGCCACGCTGCGCATCGGAAGCCGCATTCCCTACGCTACCGGCAGCTTTCTGCCTTCGCTGGGAGTGGGCGGCGCAACCGGCGGGCAGGCAGGCGGATTCGGCGGTTTGATCGCGAGCACGCAATTCCAGTTTCAGGATGTCGGGGTCAACGTGGACCTGACGCCGCATCTGCTGCCGGACGGCGAGATAGCCATCCACGCCAAGATTGAGATTTCTTCCGTGCAGCCCTCGGTCAACATCGCCGGTGTGAATGAGCCGACCTTTGGCCAGCGGCAAATCGAGCACGATATCCGTTTGGAAGAAGGAGAAACGAGCGTACTGGGCGGTTTGCTCGAGACCGAAGACTCTACCACAATTTCGGGTGTCCCCGGACTGGGCAAAATTCCCGGCCTGAAGTACTTTTTCAGCGACACGAAACACGAAAAGAAAAAGACCGATGTGCTGATCATGGTAACTCCGCGGATCATCCGCTTGCCGGAAAACTCCGTGGAGTCCGCTGCCACGCAGACTCCTGCGCAGCCTGCCACAGGATCTTCGACCCCCACTCCTTCAACGGCGCCCCCTTATCCTGTCTATCCCACTACGCCCCAGGCTGCCCCTCCTTCTCCGGGAAGGCCACAGCAACGGCGATGAAACGCTTTTTTAGAACCCGGATCAAGCTACGGTCTGCCGGCCGGGGTTTTACCCTGATCGAGATGATCGCCGCCATGACCATCATGCTGGTACTCACCACCATCGCCCTGCCCACCGCCGCGGTTGTCGTCAAGCGGGAAAAGGAGAGGGAATTACGAGAAGACCTCCGGACCATGCGCAACGCCATTGACCGCTACAAGGATTTTTCCGACCGCGGCATGATCCCTACTGAGATGGACACTTATGGCTATCCGCCCACGCTGGATGTTCTGGTGAAAGGCGTTCCCTTGAAAGGCAGCAAGGACAAGTATAAATTCCTCAGGAACATTCCCGTTGATCCGATGACGGGCACCACCGACTGGGGCATGCGCTCGATGCAGGACGACCCCGATTCCCAAAGCTGGGGCGGCCAGGATGTTTTTGACGTGTTTTCGAAGAGCCAGGGAACTGGCATGAATGGGATCCCCTATGCGAATTGGTAGGCCGGGCCGTTGGAAGCCGGGACCTGCCGGCGGAGAGCGGTCGGGAGAGGGCGGCTTTACACTGCTGGAGTTGATGGTGGTGCTCACCCTGATCCTGATCCTTGCGGCGATTGCCGCGCCCAACTATCGCGTGGCCATCGTCAGGGCGCGGGAAGCGGTGCTGAAGGACGACCTTTTCACCATGCGGAAACTGATTGACCAGTACACGCTGGACAAGAACCAGCCCCCCGAGTCCCTCGATGATCTGGTCCAGGCCGGCTATCTGCGCGGTGGATTGCCCGCCGATCCTTTCACCGGGTCCAATCAGACCTGGCAGGTGGACATTGAAGAAGTTCCTTTGAGCCCGGAACAGACCGTCCCGGGCGTGGTGGATGTGCACAGCGGCTCCAACGCGGAGTCGCTCGATGGTACTCCGTATAGCAGTTGGTAGTCATGGGTGAATTCGTTTGCAGGATCGGGACAGGAGCCGGCCAGGTTCTTAACCAGACGCACGAAGCGTCGTCGGAAGGCGAACTCCGCGCTCGGCTGGCCTCGCAGGGATACTTTGTCTTTTCCATCCGGCCCAAATCCATCCTGGCCATGCGGGTCGGCCCACAGCGGCGGGGCAAGATTTCAGAAGATGATTTCCTGATCTTCAACCAGCAGTTCATGACCCTCTCCAAGTCGGGCCTGCCTTTGCAGAAATCGCTGGAAATGCTGGCGCGTCAGAGCCGCAGCGAGAGCCTGCGGGCCGCCGTGGATGAAGTTAAAGAGCGGGTGCGCGGCGGGGCCCTGCTTTCCGAAGCCTTTGAATCCATGGGCAAGTTTCCCAAGATTTACTGTGCCACGCTGCGGGCCGGCGAGCGCAGCGGCACGCTCGACAAGGTCCTGGGCCAGTACATTACCTACCAGAAAACTGCGCGCTCCTTCCGTAAGAAGTTTCTCTCGGCGTTGATTTATCCCATATTCCTGCTGATTTTCCTTTGCGCGCTCATTGTCCTGATTGATACGTTCATCATCCCGAGGTTTTCGGAGCTTTATCACGAGTTGAACGTTCCCATGCCTCCCCTCACCGTGTTTGTCATCGGCCTGGGCATGGCGATCAAGCGGGCGGGCGTTTTTGTGCTGATCGGGATTGTGCTGGCGGTGATGGGCCTGCGGTCGCTGGGGCGTTCGCAGGCGGCGCGCCTGCAGTGGGACAAGCTGAAGTTCCGGCTTCCCGTGGCCGGAAAGCTGCTCCTGAAGTTTTCCGTGGCGGAATTTGTTCGCACGCTTTCCACCCTGTTGCAGGGCGGGCTTCCCATTGTGGCCGGGCTCCAGAGTTCGGCGGGATCGGTTTCCAGTCCCTTGCTTGCGCGCGGGCTGGAACAGGCTAGAATAGAAGTAATGGGAGGACGCCCGCTGAGCGAAAGCCTCCGCATGACAGGTTTTTTCCCGCCTATGGCCCTCGACATGATAGAGGTTGGGGAAACCACAGGAGCTCTGCCGAGCATGCTGGAATCGGTTGCGGAATTTTTTGAAGAGGACGTCAACATTGACCTTTCGACGCTGGTGGCCATGGTGGATCCCATCATGATTGCCTCCATCGCGATTGTGGTGTTGTTTGTGCTGGTGGCGTTTTACTTGCCGCTGTTTTCACTGGCGGCCCAGGTGCATTGATGGAAGATAATCTGCTATCCGGAATGGTGATCGATCCCGAAGAGGAGCTGGCAAAGGCCCGAAGCGCGGCCGCCCGGTACTGCTTCGAGTTTGTCGATCTGCGGGACCTGCGTCCGGATCCTGACGTGTTGCGGTCGATCCCTCTGGACGTGATGCTCGACTACCAGTTCCTGCCGCTCGAGGCCCATAACGGCGAGCTATCCATCGCCGTGGGCGACCCGTCCAACCTGGCCCGCCTGGACGAGCTGGCGATGCGGCTGGACCGCCAGTTGGTGGTGAAGGTGGCGGCGCCCAGCCAGGTGAAGGAATTCCTCAGCAAGACCGACCCTTCGCAGCGCGTGCTCGACGAGGCCACCGTCGAGTTCCGCCTGGACGTCATCCGCGAAGAAGAGAATGGTCACGGCGATGAAAACCTTTCGCTCGAGCAACTGGTGGGCGAGCGCGACGTCAGCCCGGTCATCCGTCTGGTGGATTCAATCGTTTTTGCCGGACTCGAGCGGCGCGCCAGCGACATCCACCTCGAAAGCCGTGACAACTCGATGGTGGTCAAGTATCGCATCGACGGCGCTCTGCAGCAGGCCATGAATCCGCTCTCCTATGAATACCAGTCCAACGTGATCAGTCGCATCAAGGTGATGGCGGACCTCGACATCGCCGAGCTCCGCGTTCCGCAGGACGGCCGCTTCCGGGTCAGCTATCGCGGCCGCCCCATCGATTTCCGCGTCTCCATCATGCCCTCGATCCACGGTGAAGACGCGGTGCTGCGTATTCTTGACAAGGAATCGCTGCACGAGAAGTTCCGGCAGCTTCGGCTGGACATCCTGGGCTTTTCCGACAGGGAAGTGAAGCGCGTCCGGCGCTTCATCCGCGAACCCTACGGCATGGTGCTGGTGACTGGGCCGACGGGCAGCGGCAAAACCACCACACTCTATGCGGCCCTATCGGAAATCAAGAGCGACGAAGACAAGATCATCACCATTGAAGACCCGGTGGAATACCAGATTCGCGGCATCACGCAGATTCCCGTCAATGAAAAGAAGGGACTCACTTTTGCCCGCGGCCTGCGGTCCATTCTGCGCCACGACCCCGACAAGATCATGGTGGGCGAAATCCGCGACAACGAGACCGCGCAGATTGCCATCCAGTCGGCCCTCACCGGCCACCTGGTGTTCACCACCGTCCACGCCAACAACGTTGTGGATGTTCTGGGCCGGTTCCTGAACATGGGCGTGGAACCCTACAACTTTGTTTCAGCGCTCAACTGCATCCTGGCGCAGCGGCTGCTCCGCATGATCTGCGAGGAGTGCAAGCAGCCCGTCACCGTCCCCCGCCAACTGTACGAGGAATCCGGAATCGACCCGGTCAAGTGGCAAGGTATTGTCTTTTACGAGGGCGCCGGCTGCCAGCACTGCAGCCAGACCGGCTTCCGCGGCCGGACCGCCATCGGGGAACTGCTGGCGCTTTCCGACAGGATCCGCGAGCTGATTCTCGACAAGCGTCCGTCGTCGGAAATCCGCCAGGCGGCCCGCGACGAGGGGATGAAGACGCTGCGCGAGGCCGCGCTGGACAAGGTCCGCCAGGGAGTGACAACGCTGAAAGAGATTAATAAGGTTACCTTCGTTGAATAGCATTTCGCTGGGCCGGTTAAAGTTGCGACGGGATACTTCCACCGCGAAGGCGCGGGCGTTCCGCGCTGCCTCGAAGCGGAAGTTTGCTCTGCCTGCTACTGTGTTTGAGTTTCAGCCCGAATATATTCTGGGCGCGCGGCTCTTCCGGTCGTTCCGCAGGGTGGCGAGCGTGGCGCTGGGAGAGCTTGAGGCCGGGGCCCTTTCTCCTCTTCTGGCGCGCCCCAACCTTCTGCGGCCCGATGAAGTGGCGCGAAGGACTCGCGCGGTGGCCAAGGCCCTCGGGTCAGACAAAGGCCCCTTCGGCCTGTTGCTGCCCGATGGCGCCGTGCGCGTCAGCACCCTGAGCTTTGAAACTCTGCCCTCCGACCTCCGTGAGCAGGAGTCTCTGATCCGGTGGAAAATGCGCCCCCTGCTGCCTTTCGCCGTGGAAGAGGCCCGCCTGAGTTATGAGCTTTCTCCGAAAGAACCGGAGGGAGTGGAAGCGGTCGTCATGTCCGTGCGCAAATCGGTGCTGGCCGAGTACGAATCCACGCTGGAGGAGCTGAACGGCGACGTCAGTCTCGTTCTCCCGTCCAGCGCGGCGCTGCTTCCCTTGCTGAAAGAGGATGCCGAGGCGGGCGAAATGCTGCTGAATATCTCGCCCACCCATTTGACGGCGGTTGTCGCCAAAGGCCGGCAGATCAAACTTTGGCGAAACCAGTCCATGGGCGGAAAGTCTTCTGATGAGGGGCTGGCGGCCGTCACCGAAGAAGCCGTCCGCACCCTGGCGGCTTCGCACGACCACCTGGGGCTTGAAATCAGCCGCGTCTGCATCGCCGCGCGGCCGAATGTGCCCCGCGAATGGGTCCTGGAGCTTGAAAAGAAGCTTTCGCGGAGTGTCGCCGATGTGCTGCCCGCCGACCTGGCCGTGAAGATGAGGCTCTCTTACGAAGAAGGGCAGATCCTGAACGAATTTGGCGCCACAATCTCCGGGCTGGTGGCGAACGCAGCTTAGATTATGAAAGTTTATTTCAACCTTGCTGTTGCTCCCGACCGGCGTGAACGGTATGCCCTGATCTGGGCGGTGCCCACGCTTGCCGTGGCGCTCCTGGTGCTGGCCGGGCTTGCTTTCACCTCGATTCGCGACGTGCGGCGCGCGCACCGGGCGGAGCAGTCGCTGGCCCAGCTCCACTCGCAGGAAGCCGCAATCAACTTGAAGGAGACCGGCCTGCGGCGGAAGATTGACCGCCCTGAATACAGGAGCATGATCGAGAAAACCGAATTTGTGAATCAGGTGATCAGCCGGAGGCAGTTTTCGCTGACTGACCTCACGTTCAAGGTGAGCAAGCTGCTGCCTCCTTCCACGCGGCTCGAAGGGCTGGCTCTCGCTTCAGCGTCAGTGCCGAAGCCGGAAGTTCAGTTCGCCGTGATGGGAAAGGACGAAGAGTCCATCGAAACTTTTTTGAACAACCTGGAAGGCTCCACTGACTTCAGCGACGTCGTCATCAAGAGCCAGGGCTTCCGCGGCGGAGGCGGAGAAGGCCCGCAGGAAATTGCGCTGGTCTGCACGGCCAGGTACGTGACGGAGGCCCCGCCCTCCGGCAACTGATTTCACGCATGAGAAGAGAGCGCCGAAAGAAAATCATCCGGTTTTTTGAGGCTGCCGCACTGGCGGTTGTCGCCATTGACCTTGCGGTGTACTTTCTGGCGGTGCGGCCCCTTCGCGACAAGGCTACCCAGGCTGAGGATTCCTATCATCAGGCGTCCATGCGCCTTCAGCTCCAGAAGACCCAGGTGGCGCGCCTGGAAGAGCTCCAGGCAACGCTTCCTGCCGCCGATGACAAATTACAGGATTATCTTAAGGAACATGTTCCGCCGCGGCAGCGGGTCTTTTCAGACGCGGCGCGCCTGGTGAGGATGCTCACCCAGAAGTCCGGCGTGAAACTGGACAACGTGAGTTACAAACTAAATACAGAGAAGGGCGAACCGTTCGACCAGCTCGGCCTGGACGTGACGGTGGAAGGCCCTTTTGCGAATCTACTTAAGTTTGCTCATTCGCTCGAAACTTCCGATGACCTCATCCTGGTCAGGAACTTCACTTTCGCGGCCGGCCAGGGCAACACGGTCAACCTGAGGGTTGGCGGAGTCCTTTATCTTACGCCATGAAGAACCGGACAAAGGCCGAAAAGATCGGGGCGGCAGTTCTGGGGATTTTGTGCCTCTTCCTGATCTACCGGCTCGTTTCCGAACTCCTGGGCAGCCC
>DASSJE010000263.1:0-2216 GCA_035691365.1 Terriglobia bacterium
CCCTCCGCATAGGCCAGAATTGAACAGCACAAAATTACCGCCAAAGCCCCATGGAAGTGACGCATACTGCCTCCTATCAAGCAACTTTCGTCATGGATTCCGGAAGAGATTCTGTCAGGGTTTGTGAAACACCCGGGCTGAAATCGGGCACAGGATGATAAATCCTGTAACCCGATACCCAACGCTAAGAAGCCCCATTTCTACTGTCTGTAACGGAGGTCACGAGGAGATGTGACAGGCGATGTGGGGCTCTTTCTTTGCTCCTCCGTTATGCGTGTTGACTCGCGTAAGCCGGCGCCACGGCTGCTTCAGCTTGCATCGCGTTGGCCAGCAGCAGGATGGCGCCGCAGAAGAGAAGAGTGTCGAAGAAGTAGTTCAGCGCCTCCACGCTCTTCGGCGCGGCCACGAGTATGGGAAGGTAAATCCACAACACGGCCAGCAGGATCGTCAGCCCTAAAACAGTGGCTGCCGGGCGCGCTTTCTTGTTCGCCAGCAGGCAGACGCCGCAGAAGGTCAGAACCAGGCCCACAAAATAACTCACGAAAATTCGCCCGGGAATCCAAAGGGGAGTCAGCATTTCCAGCGGAATTCCCGGCACGTGTTCCGGGTGCAGAAAATGCTCCACCCCGTAAAACAAAGAAGCGATGCCGATGGAGAGTCGCGGCAGGGCAGTGGCCCGTACCGCCGTGAGTAGCCCGGAGGACGGCGGCCTTGGCCGAGTGCTCCAGGACGAAAGCGCGAGGGCGAAAGCGCCGCTGGCAAAGGAGAGTTCTCTCAGGACGAAAGCCCAGGCAAATCTGCTGTGCGGGTGGGCGAAAACGCCCGGCAGGTCCATTACACATACGAAGATCAGGAATGTCATTGCCACCAGGGCTGCTGCCAGTCGCGCCTGTACCCGTACTGCCATACTGAGCCCCGCGCAGAGAAAGCCCAGGCCAACCGCATAGGCCCAGAACGTATGGGCCGGAATCCAGCGTGGAACCAGGGCCGCAATATCTTTTGTGTCGGTAAAATGCTCGGTAGCAAAAACGCCCAAGGGAATGGCAAAAAACAGGGAGCCAAACGGCATGATCTTGCCCACGCCATTTTCCTGCGGCAGTTCCTTGCGAATCCTTATCAAACCCAAGATTAGAAGCACCGCTCCGTAGACATACATCCAGAATGCCGTCCCCGAAAGTCCCAAGGGCGGGGAAGCGAGTAAGGCTACAACGGACTGCTGAAAACAGCACAGGACCAGGATTGGCAAGGGTAAGCGCTCCCGCGCGTCACTGCGAGGGGCGAAATTCTAAAGCCGCCAATCAGGGGAAGCAACCCGCGTGTGACCAGTGCAGAAGATTGGGTACGAGATGCTGGCTACGTGCCGTGAACGGCTGCAACAAGGATGTCCCGAAAGCCGGCCTAATGCGACCACACAACCGAAGGAGTGCCTTGGCGGAAGGTTCATCGAAAGGCCTGCAGCGCGGCCTGCTCGGCGCTGTGGATTTCGAAGAGGTTGACGATCCGAGTCAGCTCCAACAGGGCTTGCACCCGCTGATGTACGTGGACCAGTTTCATCTCGCCGCCCACCTGCCGGACGATGCTGTAGCAGCGGGTCAGTTCGCCCAGCCCATCGCTGTCCACGAAGTCCACGCCAGCGAGATTGATCAGGAACTTCCGGCGGCCATTGCCGGTGAAGACGTGGACAAGGTCGCGCAGCCGCGTGCGGCCGTCATTCAACGTCATCCTTCCGACAATATCAACAACCACGATGCGACCGACTTCTCTGGTCTCAATTTGAATAGCCATGTTTTGCTTGCTGCGGACGCTTTTCCCGCCGGAATCATAAGCTTGGCTCAGGGTGCTTTCAAGCCAGGCGTCACGCGGGGTAGCCCACAAGGCGCATGTTTGTGAACGCCAGCTACCCACCGAATTCCATGGTCCGCGCCAGATCTTCTTACTGCTTAAAGGTCACCATCTGCATCACCCAGTAGCCGCTGGGCGAGACGGGCGCGGTGGCGGAATAAGAGCCAGTGGTGGAAACAATCTTGTCCTCTGCAATATCGGAATCGGGCGAGGTGATGATGCGGGTAGTGAAGCCCGCGCCCGGCCCCGGCGTGCCGGTGGCAATGGTATCGGCTGCGAAGATGAGTTCGTTGGCCGAGGTGGTGGTGGCCGAGCCGCTGCTGGCCGTAGTGCTGCTGCCCACCGCCGCTGCCGTTACATCCAGCGGGCTGGTT
>DASSJE010000264.1:0-3367 GCA_035691365.1 Terriglobia bacterium
CGGGTACGGCCTGCCGCGCATAAGCAGCACGTTCGTCCCATTTCCCGAAGATCATTTTGCCGGCAGTAGTCTGCAAAACCGAAGTCACAGAAACGTCAATGGTTTTGCCGATCATCTTGCGAGCGTTGTCCACAACCACCATAGTTCCGTCGTCGAGATAGGCCACTCCCTGGTTGTACTCTTTACCTTCTTTCAGGATGAATACGCGCATGGTTTCGCCTGGCAGGACGATGGGCTTCAGGGAATTGGCCAGTTCATTGATGTTCAGCACCTCGACTCCCTGCAGCTGCGCCACTTTGTTCAGGTTGAAGTCGTTGGTGATGATCTTGCCCTCGTAGAGTTTGGCAAGTTCGATCAGCTTGAGATCCACTTCGCGGACGGCCGGGAAATCATCTTCCACGATCTGGATCTGCAGGTTGGCGACTTTCTGCAGGCGCTGCAGGATGTCGAGCCCGCGGCGGCCGCGATTGCGCTTCAGCGAGTCCGCGGAATCGGCTACGAGTTGGAGCTCCCGCAGTACGAATTGCGGAGTCACAATCACGCCGTCCAGGAACCCGGTTTCAGCGATGTCGGCGATACGACCATCTATGATGACGCTGGTATCGAGAATCTTGTAGCTCTTCTTGCCCTGTTTCTCGCCGCCAAAAATTCCTCCCAGCGCCGAGAGGTTAAGCAGGTCCCCTTTATTGGCGCCCACGATCAGGCCCACGTAGGCCATCAGGAGCATCACAAGGATCTGCAGGAAGCTCTGGGTGTGTCCTTCAGGAACGCTGCTGCGGATCACCAGAGCAAACAGATAGGCGCCACAAATGCCAAGGATGCTGCCGATGGCCGCGCCAATCAGCCGTTTCAGGCTGACCGTGCGCAGTTTCCATTCGAACAGCACAATGGCGCCGCCAATACCGAGACCCACCACACCATCCCACAGGCGGCTCAGTGCAAAGGGTTCGATGACGAAGCAGGTGGCCCCTACAACGATGATAAAAAGAAGACGTACAAAAACAATATCCACGGTAAACCTCCCGCGGATGCAGGTTGCCCAACTACCAGGGAAATGCACCCGTGCCGCTCTCGCCGCCCCAGCGGGATCGGCCTTTCAGATACGGAGCGCATGAATTAAGGGGGAATGAATGCACGCCCCGTCCGGCCGTAAGGGGCCCAGCCGGATATACCGTAACGCTACGAGTATATACCTCAGAATCAAGCCTGGGGAGCACCCGGCGCATGCCACCGTACGTCATAAAGCACCGTTCCTGGCGGCGCCTTTAGCTGGCAGTCTACGGTCTGCTCCCGCCTTCCGGTACAGGAAAACACCTTAGCTTCTGGGGAGCAACATTGTTGCATCTGAAAGACGCACGCGCGTTCGTCGTCCAGCAGGACACCCTGGGAGTTTGCTGTCAGTAACAGAGTTCTTGGAGGTGCTTATGCGAGCTAGCAGCGGTTTGAATTTTATCGTTTTCTGCTTCCTGATCGCGTGTTCCATGTTGATATACGGACAGGAACCACGACAAGACGAAAACAGAGCGCCACGGCAGCAGGAGCCGAGGCAAGCTGAACCCCGGCAGCCTGAGGCTCGGCCTGAGGCTCGACCCGAGCCCCGCCGCGATCAGACCAACGCCCCGCGCCAGGATGAGGCCAAACCTCCCAAAGAAAACAGGCAGGAGCAAAGACGCGAAGATCAGCGCTCGCGGGATCAGATGAGGTCCGCACCGGAAAGTGGCCAGGGGCACCAGCGGCCCGCTGGCAAGAGCGTACGCATCCCTGAGGACAGGTTTCGACAGCAGTTTGGTCGAAGCCACACCTTCGCCGTCCGCCCGGTGGGGGTCTCCGGAGGCCAGCAAGGCTTTGTTTACAGCGGCTATACCTTTGTCTTCCTCGACCCTTGGCCTGAAGATTGGGCTTACGAGGACGGCTACTACGTGGATGATCTTGATGGCGATTATTACCTGTACGATCTCATGCATCCCGGAATGCGGATCGCGCTTTTCGTGGTGATGTAGCGCATTCGGCTCGCGCACGGACAGCCCCCTTGGGCTGTCCCCGCGAAGCGAAGCGTACGGCGCCCGCGCGGTCATAGCTTAGTCGTTGAGAGGTCGCTGCAATAGCCTGCTAGAATTTTGGCCATGAAAGCCTTAGTCCTGTCCAGCTTGTCCGGACCTGAAGCTCTCTCCGTTAAAGAATCCCCAGATCCCGATCCGAAACCCGGCCAGACTCTGGTGTTGGTCCGCGCCGGAGGCCTGAACTTCGCCGACGTCATGACCACTAAGGGGGGCTACCCTGGAACTCCGCCGCCGCCCATGATCGTTGGCCGCGAGTTTTCCGGGGTGGAAGAAAACAGCGGTCGCCGCGTGATGGGATATGCTCAGTGGGCCGCCTTCGCCGAACGGACGCCGGCGTATTCCAACATGCTGTGGCCGGTTCCTGACCACTGGTCCGACGAAGACGCTGCGGCCTTCCCGGTCAACTACTTCACGGCGTATCTGGGATACTGGCAAGCCGCGATGACGGAAGCTGCCCGGCCCGGGCGCACGCATCGTGTCCTCATTCATGCGGTCGCAGGCGGCGTGGGGACTGCCGCAGTTCAAATTGGCCGGCTGCTCGGCGTAGAAATGTACGGAACCTCTTCGTCTGACGAAAAGCTCAGCAAGGTAAAACAACTTGGGCTGCAGCACGGCATCAATTACAAGCGTCACGACTACGAAGAAACGGTCAAGAATCTCACCCACGGCGAAGGCGTCGATGCCGTTTTCGATATGTTAGGCGGCGAGCATACCGCCAAGAGCCTGCGCTGCTTGCGCGATTTCGGCAAGGTCATTCAGTACGGCACCGCGACCGGAGCCCAGCCGAAACTCGATGTGCGAGCGCTGTACGCGAAATCGGCCAGCGTGCAGGGATTGTGGCTGACCTATTTATCTCAAAAGCAGGAGATCATGGGCCCTGCCTGGGAGCGGCTTTCGGCGTGGATCAAGGAACGGAAGCTGACGCCGCAAATCGGCCAGGTGTTTCCTTTCGAGCGCGCGGTGGAAGCGTACAAACTTCTGGAGCAGGGGAAGAACTACGGCAAAGTAATCCTGAAGGTCGCAGCCTAGACCTGCCCGGGCCTGGAACTATCCGCGAACTTCGCACGTCTCGCAAAGGCGGCGAAACGCACCCTATTCTTCTCAGTTCAGTTCCCGCTGGCCCGACGCGCCGGCTCAAACACCCAAGCATCGCTGACCAGGAAGTTCGCGACGGAGCACAGCGCAATGGCAATTCCATTGGCAACCAGGTAGTTCATGTCTCCGAAGCCCACCATTACCTTCATCAAGGCAAGGTTCCCCAGAATCGATACCAGCCCTGTGGTGAGGTTGAAGCGGGCGAATCTCGT
>DASSJE010000265.1:0-9378 GCA_035691365.1 Terriglobia bacterium
GCCCGGCGAATTGAAACCGGCCGGCCTCGCTCGCCTCCTCAAAAGGCGGAGAAACGAAAACCGATTCGGACTGAATTCAAGTTCAACGGACTACCCTTCCTCGTTGCTCGTTCCTTCGCCCCGGTTGTCACACAGACTCCACGGGAGAGGGCTTTACTATTGGTGGGAGACGCTGCGAGTTGGCGGGCGGGCCGGATGTTCATTAAAGCGGGCTTATCTTGTGCTGGCGCAACCGCAAGCCGCTGCTTGACAGGGCGGGATTCGCCCGATATATTTGGGCCTAGCTCCGTACATCCGCGAACCCGGACGTCGTTCTCAGATGGCCGCGGGGTTGTGTCTGGCGATGGAAACGCACAAATCCAATACTCGACTGAAGCTTGCTACTATCTCATTCCTGGCGCTTGCGGCAGCAGGACTGGCGCTACCGAGCCACTCTCTGCAGGCAGCAGGCCAATCGCCGGCGCAGCCCTTGGTTCGCGGGATTTCACTCCACCTGGGGCCTGGCGGCGCCGTAGTCATCGACATCGCTATTACCGGGTCCGCGCCCTACCGGACGTTTCAACTCTCCAGCCCCGAGCGGCTGGTGGTGGACCTGCAGGGCGCCCGCGAATCGGGCCTGAAGGACGAATATGCCGCCCAATTCCCGCTACTCAAACGGGTGCGGACAGGGCAGTGGAAAAGCGACCCTGCGGTGGTCCGGGTGGTTGCCGACCTGCAGGGCCACCCGTCCTCCAACGTCACCAAGCAGGCTTCCGGAATCCGGATTGAGCTGAAGCCCCGGGGCGCCGGCATGGCATTAAACCCCGACGCAGAAGCCGCTGCAGCCCATGCGGCTCTCGAGGCTCTGGACCGGGAGAAACGGACGGCCCAGGAGGACCCGCCTCCCGGCAACGTCTTCCAGGTACATCGATTCAAAGACCTCTCAGCCAGCCTGACAGCCCCCGTATTGCCTTCGCACGACAAGCTCATTCCCGTGGCTGCCCCTGACCTGATGAAACCCCGCCGCGAGACAGCGCCCACGCCTGCGGTGGTATCCGGAATTTCGATTCAACCGGGCAGCCAGGGTGAAACCACCGTTGACATTGCGAGCAGCAAGTCCGTTCCCTATCGCGTCTTCCAGCTTGCAAACCCGTTCCGGCTGGTGATTGATCTGAAAGACGCCCGCAACTCGAGCGGCCGGAATGTTTACACGGTGAATTCGCCGGTGCTGAAAAGCGTCCGGGTGGACCAGTGGCGCCCCGGTAACCCTTCGGTGGTCCGCGTGGTGGCTAACCTGGAGGGCTACCCCATTTTTGACGTTCACGCGCAGCGGCCGGGAATCCGCATTGAACTCCGGCCGCGCTACCTCCCCGCGTCGCCGATGCGCAACCCATTCCAGTTCAAGACGCGACCGGAAGGGCCGCGGGCCGGGCGCCGTGGAACTCCATCGAACCCTGCCGTGGCAGCGGGCGGCCCGTCGGCCAGCGCGCCCGGAACCACCTTTTCGGACATGAAGGTCATCGGATTTATTGATAAACCGGGCGCCGGGCCCCAGGCTGTCATCTCTCACAACTCGGGCGTGTATCTGGTTTCAAAAGGCGGCACATTCGAAAACACTTTCACCGTCCTTGCCATTTCGGCTGACGCGGTCGAGGTGGAAAACACCAGCACTCTGAAGACCACCTGGATCACCTACTCTCCCCGGCAATAGCGCTCCGGCCGCTGGCAGAAACATCCTCCTAGTGCCGGAAATAATCCGGCTCATTTCCCGGCTTCCATTTGATATTGCAACCGATGCTGGGCTTCTGATCGTCAGCAACCCGCCGGCCGCTCAGAACGGCATCCATGGCGGCGCGCAGGTCGGCCCCAGTAACAGAGTGGCCGTTGCCCGGGCGGCTGTCATCCATCTGGCCGCGGTAGACCAGGCGATTTGCGCGGTCAAAGAGATAAAAATCCGGCGTGCAGGCTGCGCCATAAGCAAGGGCAACCTGCTGGCTCTCGTCATAAAGGTAGGGAAAAGGAAACTTCATCGCCCTGCTCAACTCCGCCATTTTCGCGGGCGCGTCGTCGGGGTGGCTCTTTACGTCGTTGGAACTGATGGCGGCAATGCCGACGCCGCGCTGCTGGTACTCCCCGGCAAGTTCGACGAAATGCGGAAGGACGTGCTTGACAAAGGGGCAGTGATTGCACAGGAATACAACCAGCAAGGCGGGCGCGCCCTTGTAGTCGGCAAGCGATACAACCTTGCCGTCGGCGTCCGGAAGGCTGAAATCCGGCGCCTCGGTGCCCAAAGGAACCATCGTTGAAAGGGTATTAACCATTCATTCCTCCTTAAAATGCGGAACAAAAGCCCCGTTCGCGCGGACCTGCTGAGCAGGGCGAGACTTCCGTGAACAATTCCAGTGTACCAAGACTGGACACTTTGCTCACCCCCATCTCCCCTTTGTTTGAGACATCTCCCAAAGGTTCAAGTTTCCTCCCGCAATGCCGAAAGAAAGTTTATTGAAGGTCCTTTGCGATGTTGGGATTGGGTGTCTCCTCTGCCATCAGCCGCAAAGCCGGGAATGCTTGAAAGGAAAGCCCCTGATTCCTAACCTCGTAAGGTAATGAGTCGCCATGGCGGAAGGGACCCGGTCCTCGAAAACGTTCGATCAAGGCACGGTAACAGACCCCGCCTCGGAAAGCCTTGAGCAGGCGAAGCCTCAACGGAACGAAAACGGCGAGCCTTCAGATAAGGAAACCAACCGGTCCCAGGCGCTTGAGACGCTGGGATTGCTTGCCGGCGGCGTTGCCCACGACTTCAACAATGCGCTGGAAGTGATTATGGGCTTCGCGTCGCTGGCACGGGTCCGGCTGCCAGCCGCGGACCCGCTTCACGAGCCCCTCAAGATCATCGAAGAATCCGCCAAAGGCGCGGCGAGCCTGGCCCGCAGCCTTCTGGATGTTTCGAGAGAAAACCCGGACGATATGGGACCAGCGGATGCGGGAGATCTGCTCGGGACTGTCATCCGCATCATTTCGCGCACGTTCGACCGAAAGGTCCGTATCGAACATCACATAGCGCCCCGTCTACCCTGCATCAGAGGAAGCCGTAGCCGGCTCCAACTGGCCATCCTGAATCTCTGCATCAATGCCCGCGACGCCATGCAGAAGGGCGGGACGCTGGTGATTGAGGGACAACTGCAAACGCTTCAACCTGGAGATGCCCGGCTCCCCGCGGCGCGCGCAGCGGGCGATTACGTGCGTATTGGGGTCCGTGACACCGGGGTGGGAATTCCCGCAGACATTCTGGAAAAAATATTTGTGCCACTCTTCACCACCAAGCAGCCGGGGCGCGGCACTGGCCTGGGCCTGGCCATGGTGGACCGTATTGTGAGGGAGACGCAAGGTTTTATTGCGGTCACCAGCAAACAGGGTGAAGGAACCGAATTTTCGCTTTACCTTCCGGCCGTACTTGATCAGCCGCCCAGGGCAACGAGTCCCGCCTCAGGCCGGATGATGGCCGGCAAGGGCCGTGTCCTGGTTGTTGACGACGAACCGCGCGTCCTTCAATTTCTGGAAAAGGGTCTGACCCGCCTGGGGTATGAAGTGGAAACCGCAGAGAGCGGCAACAAAGCCTGCGAAATCTATTCCAGGAAAGGCGGGGACATCGACTGTGTTCTGCTCGACCTGATCATGCCGGGAATGAGCGGGCTGGAAGCCTACGGCCGGCTCAAGGATATCAACCCTGGAGTCAAAGTCATTCTATCCTCCGGGTACAGTTCGGGACGAATCCGGGGCGAGGCCATGGAAGCCGGGGATCCGGAGTTCCTGGAAAAGCCCTTCACCCTGGAAGAACTGTCCCAGGCGCTGCAAAAGGTCCAGCAGAATTGAACGCCGGCGAGGCCGGAGCTTAAACATGGTAACCAAAGAGAACTGTCCAAGGGGCACAACACAGGAGGTGCTCAGCGTCCTGGTAGCCGATGATGATCCGGTGTCGCTGCGGATCCTGCAAAAAGCTTTTGAGAACTGGGGCCATAACGTCCGGCTCGCCAGGAACGGGACTGAGGCCTGGCAGGTCTTGACCAGCCCGGAAGCTCCCGGGCTGGCGGTCCTGGATTGGATGATGCCCGGAATGGATGGGCCCACCATTTGCCGCCGGGCCAGAGCTTTGCCGTCAAGTTTGCCTCCGTATTTGATCCTGCTGACGGCACGCGACGATTATCCCGACATTGTTACCGGTCTCGAAGCCGGCGCGAACGACTACATAACCAAACCTTTCCACCACGGCGAGCTGCGGGCGCGCGTCCGGGTGGGATTCCGCGTGCTCGAACTGCAAAGGAAACTGGCCGACCGCGTGCTGGACCTGGAAACGGCCCTGAAGCAGGTTAAACAGTTGCGTGGATTATTACCCATCTGTATGTATTGCAAAAAGATTCGCAGTGACGGGGACTACTGGCAGCAGCTTGAAAGTTATGTCAGCAAACATTCGGACGCGGAGTTCAGCCATGGTATCTGCCCCGAATGCTATGAAAAACTGATGAACTCCCAGCGCGAGTGAAAAGATCATGAAGGAATTCCGCGTCACGTGCGGCCCGGGGCATCGCACGCGTGGCTGGCTTCCCACCCGCCGGCGGCTGCCTGCGGCTGCCGCAATCCTGGCGCTGCTTTTGCACGGCGCGCCATTGTGCCTGACGGGTGGTGAAGTGTCTGCCGGGAGCAAAACGGCCTGCCCCATCTACCAGAGTTCCACCGGAGGCCTGCTGAAGGGCATTCGTGGGCATACATTCGTGCCGGCCCTGGCCAGTGGCCGTTCAACGGTTGAGACAATCGCCAGATGGGAGGCCGACGAGTGGACCTGGATCCTCGGCGGCGCGGCCATTTTGCTCATTTTCGCCTTTCTTTGGACTGAAATCCTCCGGCGGCGCCTCCGCAACAAGAATTCCCTGCTGAGGGAGTGGATGCACCGGGAAACGGCGCTCAAGAAACGATATGAGGAATTGTTTGAGAACGCCAATGACATCATTTACACCACCGACCTCGAAGGGAAACTGACCTCCATCAACAGGGCAACGGAAACCGCCACGGGGTATAGCCGCGACGAGGTGCTGGGCAGGGAGGGTCTCGATCTTGTGGCGGAAGAATACCATAAAACCGCCAAAGCAATGCTCAGGCGTAAATTGCAGAATGACGCCCCGACAATTTACTCGATGGAAATTGTGGCCAAAGACGGGCACCGGATTCCAGTGGAAATCAGCAGCCGCCTGATTGTTGAAGAAGGGAAACCGGCGGGCGTGCAGGGGATTGCGCGCGACGTTACGGAACGCAAACGCATAGAGCTCGAGCGTCGAAAGGCGCAGGAGGCCGCGGAAGGCGCCAATCGGGCGAAAAGTGAATTTCTGGCCAACATGAGCCACGAGATCAGGACGCCCCTCAACGGCGTGCTGGGCATGACCGAACTGGCGCTGAGCACCCGGCTCAATGAAGAACAGCGCGAATACCTGACTCTGGTGAAAAGCTCGGGAGAAGCGCTGCTGACCGTGATCAACGACATTCTGGACTTCTCAAAGATTGAGGCCGGGCGCCTGGACATCAATCCCATCGATTTTGAGTTGCGCGATTCTCTGGGAGACACGCTCAAAACGCTTTCGTTGCACGCCCACGAAAAGGGACTGGAACTGGCCCTGCACGTCGCGCACGACGTGCCCTACACTTTGCGCGGCGATCCGACGCGGCTGCGGCAGATTGTTGTCAACCTGGTCGGCAACGCCATCAAATTCACCGACCAGGGGGAAGTGGTTCTGCACGTCACCGTGGAATCGCAAGCCGAAAGTGAGATTGCTCTCCACTTCGTTGTGGCTGACACAGGAATCGGCATCCCTTCCGACAAACAGCAGATGATTTTTGCGCCGTTCACCCAGGCCGACAGTTCTTCCACGCGGCGATACGGGGGGACAGGCCTGGGCCTCACCATCTCCTTCCAGTTGACCGAACTGATGGGCGGCCGGCTCTGGGTTGAAAGCACGAAAGGTGAAGGCAGCCGATTCCACTTCACCATTTGCTTTCAACCTGCCCATACCAAAGGCGACGGGTTGTCGCCCACCGGAAGTGTCAATCTGCAGGGATTGCCGGCGCTCGTGGTGGATGATAACGCCACGAACCGCCGCCTGCTCGAGGAATTGCTTTCCAACTGGGGAATGAAACCCGCCATGGCCGATGGAGGATGGACGGGGTTGGAAACCATGAAGCAGGCCAAAGCGGCAGGAAAACCGTTTCCGCTGGTCCTCATTGACGCCCTGATGCCGGATATGGACGGCTTTACGCTGGCGGAACGGATTAAAGAAGATCCCTTGTTCTCGGGTGCGACCATCATGATGCTGACCTCCGGCGGACACCGCGGTGATGCCGCCCGCTGCCGCAAACTGGGAATTGCCGCCTATCTCCACAAGCCGGTCAAAGAGCGCGACCTCCTCCAGGCCGTTCAGCTTGCCCTCGCGCCGGACCGAAAAGATTCCAAAGACGCTGAACTCATCACCCGGCACACCCTGCGCCAGGAACGGCGGAAGTTTCGGATCCTGCTGGCTGAAGACGATATAGTCAACCGCCAACTCGCAGAACACCTGTTGAGAAAGTGCGGCCATGAGGTCACATCCGTCACCAACGGGCGCAAAGCCGTTGAGGCGGTGCAGGCCTCCGGATTCGGCGGCTTTGATGTGGTGCTGATGGACGTCCAGATGCCGGAGATGGACGGCCTGGAAGCAACGGCTGCCCTCCGGGCTCTGGAAACAGGGCAGCCAAAGCGGCTGCCCATCATCGCTATGACCGCCCACGCCATGAAAGGTGACCGCTCGCGATTTCTCAGCGCCGGCATGGACGGCTACATTGCCAAACCCATCCGCATTCAGGAGTTCGTCAACGTTATCGAGCAGACCGTGCCGCCACCTCAAGAGACAGAGAAAGAACTCCCGGCAAAACCCGCGGCCCCGGAAGTCATCGACTGGAAACAGGCGCTGGCAACCGTGGAGGGCGAATCGGACCTCCTCTTCGACCTGCTGAGGATTTTTGCAAACGAAGCGCCGGCCACAATAGGAAAGCTGCGGAGCGCTGTCGAATCCAACGATGCAGCTGCCATCCATCTGATAGCCCACACCCTGAAAGGGTCCGTCGGCAATTTTGGGGCCACGGACGCCGTGGAGGCTGCGCGGCATCTCGAAACAACGGCGCAGAAGGGAGACCTGCAGCACATCCCGGAACGCTTTCGCAATCTGGAAGAGAAAATCCAGCGTGTTCTGGAGGCCATCGCAATCTTGCAAAGCGAGGTAAGCGGATGAAGGTCCTGGTGGCCGATGACGACCCTGTCAACCGCCGGCTCCTGGAAATTCTCCTGAAAAAATGGGGGTTCGACGTGTCCCTTGCCAGCGACGGCGATGAAGCATGGCGCGCGTTGCAAAGCCCCGCACAACCCAGGATCGCCATCCTGGACTGGATGATGCCTGGGATGGATGGCGTCCAACTCTGCCGCAGGATCAGGGAAGACACGACTCGGGCCCCCATGTACCTGCTCCTCCTGACCGCTAAACAGGCCAAAGAAGACGCCAACGGACGTTTCGAATCCGTCGCGGACGATTATCTCCCCAAGCCTTACGCCGCCCACGAACTGAAGGCCCGCCTGCGCGCCGCAAAGCGCATTCTGGAATTGGAAGAGGAGGTTGAGGCGGCCCGCAAAGACATGAAGGTTGAGACGACCCATGATCCCCTCACAGGATTATGGAACCGCTCCTCCATACTCGAAACTCTTCACCGGGAAATCCATCGCGCGCGCCGGCAATGCTTTTCCCTGGCGGTGCTTGTCATTGATATTGACGATCTCCGGCAGGTCAATCAGCAGCACGGGCACCTGGCCGGTGATGCCGTCGTGCGTGAAACAGCCCGCAGAATCCGGAATTCCGTCCGCGCGTACGACTCGGTGGGCCGTTACAGCGGCGGCCAGTTTGTTATTATTTCTCCGGCTTGCGACCGCTCCGGAGCCATGAGCCAGGCCCTCAGGCTGCAGACCACCATTTGTGGGGAATCGTTCAAAACCTTCAAAGGCGACTTCCCGGTAACCATCAGCGTGGGAATCGCAGTCGGCGGCAATGACCATCAGGCCAACGAGCTTGTATCCTGGGCTGAGGCCGCCCTCGCAAAGGCCAAGAAGTCGGGCCCCAGCCGGCTGGAACTGGTATGTTCCTGACCAGTGCCCGGTTCCCTGCCGCGACACGCGTTTAATCAAAGCTTGCCTCGCGTTATCCCGCCGGTTTATGGTGTCCATAAGCCGATTTAATTGGTTTTGGATATCTTTCATCCTATAAGCTAGGGCCATGGCGCCGCTGCCGCTGAAAACATCCCTGCTGGAATTCTGCGCGGAGGAGTTTCACCGAATCAGAGCGGAGTTTGAAACCAGCGGTAACGGCCATTCCGATGTGCTGGCGCGTTCCCAGGTGGTTGACCGCGTCAACCAGGACCTCCATCAATCCCTGATTGCCGCGCGCTCCGAAACGCCGGAAGACCTGTGCGTGGCGGCGCTGGGAGGATATGGACGGCAGGAATTGTTTCCTCAGTCTGACATCGATCTTCTCTTTGTTTCCAGGCGAAGCCCCTCGCTGGACCAGCACCGCGGACTCATCGGCCAGTTTGTCCGTTCCCTCTGGGATTTGCGCCTGCGCGCCTCGCAAACCTGCAGAACTCTGGACGATTGCAGCATCCTCCACAGGGACAATCTGGAATTCAACGTGGCGCTGGCGGATCTCCGATACGTTGCGGGCTCGAAGGAAATTTTTTCCGAACTTCATGACGCCCGATTGCCGGAACTCTTCCGCAAAGACGGCAAGACGCTCTTGACCGATCTCATCGAGATGACGCGCCAGCGCCATCACAAGCATTCCGATACCATTTTCCATCTGGAACCGAACATCAAAGAAGTGCCGGGAGGCTTTCGCGATTTTCACGTCATCCGCTGGCTCAGCCTCATCGCCGGGCTGGAATCGGGCAGGCAGTGGAAGGCTGCAGAAGACCTCTTTCCTGCGCGCTCAGGGGAAGCGGCCGGCAGGGCCTTTCAATTCCTTGCTGCAACGCGCTGCTTCCTGCATTACCGGCGGGAGCGCGACGATAACCGCCTGAGCTATGAGCTGCAGGAAGAGGCCGCCGGCCAGGGGATCGGCGTGGGCTTCGGCCGGAAAGTCCAGCCCGCCGACTGGATGCGCGCCTATTTCCGCCACGCCAGAACTGTGAAGAGACTGGCCGGCGAAACCATGGATGAAGTGCAACCCGGGCGCCTGGCGCTTTACGACATTTACCGCGACTGGAAGTCACGGGTATCGAACCTCGACTTTTCAGCGGTGCGGGGCAAGATCTTTCTCAAACTGCCCGCTGAAGCGCGCG
>DASSJE010000266.1:0-8362 GCA_035691365.1 Terriglobia bacterium
TTCTGGGGTGAAGCTCACACCAACGACCTGCCAAATCCTTTCCCGGACTACCTGACGGCTGAGAGGACCTTTGTGCATCTGACCCAATTGCAGATGAACGCCTGGAAGCGCACGCCTCTTGCGGTCAACATGGAGCCCGACATCAGCAAGGTGGGCAACCGCCAGGTTCAGGACATGGTAGTCCGGGCCGGAGGCTGGTTGCGTTCCGACAGCCTGATTATGGATGAGCCCATCCAGATTGAAGAACTGGCGCATCGTCCGCCATGGGCGGCGACGGTGCTCGAGGATGGCGGAAATCGCCACTACGTTCTTCCCGAATGGGAAGCTGAAGTAAGAGCCTGCATCGAAAAGCTCGGCAGTTCTGCGCGCACTTTCATCGGCGGCGATCGCGAGACGCCCAATACGGATGACTATCCGCACGGGTCGGGCGGCCCCATGGACCGGCCTTATCGGGAGGTGGCCGGATTTCATGCTCTGGACATCGACACGAATTATTTCGGCCTCTGGACAGAGGCGGATAACATTCGGCGGTATTACGAGAAATACCCGGATTCGCTCCGCGCCATGGAGCAGCGGCTTGGCTACCGCGTCCGGCCCTCGCTGATCTGGCAGAGAAAGCGCTATGACACCATGGAACTGATTTTGTGTATTGCCAATGACGGCGTCTCGGGAGTGCCCGGAGTGTTGGGCATCTATGCGGAAACTCTCGATGGACAAGTCAGAGTGGGTGGCAATCTCGATGCGGGACATCCGTATGGCGGGCAAATTCGCGAGGCGTCTATCATCCTTCCCAAGGGAATGGATGGGCAACAGATCAAACTGCGGGCGGAGTTGGAGACAAAAGGAGTGCGCCGCCCCGTCCGGTGGGCCTGCTACGAACCGACAAATCCGGATGGCTCGCTGACTATCCGGATCAAGAAAGGCAGCGACGGCAACTGGCGAAAAGGCGTATGAATCGCCTGCTTCGCTTCCTGAAACGGAATATTGAGCTATGAATCGGAGGGTCTGAACTCATGCAACGCCGGGAATTTATCGCTTCCATCCCTATCCTTTCCGCTGCAGCTTCTGGCCAGGGACCTCTTTCACCGCGGGTGCGAAAGCTGGCGCCCTCGGTCTACAGCTGGATGGGAGACCTGGCAACGCACGAGCAAACCAACGTGGGATGGGTCGTGTTTCACGACTACGTCCTGGTGATCGACGCCAACTTCCCCTGGGCGGCGCCGAAGATCATCAGCGAGATCAGGAAGACCACCGATAAACCGATCCGGTTTGTCTTCAACACTCACTACCATGCCGACCACAGCTACGGCAACATCGTGTTTGTACGAGCCGGAGCGGCCGTAGTGGCCACGCAGGCATACGCCCGGGAGTTTGACCGCTACGCTCTCATGGACGTTCACGGCCAGGTGAAGGACCCCCGATGGCCGCTTGCCAACGCCAGCGTGCGGTTCCGTGACTCGCTGATTTTTGACGACGGCAAGCAACGTGTGGAACTGATCCGAATGGGACCGGCCCATACGTCAGGCGACGGCATAGCTTACTTCCCGAAGGAGGAAATCATTTTCGTCGGCGACCTTGCCGTCAACTGGACGCGCGGGAACAATCTTTCCGACCCCGAAGTTAACTACGAAGGATGGCTGCACGTGCTGGATGAAATGGCACGGTGGAAAGTAAAATTGGTGGTTCCTGCGCACGGCGACTTTGGCACGACAGAAACGCTTCGCGCCCAGCGCGTTTACCTCAATGCCGTCCTGCTCCAGGTGAAGGCCGGGATCCGGCAGGGGAAATCCGTCGATCAGCTTGTGCGGGAGAACGATCTAGCCCGCTACAAAAACTTTGGCGCGGATGCAAACGAGAACGCCGACGCCATCCGGGACGCCTACCGTTACTACACTGCCAAGCATTAGGATTACCCTGGCTGCCTGGACGTCGAAAGGTTGTGGCCGTCGACGGATGATATACTTCCCCATCCGTTCCTGCCACAGATCGTGATTGTTATGGAAGGTTCGTGCGAACAAGATCTGAGTGCAAATAATGGGTTCCTGCTGTCCGCAGATTAAACCAGCAGGCGTTGCCGCTGGCAGGCCTGCAAATGGAGGCGAAACTCCTGGCAAATCTCGCGGCGCTGGTCAGCCGAAAGCGCCGCCAGAGCTTCGGCGGGAGTGGGATAACGGTCCGCCAGGTGATATTTGCCGCTCAGCAGAGCGGTAACAGCAATCAGCCCCAGAATTTCTTCGTCTCGCGGCTCGTGATCTGAAAAATAGGCGGCAAAACCCTCGGAATCCCGGGAGGATCTCTCCACCAGCTTTCGTACCTGGCGGATGAAATAGTTCCTGATTCTCTTGCCTGGCATAAAAGGTTTTAAATTCCGGGAGCAACCATGAGCTAACAGGGAGCGATGGGTAGGTCCTGATTAATGAAACCTGCGGGTCCTCTCTGCGTGGGTTAACATCCGGCGCGCGGGCCACCACTTTACCGTGAGTCTTAACTGCATACCGTTGGTCAATATGAACACCGCGACGGGCCCGGTTGCGCTGGCCCGGAAATGCTTCCAACGCAAGCTATCAGCAGGTGATACGCTCCACCTTGAGAGCAAGGCTGCGCAACAACCCTTCTTCACCCAGTTCTGCATGGAGTTTTCTGCAAGGGGGACAAACCAGTATAATGCTGGCAACGCGCTCGCCTTCGACCCGTCTCACGTCCCAGCCCGTGCTGAGGGCCTCTTTCTCTTGAGGAAGTTTGCAGTCACAATACCAACAATACCCTTCTCCGGTGCTGCAAATCGCCCGCAATGCCTCTTTCACATCCATAGAACCTCCCAAAACAGAAAAAGGCCGCCTCGCTCCCGAAGCAGCCCCTCTCAACACATCTGCGTTCGAATCGATTGTGCATTCAAAGATTGCCAGTGCTCCACAACTCCAAGCCAATCTCTCCATCTGGCGGACATCTATGCGCCCTGCCAGAGAAATTGCGGAGAAACGGAAGCAGCCCGTTTCCTAATTCTTGAGCCACTCACCTACTTCCGAAGCTTCAACAGCCAACCGGTAGTGGTTTCCGAAGTCGTGAACCAAAAGACCTTTGGACTGCAGTTCCTTGAATCCTTTGAGATAAGCGACAGATATCTTCGGATTCCTGTGGTCAATGAAGTGGTGAGGACCGGAGGCTACCCATTTGCTTCTGGCATTGGCGCTTCGCAGCAGAAAGACCTCCCCGCGGCTTCTCGCCGCGTCCAGGATCTCCCTTGCCTGCAGCGACAATCTCTTTGAGGACCCATCTGGCATGTGTGGCAAACTCCCTCCATCAGAGTTCAGAACAAATCGCCCCACATCTTAATCAGCCAAATACACACCGCTTACATCTACTCAACCGGGGAATAACTGCTGTGCAACCCGGCGGTAATGCAATTTGGATTATTCGCGTCGGTTCCTGCCGCTATCGCTCGTGTGCTCTTGAGTTTCCGCATCCTGCGCCCCGAAGGAACCCCGACGCACAGTGCTATCATGATTATACGATGGAACATCCATTGTCAACAACCTTGTAGCGTTGCAACCGTGCCCTCGCCAACTCGTTCCAAAGTCTACGCCTAATCCCAGTAGCCCGACTGGACGGATTTCCATCCCGCACCCAACGCCAGGGGCTGGCAGCCATCCAGGTCACTCCGGAGGGGCGGCCAGCTCAAACACCTTCTTCTGGATGACTGTATCGAATACATACGCTCCAAGTTCGTCCGTAACTAGAAAAGCGCAAAGCTGTTTGGCGTCGTCCAGATTGTCGAAAACCCAATAAAAACCATTGTCACAGGCAACATCACCACGAACTCTAACAACTCCGAACCGCTCGCTGGGCAGGCGTTTGCCGATGAGCCGCCGCGTCGTAACCGCATCGGGGCTAAGAGAAAGAGATTTCATACTGATTCTCCTTTTCTGGCGCAAACCTTCCCCAAAATGAGACACTCAAATTGTGTGCCGGCCGCCGGCATGCCTCCTATGAACACCCGCTGGTTGAACCGCAATTCATGCAACGGTAACACGCCCCGTTGCGGACCATGATGGCGCCGCAGTCGGCGCAGGACGGCGCATCGTCGTCTTTCAATTCCACGCCGGCAAGCCCTGGCTGGCTTACGTTCGCCGAGGATTCTGCCACCGCACGGGAAAATTGTTGGGCCAGGCCGGCAGCCTTGGAAGTTTCCTTGCCATTCATGGTTTCGATGCTGGCATTTTCCCGAGGTTGGGCATCCCTGGGCAGAAACTTCCACGCGAGCCACCGGAAGATGTAGTCCATAACGGACTTGGCATAGCGGATTTCCGGGTGGGGCGTCCAGCCGCTCGGCTCAAACCGCGTATGGCTGAACTTGTCGCACAGCACTTTCAGCGGCACGCCATACTGGAGCGCCAGCGAAACCGCAGTGGCGAAAGAATCCATCAGGCCTGAAACGGTCGAGCCTTCCTTAGCCATGGTGATGAAGATCTCGCCCGGTTGCCCATTTTCGTAAAGCCCCACAGTCAGGTAACCTTCATGGCCGCCCACGGAGAACTTGTGGGTGATGGCGCGGCGCTCATCTGACAGCTTGTGCCGAAAGGGCTTGCCCTCGGAAACCGTGGCCGGGACCTCTTCCGGTTCTCCAGAAGGCGCGGGCGTCTGGGCCTTTTCCCGTTTCGCATCGGATGTATTCAAGGGCTGGCTGCGTTTGGACCCGCTGCGATAGACGGCGATGGCCTTGAGCCCCAGGCGCCAGGCTTCAAGGTAAGCCTTCTCAATATCCTCGACGGTGGCCTCTTCCGGCAGGTTGACGGTCTTTGAGATCGCTCCGGAAATAAAGGGCTGAACGGCTGCCATCATTCGCACGTGTCCCATGTAATGAATAAAACGTTTGCCCTTCGCCGGCTTCAACGAGCAGTCAAACACCGCGAGGTGCTCGGGCTTCAGGGCCGGAGCGCCTTCAATGGTCCCGTTCTGATCAATGTAATTTACGATTTCCGCCGCCTGCTGGTCCGTGTAACCCAGCTTGAGCAACGCCATGGGGACGATGTTGTTGACAATCTTGATAAGACCGCCGCCCACCAGCTTTTTATATTTCACCAGCGCCAGGTCAGGCTCCACGCCCGTGGTGTCGCAGTCCATCATGAAGCCGATGGTCCCCGTCGGCGCCAGGACGGTCACCTGCGAATTGCGGTATCCGTGGCGTACGCCGCTGGCCATGCACTCATCCCATACCTCGTGGCAGCCTTCCATCAGACGCTCCGGAACATTTCTTGCCTTGATGTTCTGTAGAGCATTCCGGTGCATGGAGATCACTTCCAGGAAGGAATCCCGGTTCTCCTCATAACCTGGGCAAGGGCCGATTTCCCCGGCGATACGCGAGGAGGTCAGATACGCCTGGCCATGCATCAGGCCGGTGATGGCGGCGGCAAAATCCCGCCCGGTGTCGGAATCATACGGCAGGCCGTTAGCCATCAAAAGCGCGCCCAGGTTGGCATAGCCCAGTCCCAGGGGCCGGTAATTGTGCGAGTTTTCCGCGATCCTCTCGGTGGGGTAACTGGCGTTATCAACCAGAATTTCCTGCGCTGTAATCACCACTTCCACAGCGTGCTGGAAGGCCTCGACGTCAAACTTCAAATCCGGGGTCACATACTTCATCAGGTTCAGTGAGGCCAGATTGCAGGCAGAGTCGTCCAGGAACATGTACTCGCTGCAGGGATTGGAAGCATTGATACGCCCCGTGGTTTTTGACGTGTGCCACCTGTTCACCGTAGTGTCAAACTGCATTCCTGGGTCGCCGCATTGCCAGGCGGATTCTGCGATCTTGCGCATCAGATCGCGCGCACGGTAGGAGGCGATCGGTTCACCGGTCGTAATCCTCCGGGTCACCCAATCCTTATCTTCCACAACCGCCTGCATAAATTCATCCGTAGCACGAACGCTGTTATTGGCGTTCTGAAAAAAGATGGAGCTATACGCCTCACCATCGATGGCTGAATCGTAGCCGGCATCCACAAGCGTCCAGGCCTTCCGCTCTTCTTTGGCCTTGCACTCGATAAAGTCAACGATGTCGGGATGATCGGCGTTCAAGATCACCATTTTGGCCGCGCGCCGCGTCTTGCCGCCGGATTTGATGACACCGGCAAACGCGTCATAACCTTTCATGAAGGAAAGAGGTCCCGAAGCTATACCGCCGCCCGATAGCGCCTCGACTGAGGACCGCAGCGGCGAGAGGTTCGTTCCCGTGCCCGAACCCCACTTGAAGAGCATCCCTTCAGTTTTGGCCAGTGTAAGAATGCTATCGAGATTGTCTTGCACGGAATTAATAAAGCAGGCAGACACCTGCGGATGACGATAGGCCTCGGATTCCTTCTTCACGCCACCGGTGGCCTGGTCCCAATACCAGCCGGTCCCTTTGGAGCTTCGCTGATATTTGTGCCAGAGGCCGCAATTGAACCAGACCGGAGAATTGAACGCCGCCTTCTGGTGAACCAGAAGGTGCGTCAGTTCATCATGGAAAATCTCCGCGTCCTCGTCGGTCCGGAAATAGCCGCCTTCCCTGCCCCAATCCGCAATGGTATCCGCCACGCGGCTCACCAGTTGCCGAACGCTTGTTTCGCGTTCCGGCGTTCCCGGCTTGCCATGAAAATACTTCGAAGCCACGATATTCGTGGCCGTCATCGACCAGTCTTTGGGGACCTCGACGTTCCGTTGCTCGAAAATCGTCTCGCCCTTTTCGTTCTGGATCGATGCCGTGCGAACTTCCCAGTCGATCTCATCAAATGGATGAACACCTTCCTTGCTGAAAAGCCTCTTCATCTCAATTCCGGCTTGCCCGGATGCTTTTGAATTTGTCATGTTTTGCGCTTCCATGGAAAAAGTCTTGTGATCGGCCATCAGAGCCCCCATTCAGCTTAATGGTTTATATGCAGTAAATAATTTCAGGCCAAGCCGCTGTTCTCGATTTCAGGCGCTGAAGGCGCGAACCATTCCGGGTACTGCAAATTATCAAGGTTTTATTCCCGCCAGGATTGCTTTGCCTCATTTGCGACATCACTTCGTTGAACAGATCAAAAATGCACTTTGCGGACTCTATCGCTCCAGGAGGGGTGCTGTCAAGAAAAAACTACCAAAGGTAGGGGATTTTTAATATCAAGCTACAACATCTTGTGCAACTAAGTTTCCAAACGGCCACCCTCGACGCCCAAAAAAGCAAGCCAGATACCGGTCTTACCTCTTTTTAGAATACTTCCTCACGGGGTCGGGGTGCAAGCGAAACGCGGGGTCTAAGGAGGGAAACCAGGGGGAAAACTTTGCTGCCGCCTGATAATACGGCCCTTTCCCCCTGGTCCGGTTGATTTGATTGAAATAAGAAATTTCAGCTTGGGAGCTGGACTTTCAGGTTCGACCTGTTGAGAGCCTGAACAAGCTCTGCTTCCACGGTCTCGCGCGCGATGCCCCGGGCAACTGCAATCTCATCCACCAGCAATTGCCAGGAACGATCGAACATTTTCTTTTCACGGAATGAGAGGGACTTACCCTGGCTCAAAACAAGCAGGCTCTTGTAGACCTCCGCCACCTGTTGCAGTGAACCACTGCGCATCTTCTCGGAATTTTCCTTGAAGCGCCCCTTCCAATCCTGCTGGGTTTTACACTGGCCTTTGCGGAGAAACTCCAGGATCGTCTCCACATCCTTTCCTCGGACGACCTTCCGCAAGCCCACGTTGTTGACGTTGCTGATCGGCACCATCACTCGAAGGCTGCTGGAATTCAGTTTTAGCAGGTAGAACATCTCGGGGTGGCCGGTCAGATTTCGGGTTGAGATTTGCTCGATGATACCTACTCCCTGATTTGGATAGACTACTTTTTCGCCTATTTGAAATGCCATATCAAGATGACCTCGTTTTGGTGCAGGTGTGCACCCTGTAGCTTAGTTCTTCGGGTGGCCAAAGTCAAGGGATTGACTCAATTTCTTAATGAGCTTTAGAAACTCCCGTATCGGGAAGCTCACCGACGGCTCCTCATTGGCGTAACGAATTCATAGTCTGGATATGCTTAACCTCGAAGGCCCTGGGGCGCAGGGCGAGAGGAATTCTTGTCGCGGCGGCCGCCCTGCGGCAGGCCCTGCCTGGCGAAAAATCTCGAAGAAAAAACTTGACAAACGTGAGCTAGCGTGCTAGTCTTATCATCTGCTGCGCCGGGCGGCCTCGGCGCGGGTGGAAAGGGGCGCTTCGATCCAGACCTGGACACCTGGCAGTTCCGGCCCTGCGGACGAGAAAAGCGTGCAAAAAAGAGGGGCGATTTTGGCCCTTTCGGGGCTGAAAAATTAAAAAAAGATATCTTATTTTGGGAAACGAAGCCAAGAAGTTATTGAAAACAAAGA
>DASSJE010000267.1:0-2396 GCA_035691365.1 Terriglobia bacterium
GAACCGGCCTCGGTAATGCTGCCCTTCACCAGCGCCGTTTCAATTTTCAGCTTCTGGTGGGGCCGCAAGTCGACCATGGTTTCAAAGGGAAGATAACCGGGCAACGCCAGGCGCACCCGATGCTTTCCCGGCGTAAGCAACATGGCCTTTCCGGCGCCATCAAACTCATCGACGTGGCCTGCGAACTGTTCGTCAACGAATACCGCGGCCCGGGTGGGGGTGGCCGAGATTCGCAGTTCACCGGTAGCATCCCGCGATGGCATGCGGGCCTCCTTCACCAGGGAAAGAGTGACGACGTGCACCTCGCCGGGTTCCAGCACGGCCTGCTCCACATAATCCCGGTACCAGGGCTGGCGAACGATGATTTCGTGTTTTCCAGGAAGAAGGAGCATTTTCTTGTCGCCGGCGAGTTCCTTTGCGTATCCGACGTATTGCCCATCGATCCACACACCGGCGGTCTTTTCGGCGCGGTTATGGGTGATGAACCGCACTTCCGCCAGAACCTGATTTTCCGCATGCAACATGCACGAACTGCCAAGGAAGATGGCACAAAGAAAGAATGTGGTTCGCCCCAACATGAGAACCTCCAACAGGGAATTTAACTTCTCCAGGAAGTGTTTTCGGCCAAAACTGTGGACTGGATCCGCAGCCGCCTCGCGAATTCTTTTCGTTATCGTGCGCGTCAAAGAATTGCCAGGTCAATACTCGGAAGTGCAGAGTTGCTCTTTGGTAACATTCGCCTTAGAGCAACGCCCACTCGTGGCACGCGTTGAGCTACTGCGATTGGCGCCGTGTGCTAGCTTCGACCAACTGCTTCACGGGCTCAACCACCATGAGCAGCAATTCGGCCTTCGGAGTCTTGGCGGTATCGAGTTCAGTAACTTGTTGCTTCTCCCATGCTTCTGGAGCCGCCGAAGACTTATCCAAGTAGTCCAGTGCCTGCAAGCCGGTTGTTCCCACCATCGAGAGTTCCTGCGAAAGGGGTGCAACTTCGCGCAACAGGAAAGATTTTTCCAGAATGGGCTCTAATTTGGCGTCATTGTCACGCCAATCCGTCAGGAATGTGCGGATGGATGTTTCCGCCTTGCGATCCTGAAACCGACTCTGAACGTAGTGCTGAACAAGGTCTTGAAACATTCGGGCGGTTTCGCTCTCCGGATTCGCAGCGTCAACCAGGTGATTCAGCGGGGCCCTGAAGTTCCAGTCGCCGGTCACAGCTCCCATACGTGAATAGTCCTTTACCGGCTCGACGACAGCGGCAAGCGTGCGCAGAGCCTCTATGTCGTCCATTCCACTCATGCGCTGCAACATCGGTATTTCGTGCGATCTATGGGTAAGGCCCAACCATTCCAGGCGCCAGCTGATGTCTTCCAGTCTCCCGTACATCGACGAGACATCCTGAACATTTTGCGGAGACCACAGACGTTCAGCGATTGCCGCTGCCCGCGGCCAGACCCGCGAATCCATGTTCTCCGGGCTAATCCACTCGCCCCACATACATGCCTCTCCGCCGAGGATTCGGCCCTTCTGCTCAGGGTTCAGCGTAGAAGCCGGGCCCGACATGGGGTCGACGGCGTAATGTCTCGAAGCCGGCCACATCAGGTCGAGATAGTAGCCGAATGAAAGAATTCCGCTGTAGCCCTGCTGCGCGGCGGCGGCGAGCGATTCCTGCCCGCGCCATGACTGCACCACAATGGTCTTCGGCAGATCCGGGCGCAAAATCTCGTCCCATCCGACCATAATCTTGTGGTGCTTTTTCAAAATCTTTTCCAGATGCTGATTAAAGTACGCCTGCAAATCCTGGTTGTTCTTGATCCCGTGAGAACGCATGAAGGCCTGGATTTTCGGGTTGTCGTCCCACGGCTTGCCGTTGACTTCGTCTCCGCCGATGTGAAAGTAAAGGTCAGGAAAAAGCTTTGCCATTTCCCCGATAAATTTATCCAGGAATTTGTACGTCCCCTCCTTGGTGGGATCCATCACCGTGTAGGGGGTAGCTGGATCGATCTTGTAAGTTCCAGGAGTGCTGGCCAATTCCGCGTAACCTGCAAACCAGGACAGGCTATGGGCCGGCATATCGAACTCTGGCATGATGCGAATTCCCCGATCTTCGGCGTAAGCGATCAGGTCGCGAATTTCGGCCTGCGTGTAGTACATGCCGTCTGAACCCATCTGCTGAAGCTTGGGGTAGCGTTTGCTCTCGACGCGGAATCCCTGATCATCGGACAGATGGAGATGCAGTACGTTCATTTTCACCGCGGCCATTCCATCGATGTTGCGCTTGAGCACGTCGACGGGAATGTAGTGACGCCCGACGTCAATCAACAGTCCCCGCCAGGCAAAGCGCGGGTGGTCATCGATGACCACCGCGGGAACGAGGAACCCGTCTTTGCCCGTTT
>DASSJE010000268.1:0-28650 GCA_035691365.1 Terriglobia bacterium
GGCCCTGAAAAAGCTCAAAACTTTCGACAGGGTCGCCGCTTAGTTCCAAATCCATTCCAGCCTCATAGAACTTGAAGCCGCTGCGGCCGTTCAGGAGGCGCTTCATGGCAACTTCCAGGGGAACGCGGAAATAGAAGGCCAGCGTGGGCTTCACGGCAAAGGCGTAAAGTTCCCGCACCCAATCCGGGTCCATCCCGCGCGCCACATCACGCGCAAAAGCCGTGTAAATGTAGCGATCGCACAACACCACCGCGCCGGCCTTCAGCAGCGGAATAATATTGTGTTCCATCCGGTCGGCAAAATCGGTGGCGTGAATCAGGCAGAAACTGGCCGGGGTCAGCATCTTTTTCTTTTTGCCACGACGCGTTGTGTCACGCACCAGAGGAGACGAGTTCCATTCACTGAAGACGGTCCCGTACCCTTCAGCCCGAAGCCATTGATGGAGGAGGTTCAACTGTGTCGATTTGCCGGAGCCGTCGATGCCTTCGACAACAAACAGCTTCCCTGGAAAGCGATGTTCACCATAACGTTTCATGGGAAAAACCCCGCGAGTGTGAGAAGCATTCTGCGAGCAGACTTAACTATAGCATACCGATGACACGCCTTGAAGCTGTACCATATAAACAGGCAGGCCTTCAGAGGCCACACGGTAGGCTACGATGGCAAAGGCAGGGAGACAATGGAAATAATGACTCAACTGGTGAATCATTGGCAAGCCTGGGCAATCTCCGCCGGGACCCTGGTTGGAGCCATCGTCCTGGCCCTCATCGCCCATAAGATTCTGTTTTCCGCCGGAAAGCGGCTTGCCAAGAGAACGGGGAGCGTGATCGATAACTCCCTGGTAGAGCACGGAAGCACGCCCGCCAGGCTGATCCTCCCGTTGCTTGCCTTGTTCGTGGCCTTGCCTGCCACTTCTTTGCCGCCGTGGCCCATGGGAATCATCCGGCACATCGTCGCCCTGGGCATGATTGCCGCCGTGGCCTGGCTGCTGATCATCCTGATCGACGTTTTTGAGGACGTTGCCAAAGACAGATACAAAATCGGCGTCAGTGATAACCTGCGGGCGCGCAAGATTCAGACAGAAATTCACGTCCTTCGAAGGACGGCCACCGTCGTCGCCTGCATTGTTGCTTTTTCCGTGATGCTGATGACATTCCCGGGCATCCGGCAGTTCGGCGTCAGCCTTTTTGCATCGGCTGGAATCGTCGGAATCATTGTCGGCATGGCCGCACGGCCGATGCTTTCCAATCTGCTGGCCGGACTTCAGATCGCACTGACTGAACCCATCCGGATCGAGGACGTGGTAATTGTGGAAGGGGAATGGGGATGGATCGAGGAAATCGCCAGCACTTACGTAGTGGTCCGAATATGGGACCTCCGCAGGCTGGTAGTTCCCATCTCCTACTTTATCGAGCACCCTTTTCAGAACTGGACTCGCGTCACGGCAGACCTGCTGGGGACGGTCTTTCTTTACACCGACTACACGGTACCGGTGGAGGAAATCCGCCAGGAGCTTCACCGCATCCTGAAAACCACGGACCTGTGGGATGGAAAGGTTTGGGGAGTCCAGGTCACTGATGCGACCGCACACGTCATGGAATTGCGCGCCCTGATGAGCACCTCCGATTCATCCAAGTCCTGGGACCTGCGTTGTCTCGTCCGCGAGCAGTTGATCACTTTTCTTCAGGATAAGTATCCGCAAAGTTTGCCCAGGACGCGCGTGGAAATGGACCGAAAAGATGCAAAACCCGACGCTCCTTTGATGGGACCGCCGAATGCCCACTGAAGTTGGGCGCCCCAAAACGTCCACCCGGCAGGCCCGCGGCAGACAAACCGTCACTTCAGCGCGCTGTGCAGGGATTCGACAATCGAATTGGTATCCGCAGGTGTCAGCGATGAGGAAACAAAATTATAGGTCTTTCCTGATTTCAGAATAATGTGGAACGTCCCGGTGTTCAGGCCGAAAAAGACATTGGGGGCAATTTCCTGGATGTCACCCGGCTTGGCGGTGAAAACGGCTTTGCCGTCCTGGTCATACTCGAGCATACCGCTTTTCACGACCAGCTCTCCCTTGGCCTTTCCCGGATTCTGCAGAATGCTCGTGGCGTCTCCAAGGTTGTAGACGCTCCATTGCTGCGTGGGCGTGTTTGCCTGCGATGGAGTTTTTTCTGCAGTGGTTCCAGTCTGCCCAGAATTTTCCCCTCTAACTTCAAAGCTTGTTTCCACCTCGCTGTCGTCGGGATTAATCACAAACAGACTCGTTTTGCCTGCGGGCGCGTTGGGCGCCACTTCAATCTGCGCCACAAGCTGCGTCGATTTCTTGAAATCGGTTGAAAGGACGCGAATGCCAGGATTGGAGAAAGCAACCTTGGCGCCCTGCTTGAAGTTTTTGCCCGTCACTTTCACAGTCTGCTTGCTGCCGGGCGCAGCCTGCGCAGGATTAACCCTGGTTACAACAGGCGGGTTGGATGACGAAGGCTGGCTCTCCTGCTGCGCCGGAGCTTCGCCCGAAGCAACCGCAAACGCGGTTTGCGCCGACGCACCGGAAGGATTGGAGACATAGAGAACGACCGATTGCGGTTTCGCCATCTGTCCGACTGCGATATCCACATCCAACTCTGTCCCGCTGGCGCGTCGCGTGGCGATGACATGAATGGCAGGATCTGTAAAGGAGACGTAAGCTCCGGTCAAAAAGTTCTCGCCTGTGATCTTTACGGTGATTCGGCTGCCAGGATTGGTCTGGGAGGGCTCGATGTTCGAAATCCTCGGGGGCGCCTCAGCCGCGGCAGACCCTTTCGGGGCGGCCGAACTCGATCCAGCCGCACGCCCGGCGCAAACAGTTGCTAGAAGCACAGGCGCAAGGAAGACCACCAGCCGAAAAAGACGCACAGGCCAGCCTCCACTTCGGGCCGGACCTGAATGAGCCGGCAAAATGACAAAACCGGCAAATCCATCTGCCGGTCGCTTCTTTCGATTATTCAATTTTACTCACCAGCCACTTCGCAGCCTGGCCGCCCGTATACATTGGACACCATCACTTGCCCGGCTTGGTCTTCTTGATGATTCCTTGGCCCTCGCGGATGGTAAGAATCTGGTTCACATCAACATTGGTGAACTTCTCGACCTTCTGCGTTGTGGGCCACTTTACTTCAATCAAATCCACTTTTGCAGCTTTGCCAAGGCCATAATGCAGCCGCAGGTCGCTCTGCGACATCACGCTGGTTCCGCTGCTGACCTCATTCATCTGCCGGTGCTTGCCGGTGGTCACGTAAGCCCGCGCGCCAATGGCAGTGCGGTTGCACACGGTCCCGATCAGTTTGAGCTTGATCCAGTTGTTCTTGTTTCCCCCGTCGTTGCGCAGCAGCGAAGGCGGATCGTTCATGTTGCAGACCACCACGTCGATGTCGCCGTCGTTATCGTAATCGCCAAAGGCGCATCCCCGGCTTGAAAATCGCTCGCTGATTCCCGGCCCCAGTTCCGCCGACACATTCTTGAACCGGCCGTTTCCCAGGTTGCGATAAACAACCCGGGGTTCCTTGAACGTCTGGCTCAGATGAAATTTGTCAACCTTGGGGTAGACGTGGCCGTTTACCTGGATGATATCCGGCCAGCCATCATTGTCATAATCTACAAAGCCACAGCCCCATTTCACATCCTGAGTGTCCTGGCCCACGCCTGCCATAAACGTGACGTCCGTAAACGTGCCCTCACCATTGTTTCGGTAGAGATCAGAAGTGTCGTCGGAGAAATTGGTTTTGAAAATGTCGAACCAGCCGTCGCAATCGTAATCGCCCACGCCAACGCCCATGCCGGCCTGTTCCTGGCCGTCTTCGTTGTACGCGCACCCCGCCATTACGCCGATGTCTTCAAATGTTCCATCGTGCTTGTTCTGGAACAGGATACTCGGCTCGGAGTCGACCGCCACGTAGATATCCGGCCAGCCGTCGTTATCAAAATCATAAGTCACGGCCGTGATGGAATACCGGGGACCGGTCTTCAGAATCCCCGACTTCTCAGAAACGTCGGTGAACGTTCCATCACCATTGTTGTGGTACAAAATGTTCGACCCGCCCGGCAAGCCGCGCGGTCCACACATCACCGGGATACCTTTCCACTGGCAGTAACCGCTCTGCCCCGGCGCCGGGATTTTGGCCAGGTCCAGCACGATGTAATTACAGACAAACAGGTCCAGGTGGCCATCGCGGTCATAATCAACCCAGGTGCAGCCCGAGCCCCAGCGGACCTCGTCCTGATAAAGGCCGGCCTTCCGGGTGACATCCGTAAACGTCCCGTCGCCGTTGTTATGGAAGAGGATGTTGTGCCCCCAGAAAGTCAGGAAAAGGTCGTCCAAGCCGTCATTGTCGTAATCGCCGATGCATACGCCCGTCTGCCATCCGGTCCGCCCAAGGCCGGAGTGCTCGGTCACGTCCGTAAAGGTCCCGTTGCGGTTATTCTTGTAAAGGTGCGTTGTGGGAGCCTGGCCGGGGGGCCACTTGGCGTCCAGGCGCGTTCCGTTGGTCAGATAGATGTCAATCCAGCCGTCGTTGTCGTAATCAAAAAAGGCGATGCCGTTTCCCTTGGCCTCAATAATGTACTTCTTATCGTCCACTCCACCCCACACGTTCACCGTGTTCAGCCCGGCCTCTTTCGCCACATCGACGTAGGTCACGGGAATGGCGGTTTCCGGGCTCGGGACTTGCGCGGCGTTGAGCACAGGGATTCCCGACCATCTCCAGATGGGCGTGGTTACAACTTCCATCAGTTTGGTACCCAGGAGGGCCGCTCCCGAGCCCAGCATATGGCGGCGAGAAAGTTTCATGCAGAACTATCAGATGCAGGCGGTCCCAAAGGCGATGCCCCAGTCTCCAGGCAACAAGCTGCCTCAAAGGCGGGCTTTCTGTCGTCACGAGGCGAGCCGAACTTTCCCTCACCCAGCTCTCATAAGGTCCGCTCACCCGTCAGCCGGCATCAAGTACCCAATTATACTACAACGGTCTTTTATCTACGGATTGCCGGCCGGTTTCGAGGCCCGCGCCTCAGGCCGTGGGATACCAGGCTTTCCCGGCGCGGATGGTCACGAACGGCTCAATCTTCTGGCGCCCGGTCCGCTTCTGCCTGCTCGAGTCAACAAACTCAAATTTCCCTTCCTTCAACTCCAGCACGCTCACGTCAGCTTCAGCCCCTGGACGCAGAGTTCCGATTTCGGCTCCAAAGTTGAACGTCCGGGCGGAATTCACCGTTGCGCGTTCCACCACCTGGCGCAGGTCCAGGCCCAGCATCAGAAATTTGGAAAGCGTTGTGACCAGGTCAAACACGGGGCCGTGAATGTTTTCGGAATAGAGGTCGCTTGAAATCGTGTCAGGCAGAAAGTTCTGCTTCAGGCATTCCTCCATGGTCTCGAACGAGAAACTGCCATTACCGTGCCCCACGTCGAAGAGCACGCCGCGCTTTCGGGCCTCAATCACTTCCGGCAAGAGTTTCCCGCTGCTGTCGACGATTCCGTTCGGGCGGCCGTTGAAAGAGTGGGTAACCACATCGCCCTTTTTCATCAGAGCCAACAGCTTGGGCAGCGGCGTATACGAATAGCCGATGTGGATCATCAGCGGCAGTTGTGCTTCATCAGCGGCCTCGCGGGCGCGTTTCATGCCCTCGTAATCGTTCGGGCCCGTATATCCCCTGGAAAACCGGATTTTGAATCCTGCCACAAGATCGCGGTTCTGGTTGGCGGCTTCAACGGCAAGCTTGGGGACGCAATACCGCAGATCTTCAAGTTCGCCCATGTTCTGCGTGCTTCCGGCGATCATGCCAATCGAGACCACGTGGATCAGCGGCCGGATGCGCGTCGCGGCGCGCTCGATGATGAACTTTCTGAAAGCGGGAAAAGCAAAACAACCCGAAGTGCCGGCATCCACCACACTGGTCACGCCGCGCCGCAGGCAATAAGGGTCAGGCTCGATGCCATAAGGCCCCACGTAGGGGAAAACATGCGTATGGATATCAATCAGGCCCGGCGTCACGATTTTTCCATGGGCGTTGATCGTCTCCCGCGCACCGCTCGAGGGAATGTCCGCCTCAACTTTCGCGATTTTACCGCCGGCAATCGCCACGTCGCGGACGGCGTCAAGGTCCTGCGAGGGATCCACCACTCTTCCGCCGCGGATCAGAAGGTCGTATCGCTTCCCTGCCGCCGATTCCTTTCGAGAGCTGGATTTCATAGTTTTATTTCCTGCTTTGCGGGGTGCGCCGCCAAGCGCGAGTGAAGCGCCCATGCCGGCCAGCAGCTCACGCCGCGTGAGTGAGTTGAAGCCCTGGAAGGACATCGAAATCCTCCTGAGAAAATTTTTGTGAGACAGGAAAAATTCCCCGGTCGTGCTCAAGCTTTGCGGAACAGTATTGCCTTCTTGACTTCCCCGATGGCGCCGGTCACATTAATACCGCGCGGACAGGCTTCAACGCAATTGAAAATTGTTCGGCAGCGCCACACGCCCTCGACCGTATCCAGGATGTCGAGCCTTTCTTCTCTTCCCTCGTCGCGGCTGTCAAAAATAAAGCGGTGCGCGTTCACAATCGCTGCCGGCCCCACGTAGTCCGGGTTGGCCCAGAACGACGGGCAGGCGGTGGTGCAGGCGCCACACAGGATGCATTTGGTGGTGTCGTCAAACCTCTCGCGGTCTTCGATTGACTGCAGCCTTTCCTGTTCCGGCTCCGGCGACTGGGTGATGAGATAAGGCTTCATCTTTTTGTATTTGTCGAAGAACGTGTCCATGTCAACCAGCAGGTCTTTGATCACTCGAAAGCCGCGCATGGGCTCAACGGTGATCTTGCTGCCCAGGTTCTTCAGAAGCATCTTGCAGGCCAGGCCGTTGTGGCCGTTGATGAGCATGGCGTCTGATCCGCACACGCCGTGGGCGCAGGAGCGGCGATAGGTAAGCGTCCCGTCGAGATACCACTTCACATAGTTCAGAGCGTCGAGGAGCCGGTCGGTGGGTTCGGCTTCAAACTTGTATTCGCCCCACCACGGCGCCTGGTCCTTCTCCGGATTAAAGCGCCGGATTTTCATGTTGACCTGCATGGATCAGTACTTCCTTTCCTTGGGCTCGAACTTTGTGATCGTCACCGGCTTGTACGCCAACTCGATTCCCTTGGGTCCAATGTAAGCCAGGGTGTGCTTCAGAAAATTGGCGTCGTCGCGCTTCGGAAAATCTTCGCGGAAATGCGCGCCCCGGCTCTCCTTGCGGGCCAGCGCGCCTTCCACCAGCACCTCGGCCAGATCAATCAGCACGCCGAGTTCGAAGATCTCCAGAAGCTGCGTGTTATATTTCGTGCCGCGGTCCTCGATCCTGACCTTGCCGTAACGGTCGCGAATCTCCCTGATCTTTTCCCGCATGGCGGTCAGCGTTCCGGCATCGCGGAAGACCGAAGCTTTCTCCATCATTTCATTCTGGAGCGTTTCCCGCAAGTCAGCGGCCCGTTCCTGGCCCTGGTCCGAGAGCAGCCGGCCCACGGTTTCACGTGCCCGCTCTTCCGGTTTTTCTCCCAGCGGCGGCAGCTCATTTTCCTTGATAAACTTCGCGGCGTGCCGGCCGCTGCGCCGCCCAAACACCAGGATGTCCACCAGCGAATTGGTGCCCAGGCGGTTGGCCCCGTGCACGGAAACGCAGGCCGTCTCGCCCGCGGCATAAAGTCCCGGCAGCGGGGTCCTCTTTTCGTCGATCACCACCCGGCCGTCATTATCGGTGGGTATGCCACCCATCGCGTAGTGGGCGGTCGGCTGCACCGGAATCAACTCCTTCGCAGGCTCAATGCCCAGGTAGGTCCTCACGAAATCCGTAATGTCGGGCAGCTTCAGGTCCAGCACCTCGCGGCCCAGGTGCGTCATATCGAGGTGCAGGTAGTTCTTGCCGCCGATGCCACGCCCTTCGCGAATTTCGCGGTACATGGCGCGCGACACCATATCGCGCGGCGCCAGGTCCAGCAGCGTCGGCGCGTAACGCTCCATAAAGCGCTCGCCGTCCTTGTTTCGCAGAATGGACCCTTCACCGCGCGCGGCCTCGCTGAGCAGGATTCCCATCTTATAGATGCCGGTGGGGTGAAACTGAAAAAATTCCATGTCCTGGAGCGGGATCCCCCGCCGCAGCACCACACCCATTCCGTCGCCCGTCAGCGCGTGGGCATTGGAAGTCACGCTGAACATCCTGCCGCAGCCGCCCGTGGCAAAGACCACGGCCTTGGCGTGGAAGGTATGCAGTTCTCCCGTGGCCAGGCAGAGCGCCACCACACCGGCGCAACGTCCCTGCTCGATCAGCAGGTCCAGCACGTGATACTCATCGTAGAAGTGCACCTGGTTCTTCAGGCACTGCTGGTACATGGTCTGCAGGATCATGTGCCCGGTTCGGTCCGCCGCGTAGCACGATCGCCGCACCGGCTCCTTGCCAAAGTCCCGTGTGTGCCCGCCAAACGGCCGCTGGGCAATTTTGCCTTCCGGCGTGCGGCTGAAGGGCAATCCCCAATGCTCGAGGTCATACACGGTTTCAATGGCTTCCCGGCACAGGATTTCCACCGCGTCCTGGTCGGCCAGGTAATCGCCGCCTTTCACGGTGTCGAACATGTGCCATTCCCAGTGGTCCTCTTCGTGATTGCCCAGCGCGGCACCAATGCCGCCCTGCGCGGCGCCCGTGTGCGAGCGCGTAGGATAAAGTTTGCTGATGGCGGCCACTCGTCCGTGCGAAGAGAGCTGGAGGGCGGCCATCAGGCCGGCGCCGCCTGCCCCGATAATCAAAGCATCATAGCGATGGACCATCCCGAAAACCTCAGTTCCTTGACTCCCGCAGAGCGGGTGCACCGGCGGGTTCACCCCGCCATAAGGTCAATGCCCTCGACTTGAGTTGGCGGCGTAAAGCCGCCGCTACCACCTTCCTAAAAAGGGCGCGCAGGATTAAACGTTAAGATCACCAGCGAACCCAGCACCAGAAACATGAATCCCAACACATAAAGCGAAGCCAGAGAAAACACCCGCCAGCCGCGCGGCCCCACATAGTCGTCGATCATCACCCGCACGCCGTTCAGCCCGTGGATGAATGCCAGCCACAGCATCACGACGTCATACGTCCGCCAGAACGGCGTGGCATAACGCACCGCAACAAAGTGATAATTGATCACTTCAACGTTGTTGATGATGTGCATAATGGCAAGGTGCACGAGGACCATGACGAGCAACACGACGCCCGATACGCGCATGAAAATCCATGCCAGAAGTTCAATTCCCCCTTGCGGCATTGGCCGTCCCGCTCCGCTCATCCGTTCCTCCTACTTCAGCATCCATGCCAGCATGTAAATTGCCGCGGGCACAAAGATCACTAAAAAGGCAACCACCACGCCGTAAAAAAGTTTCTTCTGCACCAGGGTGGATTCCGGCCAGAAATCGATGATGATAATCCGCACCCCGTTCAGCGCATGATACAGCACGGCGCCGGCCAGCACGACCTCACCCACGCGGAACAGAGGATGGCGATAGATGGCCATGGTCTCGTTGTAAACCCTCGGGCCCCAGCCGATCATCGCCGTGTCGAGAATGTGCGCCAGGAGAAAGACGAAAACGCCAATCCCTGTGATGCGGTGCAGCAGCCAGGACCAATGGCCCTCGCCTCCGCGATAGGTGATGTACTTGGTGATTTTACCCATGGTGATGCGGCACTCCCTCTGGAAGACATCTGGAAGAAAGGTTCTTTCCGGTCGACTGGTCATTGTATGGCAAATATTCAGTGGTTGGCAATGGGTGCGAGCCCCTGCAACGTTTCAGTATCCCGCCAGCCGCTACTTTCGGGCCACTCCTGCCTGGTAGATTCCATCGCTATTTGTCACGGTTCCGTTTAGACTGATCCTCAGGGGCTTGCCGGGCGAACCAATAGCAGAATTCCGCACCTTCAAGGAGAACTCCGCATGAGAGACTTTAACAGCCTTTCCGAGAGGGAAATTCTGGCCCTGGCCATCTCGCTGGAAGAAGACGATGAACGCGTCTACGCGGACCTGGCCGAAGGCCTGCGGGAAAACTTTCCCAATTCGGCGGCAGTGTTTGACGGCATGCGTGAGGAGGAATCCGGCCACCGCCATCGCCTGCTGGAACTCTACCGGCAGAAATTCGGCGAGCACATCCCGCTGATTCGGGGGCAGCACGTCAAAGGTTTTGTCGAGCGCGAGCCCGTCTGGCTGGTGCAGCCCCTGAACCTGCAAAAAATCCGCCACCAGGCGAGCGCCATGGAGGCGGAAACGCGCCGCTTTTATGAGCGTGCCGCACGGCGCGCCACCGACGCCGGCATCCGGCAACTGCTGGATGACCTCGCCCAGGTGGAACGCACCCACGTGACGCGCGCCCAGGAACTGGGGCAGGAGAAGCTGGGGCCGGGGGCGAAAGCCGAAGAGGCGGAAGCCGAGCGCCGGCTCTTTGTGCTCCAGATTGTGCAGCCGGGGCTTGCAGGGCTGATGGACGGTTCAGTCTCCACCCTGGCGCCCATTTTTGCGGCTGCTTTTGCCACCACAAACACCCATGATGCCTTCACGGTGGGTCTTGCCGCCTCAGTGGGCGCGGGCATCAGCATGGGTTTTGCGGAGGCGCTTTCAGACGATGGCAACCTCACCGGTCGCGGCCATCCGTGGCTGCGCGGCGCCGTCTGCGGCGTGATGACCACCCTTGGCGGCATCGGCCATACTCTGCCCTTCCTGATTGGCGATTTTCGCGTGGCAATCACCGTCGCTGTTCTAGTGGTCCTGGCGGAACTGAGCACCATCTCCTGGGTCCGCCATCGCTACATGGATACCCCGGCGTTCTCCGCTGCCGTGCAGGTCCTGCTGGGCGGCGCGCTCGTCTTCGCCGCCGGCGTCCTCATTGGCAAATCGTGAATTTAATGAGTTCCTTCTGCCGTGGCAACTGCGCAACGTCAATTATTCATGGGAAGACGGCAGCCGCAGATTCTTCAGCCCAAAGCCGGCCTCAGAATGACGTCTGGCCAAGAGCCGATGGAATGCGTTGGAGGGCTGTCGTGTGACTTTTCGTCTTTTCAGGGGCTGAAGCCTGTTCTGTTGGGGCCTGCCCCTTTTTGTCGGACCATAAGGTCCGACCCCCTGAATACCCCAAATCAGGTCGGCGCCAGGGTCCGACCCCCCAAGGCCCTATATTTAGGATCCGGCCTCCTCTTTAGGGGGGCGGAGCTTTAGCTCCGACATTGATGGGCTTGAGGTTTTGAGGGGCTTTCAGCCCCTGAAGCGCCGGCTGATTTTGCTTGACAAATCTACGCTACCGTGCTAGTCTCTAAGATGTCGCGCCGGGCGGGGCGCAACCCAAAAGCAATAGGCAGTCTGCATGGACTATTTAATGCCTGCAAGTGACTGAAAACACAATAAGGCGTATTGGGCCGCTAAAATGCGTGGGACAAAAAAATTTTATTTGCAGAAACGAAGCCGAGAGGTTGTTGAAAACAAAGGGAAAGACTACACATGTTAGCCGAAACGAACCCGAAAACGAACCCGAGAAGTCCTTTAGATTCGCACCTGCGGAAAAAACGAACCCGAAAATGAACCCGAGAAGTCCTTTAGAATCAGACCGCGAAAAAAACGAACCCGAGAGAACGCAAAAACTAACCCGGCCATGTTATTGAAAACAAACAATGGTGAAAAAAACGAACTCGAAAACGAACCCGATGAGTCCTTTAGAATCAGACAGTTAAAAAAACGAACCCGAGAGAAAGATCGACCGGCTTCCCGCCTCCCCAAAGCCGGCCAGAGCCAGCCTTATTGCCGCCCCGGGAATGCCAATCGGGCCGTCAGGATTTCCGGGGTTCCGCCGTTCCTGAAGCCAGGGCTTTCCGATACTCGAGGAACTTCTCAAACCGCCGCGGCCGCCCCTCGCGCCTGGAGACCTGCCCCTGCTCGTATTTGAAGTCAAAGGCGCGGGCGCCATCGAGCCCCATGGTCACGAGGCCCGGCACATCAAGGGCCTCTTCGGCGCGGTCCAGTTGCTCGGCGCTCGCAAAGATGGCTGGCGACCGCGGCATGAAGCGCGGGCAGCAATCCTCGAAGGGCTCGCAGGAGATCTCATAAGTTCCAACCCGGCGCGCCAGGCGCAGGATCTCTTCCTTGTCGTCTCCGGCCAGCGGCCGGTAGATGGGCACGTCGATGCCGTGGTCAACGGCGGCCAGGTTGTGCAAGGTTTGCGAGGCCACCTGCGAAACGGCGTCGCCGGTTACCATGCCCAGGCCGCGCTCCACGCGGCAGATCTCGCGGCTGATGCGCGCCATCATGCGGCGATAGAGCAGCACGCGCAGGTTCTCCGGCGCACCGGCCACAATCTGCCGCTGCACGGCATCGAAAGGCACCACGTAGAGGCGGGAGGTAAATTGATAGGGAGTCAGCACGCGAACGATGCGCTCGGCCACCGGACTCGAGGGCCCGCTGGCGGGCGACGCGCTGCCAAAGAAATGGACGAAGACCAGATGGGCGCCGCGCCGCATCATCTTGTAGGCGGCTACGCCGGAATCGAACCCGCCCGAAAGCAGCATCACCAGGCGCCCCCCTGTGGCCGCCGGCAGGCCGCCCGGACCCTGGACGCGTTCGGCGTAAACGAGCGCCCTGCCCGGAACCACTTCCACCTGGCAGGTCACTTCCGGCCCGGTCAGGTTCACGCGCACGTCGCTGCCTTTCGCCCGCAGAGCGGTCAGGATCTCGCGGCCGAGCTCGCGCTCGACTTCCATCGAACCTGCCCCGAAGCCGCCATCGGCAATCTTGGCGCGCACGGCAAAGCTGCGGGGATTGATTCGCTCCATCACGCCGCAGGCGCATCGGGTGAGCGCCGGCATTCCGCCAGAAACTTCCCACGCGAGGCCGATGTAGGCGAGGCCGAAAACACGTTGCAGGCGTTCGACCATCAGGGGCAGGAGGCTTTCGTCCGGAACAGGAATCAGCAACCGGTCCAGAACAATTTCCAGCGGCTGCGGCGACAGGCCTTCCAGGCTGCGCTTCACCGCCGTCACCAGCCGGCTCTGGAAGAAGCGCTTGTTTCCGCCCTTCAACCAGATTTCATGGTAGTGAAGGACCAGCAGACGATTTGCCGCGTTCTGCGCGGCTTGAATTCCCTGCGGAGTCGAAACCTGTTCAGCCAAACTGCAATTCCTTCCCCCGGACATCACCGCGCGGAGTCCTGCGCGTCAACGCATGTTGAACGGCAGATGGAAGGATGGACCGCGCGGTTGACCGGCTCCATCCAGAATATCCGCAATCCGGGGCCGGAGCAAGAAAGCGGCGACCCCAGGGCAAACCACTTCTGGGCCACTTCGGGGCTTGACCCTGCAGGTCACTGTAGTATGCTTCTTGGCAAAAACCGGGGTTGCCGGGCTATCCAACCCCGAAAGTGAGCTGAAGAACGTGACTCGAATTCAGGCTTTGGCGATCGTCGTCCTCAGCGTGTGGGTTGGATGGACCCTGTTTATGTGGTTTGCGGCCACCCGGAGTTTTCGGACCGTCAATGAGGTGCTCAAGTCGCCGCCGTCGCAGTTCTCGAACGACGTCCAGGGCTTAAAGCCCGAGCAAACCCGCGAGGTCCTGCGCTATCTGGCGTCGGAAATCAACCGCACGTACTTTCGTGCTTACGGCTGGGGACAACTGGTGCTCGGGACTCTTCTCCTGGTCCTTCTGGCCTGGAAGGCGCCGCGGAACGGTTTGAACCCGGCCATCGCAGCTATCATGCTCTTTATCGTGATTATTCTAACGCTGGGGGTCATGCCGCAGATTATTTCGCTGGGCCGGAGCATCGATTTCCTGCCGCGCAACCCCCCGCCGCCCGGCTACCAGCGATTCTGGAAACTGCACATGATGTTTACGGGCCTGGACGGCGCAAAGCTGCTGGGTGGGATTGTGCTGCTGATCAGGTTGATTGCATTCCGGTGAAGTTTAAGTGCCACGATGCACACGATTGAAGCAGCGGGAGCAGGTGGCGGATTTTAACCCGCGCGACGCGGCGGGCATTGCAGCGCAAGGTCAGAAAATGATTCTGGAAAAAGAGAACATTGCGAATGGGAGCACACTGCCGGAAGTTCCATCCTGCTTGACAGGTTTTAAGGCGGATGGCAACATGAAGGCTGTCGTCAACGCGAGCGCTGCTTCCAATGGAGGGCGCTGGCTGGCGGCTCCCTCAATAGTTTACGCCGAAGTGGCGGAATTGGCAGACGCGCTACATTCAGGGTGTAGTGCCCGTCAGGGCGTGGAGGTTCGAGTCCTCTCTTCGGCACCAGGTTTCCGGCCTTTTAGGTTATCAAAGCAATTCAGGCAGCCTGCAATTCAGGAATTTCCAGCCGTTTAAGTGCTCCTCCGGCAGGGGGCTCGGAAACGTCCTGGATGATAGTGAGCCGCTAATTTGTAATCGTAGAGAAAACGATGGAGGTACCCAAATGGAACCGATGGAGCGAAGCAGAGGTTATTCCCGGTGGGCACAGATTGCGCTCGGCGCTTTCCTGGCAGCAGGAATCGTGGCAGCCGGGCTTGGATACTCAAGCAACGCACTGGCTGCTCTGCACAAGCTGAACTTTCATTGCAATTTCAGCCCAAAGGAACTCAACGAATGGATCTTTCCGCATGCCGAAGACTGGGTGAGCAAGACGGAAGGCGGCCAGACTTACATGCACATGCTGCGCCCGCGCGATCCCGGAGTGCCTCGCCGTCCGCTGCAGTTTGCGCGCCTCAAAAACGTCAACGTGGGCAGCTTTGATCTCAGCGTCAAAGTGCGGCGTGAAGGAAGCTCGATGATTGTTGTCTTCAATTACGTCGACACCATGCACTTCTATTACACGCACATCTCCCGCGACCGCGGGACGGCCCAGCCGGTGCATAACGGGATATTTCTCGTCGATGGGGCGCCGCGCAGGCGGATTGCCGGCACCAAAGCGCAGCCGGCCCTGCCGAATACCCAATGGCACGCCATCCGCGTGGTGCGGAATGCCAGGACGGGCCTGATCCAGGTTTACTCCGATGTTCAAAAGGAGCCTTTGTTCTCCCTGGTGGACCATCATTTCACATGCGGACAGATCGGGTTGGGCTCGTTCGACGAAACCGGAGACTTTGCCGACCTGAAAATCAAATCCAGCGATGAGGGGTGCACGCCAAAAGCACCGGCGTCGCCGCAAGCGCTGCTGCAGAGGCCACAGCTTCAGCCTTAGCCGGCTGCGTGAAAAAGGGGTCAAAACTGCCGGGCCGAAATCAAAGGGAGCTTAAAACAAATTCGGCGTGAAGGATTGCTACCTTCACGCCGAATCGACAATCAGGGTTTTGTTGCCACGCCCCCCGTTGAACATTCCGCCCTCAACCCCTCACTGTACCAGAGCGGAGGCGTTGCCAACAGGAGCCGACCTTACTGGGCTGTGCAGCCTGACAGGGCCAGAACCAGCGACGGCGCAGTCGTCTGGTCAACCGATTGGCCCGGAGCGACAGTAACCGAGCTGCTGGTCGCGTCACCGTTCGTGGGCGAAGTGCAATTCAGCAGACCGTTCGAGCCGTTTGCCAGTCCCTCGATTATGTACATGGCCTGGCTGGTGGAACTCGGCGCCGCCACGTTGTTGCCGTTGGTGCTGTCGTATGATCCCACCGCTACCGGGCTGGCGGGGACCAACACCGAGTAACCAATGCAGTCGAGCGAGGTGGTCGCGCAACCCGCAGGACTTGAGGAGGAGGTGTTAGTAACCGTCGTGTAGATGGGAGGCTGCGAGTCCGTCACATTACCAGTTGGAGTGGATGATTTATCGAGCACCGGAATGGTGAGGTTGACGTTGCCGCTGCCGTTCGATACGGTTTGAAACGCGCTAAGCTGGACGTCCCCGGCGACAGGCGTGCTGCCCGATCCCTGCGTCGTGATCTGGCCGCTGATCTTGGCGCCACCAGGCGAGACCAGCCCGCCTACCGAGGCTGTTTCCGGAAAGAGCGGAATGCTCGCCGTCGCGCCACCAATCGGCACGCCAAACACCACGCTGGGATTGTAAGTGGTGGTGGTTGTTACAGCGGCGACTGTCTGAGTTGTGGCACCCGCTACAACGACGTCGAACTTATTGCCGCTGGAAGTCGGCGCCAGCGGGCAGAAGATAAAGGTTCCGTCGGAACTCGTTAATCCTTTAAAGACCACGCGGTCCGTTGGCGGCGTGGTGCTGGAGTCAGCTTGCTCCAAAAGAACAATGGCGTTCGGCACGCCCATGCCCGGATTGGCCGAACCCGTGCCTTCTACAACTTTGCCGCTGATGCTGTTCGTCGTCGTGCTGACTTCACTGCCGTGCAACACCGGCTTGAACCGGTACTGCCCGTTGCCTTGCTGCAGAATGGAGGCGCAGGTCTGAAAATCGATGTCGAAATCAGTGGATTGGCCTGCGGTTACGGTCAATCCGCCGTTCGCCATCTGAGAAGTTGTAATCTTGATGCCGGTCTGCGCCTGGCTGGACAATTGCAGTTCCGCCGGCGTCCCATCCGACCCATCGGAATTTCTGGGGATCACACAATTGAAGCCTGCGGACCCGCAAGAGTTGCTGGAAGGCCCGGACGAAGCGTTGTTTGCCAGCAAAGTCAACCTGATCTGCTGGTATTTCCCCGGAGGGAGCGGATGGCTTCCCAGCAGGAACAAAGTTCCGCAGAACCCTGCCGTCGCAGATGGATTCAGGGCCAGCAAATCAACCTGCTGGGGTTTCTGGGTGAGATCAACCAGGGTCTGCCATCCGCTGTCGCTCGTGGCGCTGATGTTCGCTTCAACCTTGGTAATCGTCACCCAAACATGGTTGAAGTCCAGCGAGCACGTGGGCGGGTCACTGAGAAAAGTCTTGACCGTCCCCGTTGTGGGATTGCTTGAGGACGTTGTGCTGCCGCCACAACTGATCATGACGGCAACGGCTAATGATAATGCCAATGACAACGCAAGTACTATGTACGTACGAGCATCACCTATCCTGTTCTTCATGGTTCCTCCGTGTGTGTCTTTGAACGTGTAGAGATTCAGCTGCGATGCCTGAGCCAAAAATTCCTTCCCGAAACTGCTCAGTCGTGCGCACGTTTACTTCCCTTGGCCATCAGCGGAACTGCTGAACAATGCCAAATACTAACCCACCGTGAGATGCATCTGAATTACCAGAGGTTTACCCTGCGCCTGCTCCCGGACCAGAGATGAAAACCAAATAACCATGTCGCAATCCTGCCCGATGAGCAGCAAGCTTAAGGATTCAATTACCCCCTCATAGGGTCTTACTATCACCTGCCCGGAATAAGTTCAATAGCTGGTTAGCTACCAGTCAACAAGTAAATATGAAAGAAGTTTCATACCGCTCCGAAAGTCCATTTTGCGAAGACTTGTGGAGCGCAATGGTCGTTCCAGGCATAACCCACACTTACCGGGGAGCCATCGACCACCGCACAGCGTTCTGTAAAGCTCGACCTCCCCATCAGGCACACTAGCTCCCTGATTACAATCAAACATGGTCTTTCGGTCAGAAGGTCGTCAACTTCTGCGGGATCAGCAGGATTGCCGATCCGTACCACTGCTCCTCCCCGCAGAGAGAATCATTGGCTATTTACTCCCCCGTCTCTGTGTTGCAAGTCAACGGCGGCAGGTTGCGCGGCCACAGCGCCGGCGCCGGTCGCGCTCGAAACCTGGGAGGTTCCGGAATTGGACGCGGCCATCCGATTTGACTGGTATTTTGGAGCACTCACATACCCGTGCATATGGTTCTTGCTGATGCTGTTAATCACAAGCTGCACCGGCTGTCCCTCCTGCTCTGTATAAAAGACCACCGGTTCATAAATGTTGATGCGCTTCTTGTCCAGTTCCCGGTCATTCACAATCACGTGAAGACCACAGAACTGGTGCTTGGCATTGGTTTTACGGAGTGACACTTCGATTGGGCCCACGCGCTGGAAGCGTTTGGCTTTGAAGATGTCAAACTCAAAGTACTGGCGCTCGCCCTTTCTTTCAAGCTCCACAAGCTCTGCATGGGTTTTGGCAATTGACCCGCCCAGCTCGGCCTTTGTCGAGTCCAGATTGCCCTGAAGTTCAGACCGGGTACTCGCAAGGTCCTGTTGGGTGGAGGCAATGGCCTTCTGATGCGCGGCAAGTTCGGCCTGTACTTCCTTCCAGCGAGGGTCGTCTCTGTTCACTGCTCTCTTCGCGGAAACCCCGTGATGAAGGTGCTCCCTCCGGAGGGCAGCCGCGTGGGCAGCCTTCTCCCTTTCGCGCGCCGCCTGTTCAGCCTGCTGGGTTTGCAAAGTGTTCAGTTCTGACGAAAGAGTTTGAACTTGTCCCTTTGTCTGCGTCAAAGAGGCTGTCAACTCCTCATTTCGGGCCGACAGATTGTTAGCCACTTTTTGCTCTTGAATAAGAAATCCTACCGCCACGGCGATGATGCACACAAGAACGACTGCGGCGATCAACAGAGGGCTCAGCGACCTTCGGGACTCTTGAGCAACGTTTCCGGATTCATTTAGATTTGGATTCTCGTCCATGTCATCAGTCTCTCTACTGGTTTCCTAAAGAAGGGCTGTGGGTTCGGAGTAATGGCGGTATATTACCTGCGCTCACTTCTGAACTCGTTCAGAAGAGCCAGCGGTTCCCAGCCAAAGACTACCCAAGCCACACCTTCTTCGGCTACCATTTCAGATTAAAAGTCGCTCGTGCCGCTTGCCGGCACGATGCGCCTGCTGGTAAGAGCAAGTGAAATGCCACAACAGTGCTGCTCGCAATTCACTTATTTTCAGATGGTTAACCATTCGGCACGAAACAGTTTGTACGTTAAACTGCGTACAGCCTTCGAAAATCATGGAAATTTTTACCACGGGGCGAGGTCACCTTGTCCGTTGCGATGAAAACGGTATCCGCATCAGGATTTGTAAGGCGCTTCTAATATTCAGCGTAGGTGTACGGTGCGACCATGCCAATACGGACGGCCGGCAGTTTGGCTTTCTTCAAGCCAGCCACTGATTAAAGCTAAGCGTTTTGACTTCTTGCTGCGCCAAAATGCAGGCAGGAAGGCCTCGTCACGCAATTCTGTACGGCACAGTCACTGCATACCCAACCCTTTTATTCTTTGCCACTTAGTGCCCCTTTCGAGAATTGTAAAGAATGTTCACCTGCGAATAAGGCTGGGCATTCTCCTTTCATTTTATGCTGCAGAATGAAAGGGAAAACAGACCTTCGAGATGTCCTCAACAGAATCCAGGATTCGGATACGCATTCAGCTTGACTTTTGCATTTGAAGGGCTAAATTAGAAACAGGAGGCACAGAGGTCGATGTGCTGTACGCCGGTTCGGAATCCAAGTTCCCGGTGTGAAGCCATAACAGATCAAGCTGCGAGCTAGTCTTTAAACCGAACCATAGGGCCATAGTTATACTCTTGCGGTTGAGGTGTCCGTCCGCGGAATCCGACGGCACGAGGAGGGTCCGATGTTTCAGATGATCAATGAAGAGAAGCCCACTGCTGAGGACCGGAAGATGATGTGGGTTAAGGTTGGGCTGTTCATTGTTCTTTGTGGCGCTCTAGGTGGAGTAGTCTATTTCTTCGCCACTACACCGTTCGGGAAGTGATTACGAATGAAGCGCAGGAAACCGCTGGCGCACAAGGTGGAGTGCGTCTTCTCGTGTGCGAATTTCCCCCTCTAGTTGTGCGTCTTCCACTGCCTGCAGTATCTGCTTGAACTGCGGTCCCGGTTTGTAACCATAATGAATGAGGTCGTTCCCGTTGAGGAGGCGGGGGGGCTTTATTTCCTGATCCGGAATCTGGCCGAGCATTTCCCGGGCGAGATTGTAGTTCTCCAGATTGCGATGGCTCGCCAGACAGTCCAACCGGTGCAGTTCCAGATGTTCTGAAAAACCATCCATTCGGAGAAAGCGGATTTGCGTTGATCGCTTCATCCGCGGAAAGTCTTTGAAACGCAGATGGTGGCGAACCAATTCGACCACCCGCTCAGTATCCCTGCCTGAAAGGCGGAGCCTCTTGCAGATTTCTTCGGCCATCCTGGCGCCGACTTCAACGTGGTTGTCAAACCGGATCCGCTCACGGACAGCAAAAGTGCGTGGCTTGCCGACGTCGTGAAGGAGTACGCCGAGAGCCAGGGTTGGGGTCGGGTCCTTCAGTCCGTCAAGCATCATCAGGGTATGCGTCCACACATCGCCTTCAGGGTGAAACTGCGGTGGCTGCTCAATACCCTGCATGGCTTTTATCTCCGGCAATACGTGGCCCAGCAAAGTGGTGCTATCCAACAACTCGAACCCTCGACGGGTCTGGCCCTGCGTAAGAATTTTCAGGATTTCGTCGCGGATGCGTTCGGCACTGACCATCTGGATTTCGGTGGCCAACTCCCGAATGGCATCGGCAGCCGCGGGGTCGAGTTCAAAGTTGAATCTGGCGGCGAAACGCACGGCGCGAAGCATGCGCAAGCGGTCTTCGCCGAAGCGCTTGTGAGGATCACCGATGGTACTGATCCTGCCACGCCGGATGTCGGCCTGCCCGCCGACATAATCGATCACTTTGTCCTCGATGGGGTCGTAGAGCAGGCCGTTGATCGTAAAATCTCGTCGGCGGACGTCTTCCTCGGCGTTTTTGGCGTATTCAACATGAACGGGATGCCGGCCGTCGGCATAAACGCCATCGCTCCTGAACGTTGCCACCTCCACGTTCCCATCTTCACGTGGAACAATCACCACTCCGAATTGCGCTCCCACCATCAGGCTGTCGGGAAACATCTCGACGACCTGTGGCGGCTCGGCCGAGGTTGCAATGTCGTAATCTTTAGGTTCGTTACCCATCACAATATCACGCACGCACCCGCCCACAAGATAGGCGGCAAACCCGGCATCCCGCAATCGGCGGACAATTTCAGTTGCAGCCTGCCTCTTTGGTTCGGTGATCGCCATATGTTTCGCTTGCCATGCCTACCGGCAGGTTAACCCTTGCAGCAACCCCATTCGGTTGCCCGGCACCTGTGCCAGGTCACTGTAACATGAATTATTTCTTTTCCCGATCCAATGAGCGCGCCAGTTGAAGCGCCTCAAACCCGTATCGCCCGCGCACACGGTCTGCAACGGTCAAAATCCGATCAAGCTTCTGGTGCTTCTCGGATTCAAACAGGCCGGGCTGAAACATCGAGGTTCCAAGGTTCGAAGTCCGCACGCCGATGAGCCGGATCTTTTCCTTGCCATCCCACGCTGCGCTTAACATCTGAAGGACCTTCTCAAAAATAACCGAGTCAAAGTGGGTCGGTTCATCCAGGGTTGTGTCGCGCGTGACGGTTTTAAAACGGTGATTGCGGAGCTTCAGGCCAACTGTTCGCGCAAACAGCCGGTGCTCTCGCAGGCGCCCTGCGACAAGTTGCGAAAGATACGAAAGAGTACGCTCCAGTTCTTCAGCATCCGCCGTGTCCGTGGAGAAGGTGGTTTCGTGGCTGATCGATTTTGGTTCTTCTTCATAGGCGTAGGCTTCAATGTCACGGCCCATCGATTTGGTGTAGAGCCATTCACCGTACTTGCCAAATTTCTCTTTTAAGGCTGCAGAACCGTAAGTCTGCAGGTCGCCGACGGTCGCAATGCCCAGTGACAGCAATTCCGGTTCGGTCACTTTACCGATGCCGGGCATGCGGCGAACCGGCAGTGGCGCCAGGAATGCTGCTTCGCACCCCGGTAGCACGTAGAGCAGCCCATGGGGTTTGGCCTGATCGGATGCAATCTTCGACACCAGGTGCGACGTGGACGCCCCCACAGAGCAGTCAAGTCCCGTCCGTTTTTTCACGGTTCGGATCAGGCGGTCGGCGGCACTCAGCATCCCGCCGTGCAGGCGCTCAGATCCCGTCAGGTCAAGATAGGCTTCGTCTATCGAAACCATTTCGATTACCGGAGTAAATTCCTGGAAGACCTCGTATATCTTTTGTGAGTACTCCCGATATTTTGCGTGGTGGCCACGCAGGAAGATGGCGTGGGGGCAAAGCTTCTTCGCCTTTCCGATCGGCATTGCGGAGTGGACGCCAAACTTGCGCGCCTCATAACTGGCCGCAGTCACAACGCCCCGCCCGTCCGGGTCTGCGCCCACGATGACGGCTTTGCCTTTCAGCGATGGGTCGGCCAGTTCCTCCACTGAGACAAAGAACGCGTCCATATCAACGTGAAAGATCTGGCGAAGCATATCTAATCAGCCCGCCTTGCGGGCGGTAATCACGCGTGGAATGCCGCTGAGGTCCGGAAGCACTTCCCGTCGCTCCCAACCTTTACCCAACAGGCGCAGGACCGCATCCCTCTTATTGTAGCCAATCTCCACCACCACTGAACCGCCAGGCTTGAGAAGCTGGTACGCCTGCGGAAACAGCCGGGCGTAGACCTCTTCACCCTGTGCCAGGCCACCCCACGCTAAACGCGGCTCAAATTCTTTAACCTCGCGCTGCACCTCTGCAAGTTCATCATTCCCCACGTAGGGTGGGTTGGAAACAACAAAATCAAAGTTCCCCAGATGTTCCGGTTCAAGCAATTGTGACAACAGGTCGCATTCAAGGAATTCAACCTGTTCTGATACTCTTGCCCGCTGCGCATTTCGCGCGGCAACATCGAGGGCGTCGCTTGAGATATCCGTTGCAAAAAGCCTCGCACAGGGCAGTTCTTTGGCCAGCGCGATGGGAATACATCCTGAACCCGTTCCTGCATCAACAATACGGAAAGGTTCCTGTATCGAAAGGCCGCCCTGGCTGATCAGGCCAAGCACTGCCTCGATGATGTGCTCGGTTTCGGGCCGGGGAATCAGCACTGCAGGGGTCACTTCAAAATCTAGGCCCCAGAATTCCTGGTGGCCTGTGATGTACTGTGTAGGTTTGCCGGTGCATCGCTCGCTGATCAGGCCCATATATCGCTCGAACTGCTCAGAGGGGAAATTCTGCTCGGAATGAGTATAGAGATAAGAGCGGTCCTGCTGCAGAATGTGCATCAGCAGAAGTTCCGCGGCCAGGTTTGCGGAAGGGACGTCATGTTCCAGGAGGCGGTTCAGCCCATTCTGGAGCGCATCACGAAGTCGCATTGCGGAAGCCAAAGCCAAAGCGAAGGCGCTATCAGGCGGCCACGCTCGTCTGCTTCAATTTTTCGGTCTGGTAATGAGTGATCAGAGCGTCGATGATTTCATCCAGCTTTCCGTCTATGATGCGGTCAAGCTGGTGAAGCGTCAGGCCAATGCGGTGGTCGGTCACGCGATTCTGAGGGAAATTGTAAGTTCTGATCTTTTCGCTGCGGTCGCCGGTACCCACCATCGTGCGCCGCTCCTCAGAAATCTGCTTCTGCTGCTCTTCCAGCCGCATTTCATACAGCCTCGAACGCAATACGCGCATGGCCTTGGCACGGTTCTTGATCTGCGATTTCTCGTCCTGGCACGACACGACCATCCCGGTGGGCAGGTGTGTTATGCGCACCGCGGAATAGGTGGTGTTCACCGACTGGCCTCCGGGCCCCGACGAGCAGAAGGTATCGATGCGAATTTCTTTGGGATCAATTTGAACTTCTACTTCGTCGGCTTCAGGAAGCACCGCAACTGTAATGGCAGAGGTGTGAATCCGGCCCTGCTGTTCCGTGGCCGGGACCCGCTGCACACGGTGGACACCGCTTTCGTACTTCAGGCGGCTGTAAACATTCTTCCCTTCAACTACGGCGATTACTTCCTTCAGCCCGCCAACCCCCGAAAGGGAAGAAGAAAGCACCTCCACCTTCCAGTTTTGCTCTTCCGCGTAACGACCATACATTCGGAAAATCTCCTGCGCAAAGAGCGTCGCCTCATCGCCTCCGGTTCCGGCGCGAATTTCAAGAACAATGTTCTTCTCGTCGTTCGGATCTTTGGGCAGCAGAAGGACCTTCAACTCGCTTTCAACAGAGTCCTGCCGCTTTTCAAGTTCCGCAAGCTCCTCCTGCGCCAAGGTACGCATTTCAGCATCCGACCCTGAATCCTCTAGCAGGGACCTGGTTCCTACCAGCGCTTTTTGGATTTCTTTCCACTCACGGAAACGGTCTACCAGTTCCTGAAGCTCGGCATGGGACTTGGCTGCCTTCTGGTAGGCAGAAGGGTCCCCCAGCACCTGCGGATCGCTCATCGCCGCCGTCAGGCCTTCGTATCGCCTTTCAATTTCTTCCAATCGGGCAAGAAAATGCATTTCAAAAACCTTTTCTGGTGCCGCCTGGTTCCTTTCCGCGCGAATCCAGCGCGCAAGAGTCCTGTGAACTCCAGCCCGCCCTGACCTTTCTTTTTTGCATAGGAGGAGCGTCCGGGGTTGGCGCGCGAACCAATGCGTGCTATCAGGATATCCGGCGGCAGGTTGTGGTGTCAATCAACACATCCCAGGAAGCAGGTAATGAATCGAATTGGAGGTCCCAGCCGATTGTCAACCTCGAAAGTGAGTGCCCCCCTCCTTTTCCTTTCGTATATATGCTTGAATCCAGGAATATCGGCCGGTAACGACTCACATCTGGAACCAGTTTCGCTGCACATCAAAGCCCTCAGGGCACTCGATGTCAGGGTGATATTTGGTATACTTCCACACTGCTCTTGTGTGCTGCTGCGGAAGGATCGTCTTGAGGTTCAGCGGCATTGCGGGGCTGAAGGAGACAGGTATACATCCAGTGGCTAAGGAGCGACCGAGGTAGCATGCAGATACTAGTGGAGGGCCGGAATGCCCAAAGGGTGCTGGTGATTTCGCTGACGGTGGGTTTTGTGCTGGCTACGGCGTGGATTGCAAAGACATACTTTGCCGGCCGTGCCGGGCACATACTTACGATTGAGAGCCTCCGCCTGGCCACTCGCCTCAATCCGGCAAACTCCACCTACCATGTTCAATTGGGGCGCCTGTACCAGTACAGTATCACCAACCCGAGGCCGAAAGAGGCCATTCAAGAGTTTCAAGATGCCGTCAAGGCCAATCCGTATGATCCGCAAGCCTGGATCAACCTGGCGGCAGCGCATGAATTCCAGGGTGATACATCCAAGGCAGAAGAAGACCTGCGGAACGCTTCATCGCTGGCGCCCCATCTGCCTGTCTACCAGTGGACTATTGGGAATTATTTTCTGCTCCACGGTAATACCCAGGAGGCTTTTCGTCATTTGAAAGTTGTGCTGGCGGGTTCGCGGCAATATGACCGCACAGTTTTCAGCGTAGCCTGGAAAGCCTCGGGAAATGCCGCGCAAATCCTCCAGGAACTCATCCCAAACAGCCTTCCGGCCGAATTCAGTTATCTGAACTATCTGGTCGCTGAACAGCGAATGCCTGAAGCCGAAACACTTTGGAAGCGCATTGCGGCGGTCCCCAAGACCTTCGACCCCCACGAAGCTTCAGGCTACATCGACACTCTGATCAAGACAGGCCGTGCCGATGCAGCTTACCAGGCATGGATAGATCTCCAGGGAAAGGGCCTCATCCAGGCGCCTCCCGGCGGCACCAACCAGAACCTCATCACCAACGGGAACTTTGAGGATCCTTTATTGGATATGGGCTTTGGGTGGAGAATCCAGGATGTCCATGGAGTGTATGCAGGCCTGGATACTTCAACGTTCCATTCTCCAGGGCATTCCCTGTCCGTGCAATTCACTGGAAATCAAAACCTGAATTACCACCAGATTTTCCAGTTCGTAAAGGTCTCGCCAAATCATAAGTACCAGCTGGATGCCTTCATGAAAACTCAGGATATTGCCAGCGACAGTGGCCCGCGCCTTGAAGTCGTCGATGCGTACGACCCTCGCGTATTGGACAAATTCACCCCGGGAATGACAGGAACGAGCGGTGGATGGAATCCGCTGAACATGGAATTCACTACAGGTCCCAGGACGCAGGTGCTCCTGGTATTGCTCGTACGCCCACCCAGTAAGGCGGACGATGACAATGCCATTACGGGAAGAGTGTGGCTCGATGATGTCCAGATCTCTTCCGCGGCACAGTGAAAGGCCGGGAACTTCAATAGCCTGTGCGCAGGGCAGAGGGCGCTTCCGTCTGCGCTGGGTTCTCCCCTCCGTGCGACGCAGCGCTACAAGTGGGGGAAATCCGTCTGGCAGTCGTTGCCGAAAGTGAAGGAGTTAATGGTGAGGCCGGAGCGGGTGGGGAATAACTCCACTTTGTGGCTGCCGAATTTCCGGTTGGCAACCAGGTAATACATCCGAGGCTCGCGGACTTCGATGTAAGAATGCCCCTCAGCATCAAATCGAACATCGACTCCTTTGTCCGTTGGCATCAGGTCCTTTCCATCCTGGCGGATGTAAACACGGGATGGATGCCCAAACTCAACGTTCATCACAGCGTACAACTCCCTTGCATGATACTGCATGACCAGCTCGTCGCCGGAAGGAGCCTCGCCCTTTTTCTTCCCTCGATAAATCATGCCGTTGCTCTGGCCGGAACGTTGGCCCCTGTCGGTTTCCCATCGTCCCGAAATTGCGGCATGGCCGTCTTCCACACGGGGCGGAAGAACGTAATCGATGGCCTTCCCTTTGTGATAACCCTGCTTGTTGGAAAGAATTCCACGATCTCCCCATTGCCCCACATACATTTCAGGAGTTGTGACGCCACAGGAAGGCGCAAAAGCATTCTCGTCCCGAGGAATTGTATAACTCGATGGAAATTTCAACCCTGGGTGAGCTTCCTTCAAAAGTTCCTGGATCACGTGTTCCAGGGCGCCGTCAGCGCCTTCGCCTGAGCGGTCGTAACGGATGTAGCCTTTCGCATCAATCAGGAAGCGGTTGGGCCAGGTCGAGTTGTGATAGGCACGCCAGATCAGAAAGTTGTCATCTACCACAACTGGATAGGGCAGGCCAAATCGCTTGACCGCCGTCCTCACGTTTGAAACCCGGTAGGCAACGTCAAACTCAGGACAATGGACGCCGATGATATCAAAACCATATCGGTGATACCGCTCATACCATTTCTTGTTTTCAGCAAAAGTACGGATACAGTTGATGCAGGTGTACTCCCAGAAGTCGATCAGAACAACCTTGCCCCTCAGCCTGTCCATTGTCAGAGGCGGCGAATCAATCCATTGCACACTCGATGACTCCGGGGACATCTGAGGCGCGGACGTCCCTGGACTCTGCGGTACCGGACCCTCCGGCATCCCCCGGCCAGAACCCGTCGGGCTTGGAGGAATGGAAGGCGGCGAAGAGAACCCTGTTGTGGGAGACACTGCCTTCGGGAATTCCGGCGCGCTTTGGTGCATTTTGATCAACGCCGAAGAGTCAAATTCCTGCGGGGACAGAACAAGCGGGATTGCAGCAAACGCCGCGATACAACAGAGCAGCGCGCCCACGAAAAACCTGATCTTAAATCCATACTCAACCGGCAAGCCCGTCTTTTTTTGAGGCATGGCTCACTCCTGGCCTGCTCCATATAAATCGATGAAAGTGCCCTTTTAAAGCAGCTCTGCCTCCTAAGGCTACCATGTATATGTGTCTCGGTTTAAAATTGATTAGCGGTGAACTAAACAGTTGGATCGTAATGCCAAAATGGACGCGAATGCGGACGTGTAACCACAAACTTGCTTATGCATCTATCCATATTCGGGAATCTGGATTGCCGAGGTTGTGAAATGGACAAGATCGTTTCAGGGGGTAAAGTTCAAACTGGACGGGATGAACACCGATTAGCTTATTCTGACGTGCCTTTCGGTGTTTACAAGCGTCGGCAGGCGCGAATCTCACGCCATCGCCTCTATCCCATGACCATTTTCTACACACTCTACGCTCTCGTGGTGCTGATTCTTGCCCTCCGGTCGTCTCATCCTGCCGTAGCGATCGCCTTCTACGCAGCGGGGATCCCTATCTGGACGCTTGTGGAATACCTGTTCCATCGGTTCGTCTTACACGGGAGCTTCGCTCCCGGCAAGGGGATCATCCGCAAGTTCCTGCACGAGCGCCTGGACCCTCTCCACTGGGAGCACCATGCACATCCTTTCGACGGGCATCACATTAACGGAGAATTGCGGGACCTGCTGCCCTTGTTCTTTGTTGCCGCACCGGTAAGTTTTATCGCGCCCATCTACACTCTTCCAATCCTTCTGGCGGGAGTAGCGCAATCCTATGTGGTTGAGGAGTGGGTACACCACTCCGTGCATTTCTATAACTTCAGGAGTCCTTACTTCCGCTATATCAAACGACATCATTTCTATCATCACAGCCCCAAAGGAATCGAAGAGGGGTATGGCCTCACGAACGGATTCTGGGATATCGTCTTCAAGACGAGTTACCCGGCGCCTGTGCGTAAAGCTCTTTATCACCGAAAGCAATCTCAGCCATTCAAACCAAGGGCAACAAATTCCCGGAGCACAGCCACCGGGCTGCAAACATGAACCATTCGCTCTACTCGCTGATTACCGGAGCGTCCAGTGGCATCGGGGAATGTTTTGCGCGCAAGCTTGCGGCCCAGGGTAAAAACGTTCTCCTGGTTGCCCGCTCGGGCGACAAGCTTGAATTCCTCGCAACCGAACTCAAGACCGCACACAAGGTTCTCGCTGAACCACTGGCCGTGGATTTAAGCGAGCCAGGGGCGGGCGAACGACTGGCCCGCCAGGCCAGCCAGCGGGGATTTGTGATCGATCTTCTCATTAATAATGCCGGCTTTGGCGCTCGCGGGAAGTTCTGGGAGTTGCCTCT
>DASSJE010000269.1:0-5618 GCA_035691365.1 Terriglobia bacterium
CGAGATTCGACGGTTGTCGCCAATGCTTTTTCGTCGGGAAATTAATGATCCAACGAGGACCTTCAAGAGTCCGGTTCTCAGTAACGAACATGTGCCCGATTTGAACCTGTTTGGCCTGGCAGGCTTCTTCATATGCGCGAAAATTCGCCGGAAACGCCTCCTTGAACATAAGGGCGATGCCTTTGCCCATGACGCCCACTGTGTTCACGGTGTTCACGAGAGCGTCCACCTTGGCCTCAAGCAAGTTCCCTTTGACAAAATCCATCATTTCAGAAGTACCAGCGCCTCTGCACAATAGTCTGCATCTCGATCTTACATTTCGCAAGTTCTCTCTTGATACCTGCATCGACGGCTTCGTTGAACGAGCAAATGCCAAGCAGGCCTACAGTCGGCAGGTGCTTCCAAATTAGCGCCTCGGCTTGGTATCGCTCTTTCTTGGCGGGGTCATCCGGGTCATGCTTGAAATCTCGGCGGTTAAGGAGATCCCAGTCTATATGTTGAAGATCGTCCAGATCGGTGAAGTAGCTCGCCGCCAAGGGGTATGCGTGTTGATCGGTGAACACGAACCGAATTCCCAGTTCTGCAATCCGATGCAGCGAAGACACAAGAATCACAATTTCTTCGTTCGGAACTTGTTTCACGTTGTAACCAGTGTGGATGTTCAGCATCATGATCGAAAATGGCGTGAAATAAAACGGAATGTAGTCGCCTAGAGTTCCACCTGGACCGACTTCCACCAATCGTTGGGTGCGTTTACTGATAAGGTCTGGATTACCAATATTCCTGAAATTTGGGTCGAGCACTTTGCTGGTTGCTGCATGCAAGCCGTGCTCCAGTATCCAAGGCACGTTGTTTCGGTGGGTGATTCGAAAAATGCGCGCGCGCTCGGCATTGAGAACTGGTGGCATCGGCGTGGCTTGCGGGATATTGAAGCCTTAATACCCACCCCGCTACTTTGGAAAGCGACCATTTTACCTGACGCTTCCAAGTTCACGGTCCCACGGAATCGAGTTTGCGCAGAACTATCAGGCAAGGCGGAGCCTCGACAATTACTCCGAACTGCTGTCGAGAGACATCCCCTTGCGGAGGTAGGAGCGCACGCCGCCCGCAGTATCTTAAATCCAAAGTAGGCTCTGCACATAAAAAAGCCAGCCAGCTACTCTACGGGCCAGCCACCTTCATAGCAATCCCAAATGGTCCGGATACTTGGCCTGCAGCGAGCTCACCAGCAACTCAAAGCGCGGATCGCTGCGCAGGTTCTTCAGGCAGGGGTCGCGGCGGAAAAAGGGCCAGCAGGCAAAGCCCGTATCCACGCTGCGTTCCAGCCACTGGAACGCCCGGTCGCGGCCCCCAATCAGGGAATGAATGCAGGCGATCTGGTAATAGGTGTGATGGGCGTGCCCGAAGGTCCGAGGAAACTCGCAGGCCCGGCTCACGCACTCCAGAGCCTCGGCGTACTTGCCGGTCAAAGCGCTCAACAGACCCTCCATGCTGAGCAACAGCGGCTCCTGCGGCCGGTGGCAAATCGCGTCATCCAGCAGCTCGGCGGCCTGCTCCAGGTCTCCGCACAGCATCGCCGCCTGCGGCGCAAAATAGAGCGCGTACTTGTTGTCCGGCGTCTCCGCCCGCCACTTCTCCACCTCTTCGCGCGCCAGCTCGTACTCGCCGCTCCATATGTACACCTGGACAATGCTGTGGCTCACTTTCTTTCCCGGCTGGAACGGTCTGCCCCGTTCATACATGGTGCGGGCATGGTCCAGCAGCCCGATGTGCGCCAGGATGGTCCCCAGCCGGTTGTAAGCGTGCGGCAGATTCTTCTGCAGCCCGAGCGCGCGTTTCAATTCCGCCATGGCTTCCACGTGCTGGAAGTTCCTGGCCGGTCCCCACAGCAGAAAAGCATTGGCCACATGGGCTTCGGGCAGGTTGGGATCCAGGTCCAGGGCGCGCTGGCAGTGGAACTCCGCGTTGTCCAGCCAGACGTGGGTCGGGTCGAATTCAAAGTAACGGGCGGCGCTCACCATGGCCAGGATGGCATGCGCCAACGCAAAGTCAGGGTCGCGCGTCAGCGCGTGTGTCAGGTGCTGAGTGGCTTCAATCAGCAGTTTCTCATCCCCGGAGGAACTTCGCTGGTAGCCCTGGATGAATTCCGCGTAGGCCAGCGGATCGCGGCTGTAGCGCGGACGCGCCCCCGGGCCGGGCGGGCGCAGCGGCCGCTTCAGCGCTCGCGCCGCCAGCGCGGCAATTTTGTCAACGTGGGCGAAGGCCTGTTTCGGATCAAAAGAGAACCTGCTGCTGAAGCAGGTGGCCTGCGTGTGGCCATCCAACAACTCCACCAACAAGCGCGCCTCGGCCTTCGAAATGTGAACCGCGCCCAGCAGCACGAAGCGAATGCCCAGCCGCGACGCGGTCGCCTGCGCCGTGGCGCCCGCCGGCACATCCGCCACAGCCGAAGCCGGCAGCACGTCCACGTCTTCCATGTTCCCCAGGCGGGCGGTGAGCGCGTCCGCAAACGCCAGGCTGAGCTCCTTGTCATGGACGGCATCGCCGGAGACGCGCAGCGGCAGCACCGCCAGCGCCGGCCTCTCGACCCGCCAAGCCTCGTCCTGCACCATCACCGACGGGACGTTGGCTTCTTCCAGGCTCTTCGTGGGGTAAAGAGGACCAATTACGCGCATCGGTCCCACGAACCGGTATCCCTTGCCAATTACGGTTTCCAGAAAACGCGGCTTGGCCGTGTCATCGCCCAGGGCGCGGCGGATTTTGCGCACCAGGTTGTTAATGTTTCGTTCAGCGTCAATGAGCGACGCCGTCTGCCAAAGCCTGCACTCGATGTCTTTTCGGGAGACTAGCTGCTCCCGCCGGCCCACCAGGAAGATCAGCAGCTCCATGCTCTTTTTTTCGAGCTTTACCCGGCGGCCCCGCCGGCGCAACTCGTAGCGGCCCAGGTCGAGCTCCATTTCATCCCGCTGCCGCTCGCGCATGCTGTCGGTTTTAGAAGGTAAGCCCATGTTTTTCAGCGGGCTACAAAGATACACCAAAAATACATAAAAGTTATCTCGGGCTTATTGAAACCCGGCCGGAATGGGGCCATAGTGCTTCCTCAACTGGTAGCGACTACCAGGAAGGAGCAATCTATGAAACGGAACCTGTGCTTGGGGCTGGTCTTAGCGCTGTTGGCCGGAATCTGGTGGATGAGGCACTCCCAGGGTGTGCTGGCGGCTTCCATGCCCAAGAATGTGTTTACTCCCGATGCGGTGCAATACGGCGCAGCGCCTCCCTTTGTGCCGGCGGGCGCGCAACTGGCTGTGCTGGAAGGCAATCCTATGGCTTCCAGCGGCGACTACACGGTCCGCCTGAAGATGCCCGACGGATACCGCATTGCGCCTCATTGGCATCCCAAGCGCGAGAACGTTACCGTGGTGGAGGGAACTCTCAAGGTGGGCATGGGAGATCGCTTCGACGAAGTCAGCATGGCGAGCTTCCCCACGGGCAGCTTCGCCTACCTCGATCCGGACATGCACCACTATGTGGAAGCCAGCGGCGAAGTCGTGGTCCAGATTCATGGCATGTCGCCCGTGCAGTTTAACTACGTGAATCCCAAGGACGACCCCAGCCGGAAGTAACCGCCTACAAAACATCGCAGAAAAGCCGCCCGAGGTTAGGGGCGGCTTTTTTTGCGAGGCCGTACAATGGCTCGCGCATATGGAAAACGATGGTTCGCAAACGCCTTCGGGCATGACGCGGCGCGAGTTTGTGCGCCAGGCGGGCAGAGTTTCCACCGCAGTTGCCGCGGGAGTTATTCTTGGCGACGTGAGCGGCACAGCCAAACAGCAAGTCTCCCCCAGCTCCGGCGTGGTGATGATGACAGCCGGCGAGCTTTCCCATGCCATCCGGGCTCGCCAGGTTTCCTGCCAGGAGGTGATGACGGCGTACCTGGCGCACATCGAGCGGCTGAATCCCAAGGTGAACGCCATTGTTTCTCTGCAGCCGCGCGAGGCGCTGATGAAGCAGGCGGCCGAGCGCGATGCCGAACTGGCGCGCGGCCAATACCGGGGATGGATGCACGGCTTCCCCCACGCCGTGAAGGACCTGGCCGCCACGCGCGGCATTCGCACCACCTGGGGCTCGCCGCTGCTGGACACCGTGCCCGACTACGACTCCATTTTTGTGGAGCGGCTGCGCCGGGCCGGAGTGATCATTATCGGCAAGACCAACGCTCCCGAGTTCGGGCTGGGCTCGCAGACCTACAATCCGGTTTTTGGCACCACGCTTAACGCCTACGACCAATCCAAGTGCGCCGGGGGCAGCAGCGGGGGCGCCGCCGTCTCGCTGGCGCTGCGCATGCTGCCGGTGGCCGATGGCAGCGACATGATGGGCTCGCTGCGCAATCCCGCCGCGTTTAATAACGTGATCGGCTTCCGCACCTCTTTTGGCCGCGTGCCTTCGGGGGGCGAAGAGCTGTTTCTGGAACAGTTGAGCGTGAACGGGCCACTGGGGCGTACCGTGACTGATGTGGCCATGCTGCTTTCCGTGATGGCTGGGCCTGATCCGCGGGCGCCGCTTTCGCTGGAGCAGGACCCGGGCGTTTTTGCGGAGCCACTGAAAGGCGATTTCAAAGGAACGCGCCTGGCGTGGCTGGGCGATCTGGGCGGGCATCTCCAGTTCGAGCCCGGCATAGCCGACCTGTGCCGCGCTTCTTTCAAGGCGTTTGAGGCTGCCGGCTGTTCGGTGGAGGAAGCGCAGCCGGAATATTCCGCCGACCGCATGTGGGACACCTGGGTCACGCTGCGCCATTGGCTGGAGGCGGGAGACCTGCTGGAGCTCTACCAGGATGTTGCCAAACGCAAACTGATGAAGCCGGAGGCACAGTGGGAGGTGGAAGGCGGGCTGAAGCTGAGCGCGGCGCAGGTTTACAACGCCTCGCGCGCACGCTCCGAGTGGTATGTGGCCATGCAGAAGCTGTTCGCGAAATACGACTACCTGCTGCTGCCCAGCGCCCAGGTGTTCCCCTTCGACGCCACAGTCCACTGGCCCAAGTCAATCAACGGAGTTGCCATGGACACTTACCACCGCTGGATGGAGGTGGTAGTGCCCGCTTCCCTGCTGGGCTTCCCGACCATCAACGTGCCGGTGGGCTTTAACCAGCACGGCTTGCCTATGGGCATGCAGATCATCGGCCGGCACAACGCCGACCTCGCCGTTCTGCAGATGGCCTACGCCTATGAGCAGGCGACGGACTGGGTGCGGGCGCATCTGCCGCCGCTGCTGCGCGCCTGAGCGTGAGGATATTGCTGGTCCCAGGCAGGTGGCCCAGGTTCGCGCCCTGCTTTTGGGCGCTAACCTGGGATCAAGAATGTCCTCTCCCGGCCTCCTGTCGCTTGTCTCTCCCGCTCCCGCGCCGTCCACTCTGACTCGATTTCCACGACTGCTTTTTCCCGCAGTGCATAGTGACGAAAGCTGCTCCACGGCCACTCTTCCGGACGCTCGCATAACCCCGCCTTCACCGGATTACGATGAATGTAGCGCAGCTTCTCCACGAACTCGCGCTCATCGCGCACGTTGCGGTCGTAGTAGCGCTTCTGCCAGAAAACGCCGGACGGATGACCCAGGTTAGCGCC
>DASSJE010000270.1:0-3835 GCA_035691365.1 Terriglobia bacterium
CCACACCTCCAATGTTCTTGCTGACGTGGAGCAGATCGTGCGCCTGGGCATTCGTCTGATTAAAATTCACCCGCCCCACCAACTGCTCTATCCCAACGACTACCAGCATGGGGTCAAAGAGCTGGAAATCATCTACCGGGCGGCGGAAGCCAACGGCATTCCGGTGATGTTTCACACCGGCACCTCCATTTTTCCCGGAGCGCGGAACCGCTATGGCGACCCGATCTACATTGATGATGTGGCGGTGGACTTCCCGCGCATGAAGATCCTGCTTGCCCACGGCGGACGGCCGCTATGGATGAACACGGCATTTTTCCTGGTGCGCCGGCACCCCAATGTGTACCTCGACATCAGCGGCATTCCGCCCAAAACCCTGCTTACATACTTCCCCCGCCTGGAAGAGATCGCGGCTAAAACGCTGTTTGGCACCGACTGGCCGGGCCCAGGCGTCCCGGACGTAAAAAAGAACCTGGAAGATTTTCGTGCTCTGCCGCTCAGCAATCCTGTAAAAGAGCAGATTCTCAGCAAAACCGCTCTTTCCATCTGGCCCGTCTGATTCGCCTGGCCAAATCAGAACAAGCCGTAGCAGCGCCTAGGATGCGCAAAAGTTTTCATCTCTGCCTTTAGCTTTCAGCCTGTAAGTCATTGATATTGGAAAAGCAGGTTAATGCTTTGGAGTGGCAGGGTACGTGCTTTTAGGGTAGGGTCTGCGGAACCTCCCCTCCCGCGCTCGCCCCCCCGTAAGCGCAACGGTCTGCGAACTTCACACAAACATGGAGGAGCAATGAAAGAGCTACTGCGCCAAATGTGGTTGCAGGATGAGGGCGAAGATATCGCGGAGTACGCGGTGATGCTCGCCGTCATTCTGGTAATCGTTGTCGGCACGGTCCGCCTTATCGGCAGTCAGGCCAACAACGTGTTTTCCGAGACGGCAAGCGCCATCGGCGGCTAACCGTCAACAGTGTTGCTTTCAGAGAGGAGCGCTGGCGCGGTCCGCTATGACGCGCGCCAGCCATCTGCTTTGAAGAAGATCCGGACCTGGCGGCAATCGGTGTCATCTCTCAGTCGCAGCATTGCCGCAAAGGGCAAAAGTCCTTGGACGGCTTGGACGTGTCCGATATGTACGATGAACGCGGTGCAACCATTGTAGAAACGGCTTTAGTTCTGCCAGTTTTCTTTCTGCTGCTGTTTGCGATTTTTGAATTTGGACTGGTTTTCAGCGCCTACCACACTATGGTGGGAGCGGCTCGGGAGGGGGCCCGCTACGCAGTCACCCCCAATCCTTTCGATGCGACCAACCCGTACTCCCTGCCCACAGGCAGCCAGGTTGCGGCAAAGATCTGCGACAAAGTAAGTGCGGGAGTATTCGGTACGGGGCAAATTACCGCCTGCAACGGCGGCTCTCCGGCGACGCTTGCCGCGGGCGCCTGCCCCTCAGCTTCCGGATCGCAGCCGACATTATCGACCGAGAATGTCTATCTCGGGCAATGCACCGTAACGGTGCCTTTGCCGTACAACTGCAAAGGAGTGGCCTCCTGCGGAACGGAGACGTACGAGCAAGTGGCAGTTCACCGTACTGTCCAATTGTTCTGGGGCTGGAAACTTCCACTAACGGCTACAGCGGTGATGCGTTCGGAGGGGAACTGATGAAACATCGCGGTGGCAAGGAGAGTGGAACGCAACTGGCTGAGTTTGCACTGGCACTGCCGATCATCATCTTTATGGCTCTGGTAGCAGTGGAGGGTGCAAACCTGTTCCGCGTGTATCAGCTGGTGGCCAACGCTTCGCGCGAAGGAGCGCGGGTAGCAATTCTTCCCTGGTACTCGCCGGCGGCGATGAACCAGCAGAATCAGGTGAGCTGCTCGTTCACGAGCAAGGCTCTGACCAACGCCAATGCGGTCTGCCAGGATGTGGCCAATTACGCGCAAAATAATGGGCTGATTGGGAATGGATTGCAGCAATGCAGCACACTGTCGGTAAATGTGAACCAATCGTATCAGGCACCCACCGATAGTGCGCCCCGGTTTTCGCAAATAACCGTGACCTGTGCTTACCCGCTTAACTGGCTTCCCCGGCTCCCTTCCTACGGGGTCGCTAACGCCATGAACATCACGCGCACAACGGCATTTTTAAATCTCTATTGAGGAAGACCTATGCACCGAAGACGTGAACGAGGTTCGGTGATTGTAATGACGGCCGTGCTGGTGCCGGTCGTGCTGTTCGTAGTGGGCATGGCGGTGGACTTCGGAGTCATGTACGCAGTGCGTAATTCCGCCCAGAATGCGGCCGATGCAGCGGCGATGGCGGGGGTCTACGAATATGCTTGCGGACAGTCCGGCAATTGCCCCTCCCAGTTGCAGCCTTATACCACGGACATCACGGGTAACACGGCCGCGCAGAATGCATTTCAGGCGAACCCATTCCTGGGCAGTTCCACAGCGACTTTAACCCCGACGCCCGGTGGCTACAGTTGTCCTGACGCGCTCAACAATCCGGCCTATTGCTACAAGGTGGCAGTAAGCACAAGCAGCCCGACCTTTTTCGCGCGAGTATTCGGCAAGCAGGCGGTTGCAATCACCGTCACCGCCTTGGCGCAGACCAACAATGGAGGGGGAGGCGGCTCCAGTTCGAGTTGTATACGCCCGGTGTTTGTCCCGGATTCCGTCATCCCCTGCACTTACACTGCAGGCAGCTTAAGCTGCGCCGCAGGCCCAACGGTGATACAGAACATTCGTCCCACGAGCCCCAAGAGCGGAACCAGCTTTACTCCCAGCACCTACTACTCACTGGACTTCTCCAGCCTCCTGCAGGACATCACCGACCCGACCAACACTCCCTCCAACATTCTCAACGCGACCAATCCTGTGGTGTTTAGCGATGGGACGGTGATCGACAATAGCGGTCAGGGTCCAAATTCGCCATATGCGGATTCGTGGTACAAGTGCACTGTAACGGCGCTGCATTGCGGGCAATATGTGCGCGTGCAAACAGGACTGGCGCCAAACACGACGACCGGTTCGGTCAATTTGCTCCTTGCCAATACCAATGCCTCCACCACCTACATTTTCCCCTTGTGGGACTCCACCCAGACGGCGGTAAATGGCAACGAGATGTTTGCCAAGGTAGTGGGGTGGGCCCAGATGACGGGCCTGCATTGCGTGAATCCTAATACCGGGGTGACGGACTCGCCTTGTTCGAACGGCGACAACATTACAGCCACGTATCAGAGCTACACCGCGTGCCAGGGTGGCGGTTCAGGATCGGGCTCCGGCTCCGGTTCAGGTCCGCAAACCGGCTCCTATGTCACGCCAATACGATTGGTCAGGGATACGCCGTAACGCGCTGGTTCAGCTGTTCTAGAGGTGACTGTAGGGCCCCGAGCGTCTCTCAGTTGAGGGAGAAAGCGGCCCCAGGGCGCTCTTCCGAGTTGGGTTCTCCGCTACACGCCCATTCCGGCTACTGTCGGTACCTTCAGCAGCCGTGAAATTTCTGGACACAGATTGGGACCGGCCGCGATCACACCGGGCAAGCGGGGCGTGGGCTGGTTGAAAGTAACCGAGGAGCCGTCCAGGTTGCGAACTATACCGCCGGCAGCCTGCACCAGCGCGGTTCCAGCGGCAACGTCCCACTCGTGCTTGGGAACGAGCGTCCAGGTGGCGTCCGCGAGTCCGGCCGCGACCAGCGCCAGCTTGTAAGCCACCGAACCTACGGCGCGCAGCACCAGCGAGCCATCCTGAAACTGCTTCCACTCGCCACGCTTAAATTCACTGCGGCTGCCCAGCACCAGCGCTCCACCCAGCTCCTTCCGCGGGCTGACCCCCGCCAGTAAGCCATT
>DASSJE010000271.1:0-10933 GCA_035691365.1 Terriglobia bacterium
GGCAAATCTACAAGTACGATCCGCACACTGATGAGCTGACGAACCTTCCGGTTTACATTCCAATTCGGGAGAAGGGAATTTCTCTGGGGCGGGACTACGACAAGTCGGAAACAGCCTGGCGGGAAGTGGTGTGGGACAAGCAAAAGAAGGTGTTCTACGGGATCGATGAGAGTGCCAGCTACCTGTTTTCCTTCGATCCGTATGCCGGCAAGTACGGCGAGGTGAAGAAGCTGGGGCAACTGGCGATACCCGGCATGGCTGACTCGCGCGGTGTTCCATATGCCAGCCTGGCATTGACGCTCGGCAACGATGACGATCTCTATTACGCGGCCCCCGCGCAGGAGTTTGATTTTTCAGGCAGCACGGGCATTGCCGCTTCCCACCTGCTGGTTTTCAATCTCAAGACCGATCAGATGCAGGACTTGGGCGAAATGCGGGTGGCGGACGGTAGAGGCTTGATGGGAGCCGAGTCTGCGGCAACCGCTCCGGATGGGACCATTTATTTTGTGGGTGCGATGGAAGCAAAGCCTGAGCCAGGCAAACCGTTCGCTTACGGGGGGAAGATAGGTTCCATCCCCTATCGGCTGGCGTTGTTTATTTATCATCCGGAGGCGAAATAGTTCATGTTAGAAAAACGTTGCTTGATGGTTGCCTTCCTGATAATGACCACTGCCGTGGCAGGTTTGGCGCAGCGGGGCCTGGATTACGACCACGTGGTTGTGCCGCAGGATCGGATCGATGCGCGGGCTCTGGGCTATCCGCCGCTCGACGTGATTCCGGACGGCGAGTCGGGAATTACTTCGCTTTCGGTCGCGCCGGACGGCGACATTTATGGAGCGACCAGTGGCGCTCGCTCCCACCTTTTTGTTTTGAGTCCCATTCACGGTTTCGTGCAGCCGCTCGGTTATCTGCCGGAGACGAAGAGCGTAAAGCACGCTGTAGTGATTTCCGCCGAAGGGGATGTCTACATCGGGAGCGGCACCAGCGGCCACCTGTTGAAGTACGCGCCGTCGAATCCCTACCACGAAGAGATCGGCGCGAACGACAATAAACCGGTTCCGGTGAAGGACCTTGGGCAATCCGTCGAAGGGCAGGGGATTTTTGCGCTGGCAATTGACCGGAATGCCGGGGTTATCTATGGCCTCACTTCGCCCGATACACACTTCTTCTCTTTCTCGATTTCAGCGGGAAAATTTAGTGACTTTGGCGTGGTGTGCCCCAAAGTTCCCGAAGGCGAAAAATTCGAGAAGGACAAGATCATGTCGCGGATGGTGGCGCTGGATGCCAGTGGCAATGTTTATGTTTCGGGCGAGGACGGGTACCTGTTCAAGTTTGACAAGGCGGCGCAAAAGCTCGAGAAGCTGGGCGTACAGGCCCCGGCAATTCCTGGCCGCGAGCCCTGGACGCGCGTCGATGCCTTTATGTCGGATGCGGCGTCGGGGCTGATCTATGGGGGAACTTCGGACGGCTATCTGTTCCAGTTCGACCCGGCAAGCCTGAGGATTGTCAACCTGGGGAAGCCGCTGATTCAGTATGACATTGCCGGATTGGTACCGGGGCCGGGCGGGAAAATCTACGGCGTGGGCGGAACGGCTCAGGGTATGGCCCGCCTTTTTTCCTACCGGCCCGCGACCGGAGCCTACGAGGAATTGGGCTTCGTGGACGTCAACCGCCGGCCTTATTACTCTTGGCAGGCTTATGTCATCGGCGCTCTCGCGGTCGGCAAACGCGGGACCATCTATATCGGTGAAAATGAGCGAATCTCCAAGCTCTACCTTTTCTATCCCTGGGAGTGAGGCTTGGTGCTGCTGAAATTCCGTGGAGAAGATGTGGCAACGTTTGTTGTAACCGCCAGACCGGGCCCCATTCCTGGAGAGACCCTCACCCGCACACAAGAGGAATGTTGGCTTTTCGAACGCCCCACACATGACTCTAGTAAAACAACCTTTCGATTTGTCAACTCTTGCGTGTAGAGGCTCTGGGCTCGCAATAACCAGAAGACTCGAATGGTGGAGAACGATTGCAGAACATAGACATGCGGGCTTCACCCTTTGGCTGGCCCACCCGACGAGGAATGCAAGATAGAGCAGCGACGAACCTTTTAGCGGTGGTCTGCGACCCCCCTAAGTGCGCAGTTGAGAATATTCTCCGTGAGGAGTCATTAATGAATCGCAGGGATTTCATGAGCACCGTCATGATTGGCGCAACTGCTATAAGCGCGCCCGGCCTGCTTTCGGCGGGCGAGTTGGGAAGAGCCTCCCGAACGCCTCCGGCATGGCTTCCCAACGAGCCGCTGATCATTGTCGGCGCCTGGGACAGTATGCCGATTTTCCAACGGCGCCGCGGCGGAGAATCGGTCCTGCAGGAGGATGAGTACCACCAGGAATCACATGAATCGACCGTTAAGAAGCTCAAGCTTCTTGGTGTGAATCTTGCAGTCATCCATCTTTATAAAGGGTTCGGCCTGGAGGCGGAAAAGGAACATATCGCAGTCGCGAAGAAGTTGGCGGGGTTGCTTCACGAGTACGGAATCAAGGTGGGTTTGTATGTGGGAAGCACGATTGCCTTTGAAACCTTCCTGCTTGAAAAGCCTGAGGCGAAGGATTGGTTCGTTCCGGACAACCTGGGCAAGCCGGTCATCTACTTCGACCAGACTTTCCGCAAGCGAGTTTACTTCATGCACCCGGGTTACGTTGAGTATATGAAGCGCGTCGTCCGGATGGGCGTGGAAGAGCTGAAAGCCGATGAAGTCGATTTTGATAACACCAGCCTGCAGGCTGAACCTTTCATTTTTCAGCACCCACTTGCCGTCAAGGACTTCCGCGAGTACCTGACATCCAGCTTTACGCCTGAAGAGCTTAACAAGCGGTTCGGGTTTTCCAACATGGATTACGTCACACCACCGAAAGTTGACTTCCCGTTGTACAACATCGACGATCCGTTGTTCCAGGAATGGGCGGGTTTCCGGTGCCATCAGTTGAACCGTTACTACGCTGAAATGTATACGTTGATCAAAGGTCTGAGCCCGAATACTGCTATTGCAACCAACCCTCATTCGGGGATCTCGGGCCGCAACACCATCTGGGAGCAGGGGGTCTATTATCCAACCCTCCTTCCGAACATGGATATCAATTGGACCGAAGAAGGCGATTATGCCCGCATGTCAGAGGACGGCATCCTGGTTTCCAAAATCCGCACTTACAAAATGGCAGCGTTGCTGGGGAAACGCGTCCTGACCTACACGGCTGGCAGCGAAGGCGGAGGCAAGCTCGCCATGGCCGAGTCGATGGCCTTCAACCGGCAAACTCTTGGCATGGTCGGAAGCGTTCTCGGCGCTCCGGAGATTCCTGAGGACCAGCGCCACTACATCTCTTTTTTCCGTGAACAATTTGATTATTACAAGGACGTAAAAGCAATCAGTGACGTGGCGGTGCTATATTCCTTCGCCTCGATGGGTTTCAGTAACGACAATCCGCAAGTGAGCTTCATGCTGCTTACGCAGGCGCTGATCCAGGCCAGGACGCCCTTTGATATTGTCTTCGACGAGCAACTGAAGGATTTGTCGAAATACAAAGTCCTGGTGCTGGCGGACCAGGAATGCCTGAGCGAAGAGCAAATGGATTTGATCCGGGCGTACGTGCAGCAGGGCGGCGGACTCGTGGCGACGGAGCAGACGTCGCTCTTTACGCCGTGGCGCCTGCGGCGCCGGGACTTCGGTTTGATGGATTTGTTCGGAGTTAACGCCCCGGCGTATGAAGGGCGCCGCGGAGCGGAAGAAGCGTTGAAAATCCCGCCGCAACAGAGGAAGGTTGGCCGCGGACGCGTGAGCTACGTGCCGGCAGTGAAAGCAGCGATCAAAAAACCGGCGGGGGCGCGGATGACGAGCCAGTACTGGAAACTGCCGTTGAACTGGCAGGGGATGGTGGAGCAGGTTCGCTGGGCGGCGGGAGGGAAATTCACGCTGGAAGTCGAAACTCCAGAAACGCTGGCGGTGGTGGCGGAGCAACAGGAGCAGGCGGAGCGGAACCGCAGGCTGGTACACCTGGTGAATTTTGCCGCGCCGCAAGGGAAGATAGTGAACAACGTGAAGGTGGAAGTCGAACTGCCGGAGGGAAAGGGTGTACGGCAGGTGACGCTGCTGACGCCGGACGCGGAAGGCAGGAAAGCGGCACCGAGCCAGGTGGGGAATGGACGCACTCGTTTCATAGTCCCTCGCCTGGAGACTTATACCCTGGCAATTATTGAATTGGAGTGACGAGATGACCCTATTGCAGAATCCTGTTACAGAAACGAAACGTCTGAAGCGCGGCCCGACGTGGCTTGCGGAAACACCTCTGGTGATCGCCGGCAATCATGACAGCATCCCGATCTTTATGCGCCGGCGGGGCGGCGGAACGGTCTGGCAGGAAGAGGACTTCAGGAATTCGCACAGCGAAGATTTCGCGCGAATGATCAAAGAGGCTGGCGTCACTTTATGGATCACTTACTATTACAAAGGCTTTGGGGTCGAGGCTGAAAAGGAATACATGGAAATCACCAAAGAGTTTGTGCCGATACTTCACAAGTACGGCATCAAGGTGGGGGTGTACATTGGCAGCACCATTGCCTACGAAACTTTCCTGGTGGAAAGACCTGATGCTGCGGAGTGGCTGGTTCCTGACTATCTGGGCAAGCCCGTCATTTATTTTGACCAGACGTTCCGCCGGCGCGTCTACTTTATGCACCCCGGTTACGTGGAATATATGAAGCGCGTGGTGCGTTCCGCCGTGGCGGACGCCAAAGTGGACATGATTCATTTTGACAACACCAGCCTGCAGGCAGAGCCATTCATTTTTCAGCATCCGCTGGCGATCAATGATTTTCGGGAATACCTGAATACCAGATACACGGCGCAGGAACGCATAAAGCGCTTTGGATTTTCAGACGTGCGTTATATGAGCCCACCCAAAGTTGACTTTACCCTGACCACCATTGATGACCCGATGTTTCAGGAATGGGCGGGCTTTCGTTGTCATCAATTGGGCCGATATTACGCCATCATGGAGGAGGTGATTCGAACCGCTAATCCCGAGACGGCGGTGGAGAGCAATCCTCATTCCGAGATTTCCGGGCGCAACACCATCTGGGAGCAGGGCGTTTATTATCCGAAGTTGCTTTCACACATGGACGCTGTGTGGAGCGAAGAGGGTGACCCCGGAGGCGTCAATGACCAGGGAATCTTGGTCAGCCGCATCCGGTCATTCAAAAACGCGAGCATTCTGGGAAATACCTTGTTTGTGGTTACCGGCGGCTCCAGTGGCTCTACACTTCAAATGGCCGAGTCGATGGCTTTTGGCCGCCAGTGCACAGGCGACATAGGCATTGATGCCATGGACGAGAAAATTCCCGCTGACCAGCGACGTTATGAGGATTTTTTCCGCGATCATTTTGATTACTACAAAGACGTGGAGAACATTGCAGACGTGGCGGTGCTCTATTCGTATGCGTCGATGGGGTTCAACAATGATGCGCCGGCGGTCAGCTTCATGCTGTTTACCCAGGCATTGATCCAGGCCAAAGTGCCCTTCAATATCATCTTCGACGAGCACCTGAACGACCTCGCAAAATATCGTGCGCTTGTGCTGGCGGACCAGGAATGCCTGAGCGAAGAACAAATGGACCTGATCCGTAAGTACGTGCAGCAGGGCGGTGGACTGGTGGCGACGGAGCAGACGTCGTTGTATACGCCGTGGCGGCTGCAGCGGCCGGACTTTGGTTTGAAGGATTTGTTCAAGGTCCCGGCCCCGGAAGCAGGCCGCGGGGGCAGGGAGCGGCTCCTGAAGATGCCCCCGGTGCAGAACCAGATCGGGCAGGGAAGAGTGAGCTATTTAGCGGCGGTGGAAGCGGCAATTGAGAAGCCGGCGGGGGCGCGGATGACAAGCCAATACTGGAAACTGCCGCAGAACTGGAAAGAGATGGTGGAGCAGGTTCGCTGGGCGACGGGAGGGAAATTCACCCTGGAGGTTGAGGCTCCAGAGACGCTGGCGGTAGTGTCGGAGCAGCAGGAGCAGGTGGGACAAAATCGCAGGCTGGTGCACCTGCTGAATTACGCGTCGCCACAGGGGAAAACGGTGAGCTACGTGAAGGTGGAGATTGAACTGCCGGAAGGCAAAGGTGTGCATCAGGTAACGCTGCTGACGCCGGACGCGGAAGGCAAGAAGACGGTCCCGAGCCAGGTGGCCGGCGGCAGGGCCCGCTTCACCATCCCGCGCCTGGAAACTTACACCATGGCAATTATCGATTTGGAATAATGAGATGAGTTTCCTTCGGGCAATCTGTCTGCCGGTTGTCATCGCCGCGCTTTCGCTCCAGGCCTGGGCAGCGAATTCTACCGTTAAATCTGTGACGGTGGACTACCGGACATTTCCGGGACTGGCCCGGATGGACGGAAACTGGTCGGCCCTGCTGGCGGGGAGCGACGGCAAGGTTTACATAGGACTTGCTTATCACGGCGGCGGCGGGCACCTGGTGTACTACGACTCGAAAAACAATACGGTGCACGATGTCGGTGACTTGAATGTCCTCACCGGTCAGCAGTTCATGAGGGTCGGCCCGCAATCAAAGATTCACACAAAGTTTGGCGAAGGCAAGGACGGCAGGATTTACTTTGCCACGGAATATGGCCTTGACTTTGACTTTCCACGCTATGCGACCCCTGAATGGTATCCGGGCGGCCACTGGATGGATTTCAATCCCAAAACCGGCCAGGTCACTGACCTGGGTATCGCCTTTCGATACCAGGGGATTATCACCGGAAGGTACGACCCGGTCTACAACCGCTACTATGGTATAAGAGACCCCCACGGCGAGTTTGTTTACTACGATATCTCAAAACACACGGAAAGGAACCTGGGGCGGTTCTACAACTGGGAGTCTCTGTGCCGGACTTTGGTTGCCGATGACCGGGGAGACATTTACGGCAGTTTTGGGACGGGGCAGATCTTCAAGTATGACCCTCGAACCGACACGCTGAAGGAACTTGCCGTAAAACTTCCTATCCGTCAGAAAGGGATTTCGCTTGGCCGGGACTATACGAAATCGAGTACAGCGTGGCGCGTGGCTGTTTGGGACGAGCATACGAAAAAGATTTACGGCGTGGAGGAGAGCGCTACAACGCTCTTTTCGTTCGATCCCAACGCGGGCGAGGATGGAGTCGTCAAGCGCCTGGGGCAGCTATGCATCCCCAGCTTCAAAAACGCAAGAGATCTTCCTTATGCGACTCTGAGCCTGACCCTTGGACATGATCGCAAACTGTATTATGCTGCCGCCGGCAGAGAATTTGACTATTCAGGGAGCCACGCCGTGGCTGCATCCCACCTGATGACCTACGATCTGAATACCGGCCGGATCGACGACCTGGGTGAAATGCATTTGCCGGATGGCCGCCGTGTGATTGGGACCAACTCGGCCACTACCGGACCGGATGGGACCATCTATTTCGGCGGTGCGATTGAGGTGAGGCCGCAGCCCGGCAAACCGGTCGAGGCGGGCGGCAAAATTGCTAACGTGTACTACCGGCTCGCAATCATTATTTATCATCCCGGGAGTTGAGGCTGGCCTCGTCAACCGAAGATGGTCCATTCAGGAAGTCTGAGAGGGCATCTGATGGAAGCTTAACTCTTTCGAACACGCCGGATTCTGGATGCCGGCCACTATCAAATATTTTTGGGAGACGCACTAATGAACCGAAGAGACTTTGTGAAGCAAGCAGGGATACTGCCTCTGGCTGCCGGGCTGCCCGCTCGCGGGCTGGCGGTTCCTTCCGGCGATTCTGCCCAGCCACACAGCGCACGCCTCTACAGTGAAACTATGCCGGACATGCTGGTCACTTACCTTACCAGAAAGGTCAATGCCGTGGCCGCGAACTGGGACGGGCAGCGCGCGCAGATTCGCACGCCGGAGCAGTTGGAAACACGCAACCGATTTATCCGCCAAAAGTGCATTGGGATGATTCACGGGCTTCCAGAGAGGAATTCGCTGAACCCCGTCATCGTCAAGTTGTTCGAGCGCGACGGCTACAAAGTTGAAAATCTGATGTACGAAAGCCAGCCTGATTTCTGGGTGACGGCAAACCTTTACATCCCCACAAGGGGCAGCGGTCCTTACCCCGGCGTCATATCGCCATGCGGCCACTACCCGACCGCGCGCGGTTATGACGATTACCAGTCGGCTTATGTCCACTTCGCCAGAAATGGTTTCGTCGTGCTGGCTTATGACCCGATCGGCCAGGGGGAGAGGCGGCACTTCTGGAATCCCATGACGAAGGTCAATGAAATCGGCGGGCCGGTGACGTGGGAGCACTCACTGCCGGGCCAGTTGCTTCTTTTGATAGGTCAGGATCTGACGCACTACCGCGTGTGGGACGGCATGCGCGCCATTGATTATCTGCTGACGCGGCCTGAGGTGGACGGGAAAAGGATCGGCTGCGCAGGTCATTCTGGAGGCGGCACGCTCACCAAGTTTATCGCCACTATGGATGAGCGCATTGCGTGTGCGGCCATTAATGAGGGCGGGACCAGCAATAAGTGGCCCATGCACATCCCGCTGTACCAGCCGATGGGGACCGGCGACACGGAGCAGCATATGTTCCCTTCCGGAACTTATGGAATCGACAACGTCGACTTGAGTTCCTCCATCGCTCCACGTCCCCTGCTCATTACCATTGAACAATATTCGCCGGAGTTCGACAGCGCGGTCCGGGCCATACGCGCCCGCTACGAGCAACTGGGAGCCAGTAACAAATTCAAAACGGTGCCGGCTAACGATCCTCATGCCTGGACAGTCAAGCTGAGGATCGCCAATGTGGAATGGTTCAGCCGCTGGTTTTATGATCGTCCCGGGCCTGCAACCGAGGCGCCGTTCACGCCGGAGCCGTGGGAAAATCTCTGGTGCACGCCGGATGGCTCCATCCGATACTCCCGGCAGGGGGAGACGATTTATTCCCGAATCCTGAAGGCGCAAGCCAAGCTTCCTCCGGACCGGAAAGCGCCGGCCACTTCATCTGAACTTGCATCCTACCGAAGAGAACTCGGGGCAGAGATCCGGAAAACCATCCGTTACCGGCCCTCAAACACTCCTTTGGCGCCCCATCATGACACAACGACCCCACGCAAAGGCTACAAGATTGAAAAGGTCGAATTCCTCTCTGAGCCAGGAATTTATATTTCAGCCTGGGTTTTTAAGCCCGACGCTGAGCTCAAGGAGCGGACGGCGATTCTGTACGTCAGCGATACCGGGCGGGATGACGATGGCATGGGATTTGGTTTGCTTGAAGAAATAACACTCCGGGGCTACTGCGTTGTGGCTGTTGATGTGCGGGGTATTGGCGCGACCATGCCTCCCCACTCTGGTGACGAAAGCGGACAATTCCAGCAAGTGGACAATGCGGATTGCGCAATGACTTATATGGTGTGGGAAATCGACCAGGACTTGTTTGGGATGCGCGTGCTCGATGTCATCCGCAGCATCGACTATGTTTTGAGCCGGACCGATGTTGATTCAAGCGGCGTGCGCCTGGCCGGCAGAGGTGCCGGCGCTCTGTGGTCACTCTATGCGGCGGCGCTGGATGCTCGAGTCAAGGTCCTGCTTGCTCACGAAGGATTGCTTTCCTATCGCGCGCTCACCGGCGTTGACCGCTACCTTACAGAGTCGAGCCTGTTCATACGCAATGTTCTCACGCGGTTTGACCTTCCCCAGGTTGCCGCGGCAGTTGCCGAGCGGCGGGTTGCCGTGCTTGCTCCGGTGGGACCGATGAAAGAGCAGGTTGACCTCTCCACTGTCCGCGAGGCTTATCGTTGGACTGAACAAGTTTATGGCAACCTCGGCATCAAGGATCTGTTCCAGCTATCCGTCCTGAGGCCGGGAACGTCCCTTGCCAGCCAATATCTGGACTTGCTGGGCGTGACACCGTAAAGCCGCCCAGGCGTGGCGCGCTCCATCATCACGGACGGTTTCCGTCCACGGCCGCGCATAGTTCGGGAATATGCGATCCGGCGCTTTTTTGCCGGTCACCTTCCTCTGCGAGTTGGCTACAGATGTGTGTGGAACCAATCCGCCAAACCGTCCGCTTTTTCTCCTGCGCGGATTTCAATGGATGCCGGTATTTTGCCACTAGAACCCGCCATCTGCGTGCGCACGGCATCCGCAGGAAGCAACTGGTTTTTGCCATTCACCATCGCCTCCAGCCTGACGGGCCGTGGCTCCAGCGCATCGGCAATAGCGCCAATATCTCCCAGCTTCAGCACACCCGGCACAATGACATCCTGGGGAACGTACGGAAATCCGTCATGGAGCATGGAGAGAAAGCTTGCCAGTCCGCCGTGTACGAAGATGGTTTTCACCTCCGGCTCATACATTGCTCCGAGCATGGCCAGCATTTCTCCCAGCGGTTCGGCGAGTTGCTCAATCTGCGGGCCAATCTGATACTGCGGCAATTCATTCAGCAGAATGTGGGCGGGGTTGGGAGGCGAAAACGAGTCGCCCCAGAGCCCGATTCTGCGCGGGTCCAGTTCTGGACGGAGTTTTAGATAAAACAGCACGGTACGCAGGTCCTTCAGCCGCTGGCCGAGCAGCGTTTCACCCAGCATATAATCGGCGGCGCCGATAGTGATTTGCGCGCCGTCAGGCTCGTGGAGGCCACCGGGCGAGGTTTCGCCTGTCCCCCGGACGTCCGGCAGACAAACGGCGTAACCCGATTCCAGGAGCGTTTCAATCTGCGGGCTGCGCTCATCGAGGAAAAGGTCTTTGCCTCCCTCAGCTATTCCGACCACCACAGGCAGGCGCGCCTGGCCGTGAGAATGCGGGAGCATGAGGAGAAGAGGCACCACAATTCCCGGCTCGGTCGCGAGTGATATGGCCTCGACTTTTGCATCGGGCATTTCTTTTGTCCACTCGA
>DASSJE010000272.1:0-6481 GCA_035691365.1 Terriglobia bacterium
ACGGGTGGGCAGCACCGCCGCAAGCGAAAGTGGAATCAAATGCGGCGCGGCCGCTCATTGATTTAGAAGTTAATTTAATTACTTCGAAAAGACGGTTTATCGAAAACGTTCGACGTCTCGAAGCAGGCCCCAGACCAATAGGACGGCGCCCGCAACAATGCCCAGGGCCACGCAACCCCAGAATGCGGCAACATCATAGGGAATGTCATACTGGTGAGTATCCCAGTTGATCGCGATGACGGAAGTGTCAGGCACGAAAGTCTGCAGGAAGTAACCGGCCACGGTCAGCAGGCCTGCAGTCAATAGGCCACCGGACACGGAGCGCATCTGTGAACTCCCGCGCCCCCTCTTGGCTCAATTATACCCCCGCATGCAAGCTGAAGGACCATTCTTCCGAGCAGGGAGCATGAAAACCAGACGGGTAACATTCTGATCTCGGTCCGCGTCCAGCTATTCCTTCGACACTCTCCAGATGACGTTACCCACATCATCGGACACCAGCAGTGACCCGTCTTTGGCAACAGCGACGCCCACCGGGCGACCGTCCACGGCCTTGGCGTGCGGGTTGGGATCAAAGCCGGTCAGGAAGCTGGTGGGTTTGCCCGTGGGTTCACCGTTTTTAAAGGGAACAAAAACCACCTCATAGCCCGAATGGATACTTCTGTTCCACGAGCCGTGCAGGGCGACAAATGCTCCGTGCCAGTAGCTGTCGGGAAATTGTTTACCGTTATAAAAAGTGGATTCCAGCGGGGCAACGTGCGGGCCCAGCAAAACGTCAGGAACAATAGCTTTGGCCACCAGATCGGGCCGCTTCTCTTTCACACGCGGGTCAAGGTTTTTGCCAATGTAGCTGTAAGGCCATCCTAAAAAGCCGCCCTGAGGCGCGTGGGTAAAGTAATCGGGCGGCAGGTTGTCGCCCATCATGTCACGCTCGTTGACATCGGCCCAAAGCACGCCGTTATCGGGATTGACTGCCAGACCCACCGCGTTGCGCAGGCCGCTGGCGTAAATCTTGGCGTTCTTCCCGTCAGGGTCGGCTACCTGGATGGCGGCGCGTCGGGGGTCAGATTCAACGCAGACGTTACAATCTGAGCCGGCGGAAACAAACATCTTTTTGCCGTCCAGGCTAAAGGCCACCGTACGCGTGGAATGCATTCCCCCCGCGGGCAGGCCCAGGATTTTCTCGCGGCCGCCCGTACGCCTGGAGGTTTTCGGATTATAGGGAAAGCGGATCACTTCATCGGTATCGGCAATATAAACATAGTTGTCGTGGAAGGCGATTCCGAACGGCTCATTCAGGTGGCTGGCAAAGGTCGTTCGTGCGTCAGACGGTTTACCATTGCCGGGATCGTGCAGCACGTAAACAGTGTTGCCGCTCGTGTCGGCCAGAAAGATGTCGCCGTTGGGCGCGACCGCGAGATAGCGGGGTTCTGTGAATCCTTTTGCAAACAGAGACACCTGGAAACCAGCGAGCGCCTTGGGCACGAAGCCGGGTGAGGGCCTGCCTTCTGGCGGATTGGCCACGATGGGCCGGGTGAAAGGCTTGGGCAAGTTGGGCTCCCGCCCGTGTGTAACGTCCACCACCTGGCCAAAGGCCAGCGGCGCGGCCAGAAAAACAAGAACCAGCAGGTTGATGATCTTCATTCGCTCTCCTTATGAAGTCAGGATACACATAAGAACCTCAAGTTTCATTCTGCCACAAGTCAATGGGAAAGCTTATCCAGCGCCCCTCGCAGGACCGTGATGGCCAGCATGCTGGCGTGGCTCGAGGCAACGGGCACGCCGCCCAACCCCGCTTCAACTTGTTCCGCGCTGACGGCCGCCAGCTCAGCGATCGGCATCCCTTTAATGGCTTCAGTGAGCCACGAACCACAGGCGACTGCTGGAACGCATCCCTGCACTTTGAAGGTCGCCTCAACCACTCTGCCCTCGCGCGCCAGAATCCACAGTTTCATAATGTCGCCGCAGACGGGATTACTGGCTTCCGCCACGGCGGTGGGCTGCGCAATTTCGCCCACGTTGCGCGGATTGTGAAAATGGTCAAGAACCCGGTCGGAATACATCACGCCTCTACGCAAACAACATCTTCAGCAAAACCACCATAGCAACGCCTGCGCCCACAGTGAGGGCGATCCTGATGCCTGGCTTCTTGTTCACTTCCGGAATCAGGTCCGACGCAGCGACGTAAAGCGTGGCCCCGGCCGAGAGCGCCAGCCCGTAGGCCACCCAGTGGGCGGCAAGTCCCATGGTGAGGATGCCAAGAATTCTTGACACTCCCAGCGCGCCCGCTGCCTTCATGCCCGAGGCGCGGCCCTTGCCTGCCGTCACCATCACCGAAGCAATTGTGAATCCTTCGGGGACGTTGTGAAGGATGATGGCTCCGAAAATCACCGTCCCCAGCCAGGTTGAGACCATAAAGCCCGAGACTATGGCAACACCACCCAGAAAGGTGTGGACGAGCAAGCCGCCAAGCGCCGTGTAAGCCACGCTGCCGTGGACAAACTCTTCCGCATGGGTCTCTTCACCGAAATGGAAGTGACCGGGCCACACATGTTCAAAGATATGGACAACCAGGTAGCCGGCCAGGATCAATACGGATCCCGAAACCGGAGCCAGGTGCAGGCTCTCCGGGATCATTTCGGTCATGGCCGTGGCCAGCATAAACCCGGAACCCAGCGCGATGAAGTAGGCAAGAAAGGCGCGGCTCCACGCCCTGGCTGAAACGATGGATGCGCCAAACAGGTTGGCAAGCCCGGCGACGACGCCCAGGACAAGGCTGATCTCGATGGCGAATAGCATGGCAGTTGGTCGAAATTCCGAAGCGGCCCTTAGCCGGAGTGCCGGAAGTGCACAATCTCCCCGTCGCGCACCACGTATTCCTTGCCTTCCAGCCTCAGCGAGCCGCGCGTGCGGGCCTCGGCAAAGCCTCCGGCGTCCATCAATTCGTTGTAGGGAATTACTTCCGCGCGGATAAATCCGTGCTGAATGTCTGAATGGATTTCGCCGGCGGCATCGAGCGCCGTCATGCCGTTGCGAATGGTCCAGGCGCGGCATTCGTCCTCGCCCACGGTGAAGAACGAAATCAGCCCCAGCAGTTGGTAGCTGGATCGGATCAGCCGTGAAATGGCCGATTCCGCGAGGCCGTAGCTCGACATAAACTCGGCTGCTTCTCCTTCACCCAATTCGGAAAGCTCTTCTTCAATTTTGCCGCAGACTGCAGCCATAGCCGTGCGCGGGCGCTGCTTCAACCCGGCTTGCTGGGCAAACTCATCGGCCGCGTTGGCGCGCGCGGCGTCTTTTTCCCCCAGGTTCAAAACATAGAGCATAGGTTTGAGCGAAAGGAACGTGAACCCGCGCAGGGTGTGTTCTTCGTCGGCGGAAAAATCGAGCTCGCGCAAAGGCTGTTCCGCCTCCAGAGCCTGCTTTGCCTTCAGCAGCGCATGCTGCTCTTTTTCAAGCGCGGGATTTTTCTGCTTTTTGATATCTTTCTCCAGCCGCTCCAGCCGCTTTTCGACCACGGCCAGGTCAGACAGCGCCAGCTCCAGCTCCACCGATTCGATATCACGTTTGGGGTCGACGGTCCCACCCTCGGCGGGTATGGCCGCGTCATCGAAAGCGCGCACCAGATGGAACAGTGCATCCATCTCCTTCAGGGCCTGGGACTGCGTTCCCGTCCGCGCCAGTTGGATGACGCTGCCGGGCGTATCGACGTATTCGATACTGGCATGGACGAGCTTCTTTGGATTGAACATCTTTGCCAGGCGATCGAGCCTGTCATCGGGCACTTTGACCACGCCAACGTGAGCTTCCGGTCTTCCGGCGGCGAGTTTGTCGCCGTGCGAGCGCGTGAGAATCTTGAACAGGGTGGTCTTGCCCACCATGTTGAGGCCTACAATTCCGATCTTGAGCACAGCGTCCTTTCTGCTTTTAGTGTGACGTGAGGGTTCAGGCTGAACTGTAATTTTCGATACTAACACATTGGCGCAGCCTGTAGAGGCCGTGCTATTGGAATCGCCTTAAGGCGATTCGCCGACCACGCTGGCGAGCGAGTGTCAGGAGTGGAAGGGAAGTGCGGTTGTTGCTTCAACCTCGAGATGAGTATTCGTGGGCAGAAGGGGCGGCCAGACAGCGGCCGGCGGTGCCGGTTTCCGACCCGGCGTGGATTCCGCCGGCTGCTGCTTCGCCGCAAGTGGGGATTAGGCTGCCCGGGTCCCGTGGGCCATTTCTGCCGTAACGGTGCTCGGTGCAGTCTCCCGTGCAGGAGTTTCCATGCCTGTTCTTGCCTTTGCGAGTGCTTTGCAAACCGCAGTCATCATGAAAGCTGCTGAGAACGCGCCAATGAACGCGGGAATGATGTATTGACTGCTGATGGCGACTCCTCCAAACCAGTGGCCCAGCACCGCCGAGGCCACCCAGGCGCCCAGCCAGCCGATGATCCACTTTGAAAAGAATCCGTCAATTTCATTCAAAAAGTGGTATCGGATACCGCTGTGCATGACAATTGCCGCAATAAAACTGATGACGAATAATGTAAGAAATGCTCCGAATCCCATGCCGATCATAAAAGTAACCTCCTGTAAAAAACTTTGGTTATTCCGGAAGCCGGGTGTGCCGGGGCCCGGAATTTCCTGAACTTTCGTTTTGCGAAAGGTCAAGGTGGAACCTGGGCAACCGCCCGTTCAAATCCCACCCTTAAATAAGAGTTTCTTTGATTGTGGGAAGGTTGTCCGTGGTTGACGAGTTGGAAACGATGCGCGGAAAACGGGTACAGTGTCCGGCCTGTTCTGACCCTTGCGGCGTGGAAGGCGTCGTAAGAGCGATTGAACCCGACATGGACGTGCAAACAGGTGAAAGGCATGGCCCGTCTCCCGTGAGAGCGTCGGTTCGCTCGTCCCTCTTACATGCCTTGTTTTCTCACCAGAGGAGTCGCTCGTCAAGAGTGCGTAGCCTCTTTGCGAGGCTACCTCGAGGCCTGAGAATGGTGCGGCTCAAAAGCGCCCGCGAGCGCGTTCCCAATCTCCTAGAACTTCCAGGCAGGTGCGCCACCAACTGGCGCCGGACTCAGGAAAGCGCGCCTCCACAGCCCGACCCTGATCCGGCCGTGCACCCAAAGCAGTGGCTGGCCGTCCTGATGTTTTGTCCTGCCCAGCCTGAAAAGCTTTTAACGTTCCAGATGGTGAGCGCAGGCGTTCTGTCCTCCTGATGCATGCCGAGTTCGAGCATCTGGTTAAAATCACAATCATACAGCGCGCCTTCCCAGCTCACGCTCACCAGTGAACGGCACATGAGACCCGGCACATTTTGCGCGCTGAAGTGGTTAACCAGCAGGCTCATGTAAGCCGCATATTCGCCATTCAGGCTGAGCATGCCGGCAAAGCGATGAATGGGCATATTGTTGAGCGCAAAAAGCTGGTGAAATTCTATTCCGAACTGGTCCCGAAGGTGGTATTTGTAATCTTTCTCCAGCCGCTCCTGCGGCGGAGCGAGCGATGGACCGAGAGGATTGTAGACAAGATTCAGGGGAAGTTCCGACCCGGGCATGCCGTATCCCAGACGATTCAGAAGCTGGAGTGCCTGGATGCTCCTTTCAAACACGCCCCGCCCGCGCTGCTTGTCAACGTTCTCGGCGGTATAACAGGGAAGGCTGGCCACGATTTCAACCTGATGATGGGCCAGGAATTCCGGGAGGCCTTCCATACCCGGCTGGTATAAGACTGTGAGGTTGCAACGGTCGATAACGCGGCAGCCCCGGCTGGTGGCGCGCTCTACCAGCCAGCGGAAGTTGGGATTCAGTTCAGGGGCCCCGCCGGTGATGTCAACCACCTCAATTGTCGGGCTTTCATCAAGCAGCTCGATGATGCGCTCGGCCACCGGGCGGGTCATCATTTCGGTCCGTTTCGGTCCGGCGTCCACATGGCAATGGTGGCATGCCTGGTTGCACAACTTCCCCACATTGATCTGGAGGGTCCGCGTCTCCTCGCGGACCAGTCGTCCGCAGTGGTGCGCCGCGAGGGTCGCATCAAAATCCGCCGTGGCAATGTCCCCGTCGAGAACCCTCAATGCACTGCTTGCTCGAGCATCCATCAACAGCACCCCTCCTTGGATTCGTCGCCGTTGCAGCATGGTCCGGCCGCAGTCGTCACCCGATAGTCGTTGCCTTTTGTCTCTTTGGGGTCACGCCTTTTCGTGCCGCGGCCGCAAGGAAAAGCTGGCGCTTCCTCCAGGGGAATCAAGAGGCGGGGCGGCACCAGCTCGAAATGCGGGCGATAAGGATCCTGCGAGTATATCTTGTAGGTCTTTTCGCAAACCGCGGTGCGGGTGCCGCGGCGCAGAATGTGTCCGTCGTCGTCCTCGACTTTCCTGAAAGGGCCGCGATAAATCACAGCATGTTTCTGGTCCAGGCACGGGCCCTCTTTGCCCTTGTATGCGGCCACGGTTACACTGCGAAATTCGATTCCCTCGACGGTCTGCCACGGCTCCT
>DASSJE010000273.1:0-4034 GCA_035691365.1 Terriglobia bacterium
AACCTTGCCGGGTGCCTCGACGCCCAGCCAGGCGGCCTGCGCCGCCAGGTTGTCGTAGAGCGGCAGATCAGCCTGATGCATCAGCACCGGAGCACCCGTGCTTGCGTGCAGTTTCTTCAGCCCGCCCACGTGGTCAATGTGGGCGTGGGTCGCAATGATGTAGCGCACCTTCAGGTCGTGCCGCGTGAGGATTTTCTGTACGCGCTCGACCTCGTCACCGGGATCGATGACGATCGCTTCTTTGGTTTTGTCGTCAGCCACCACGGAGCAGTTGCACTCGAGTATTCCAACCGAAAGGATTTCATGGAGCATGACAGCTCACATTGTACCAGTTTGAGGGTGAGTTTTTCGGGATAGGAACAACAACAGCGGGTATGCGTCCTGGGGAATGGAGACCCAACGGACAAGTCTGGCCCTGGCTACTGCCTGCCTATTGCCGGCGGGGCTTGGCCAGCGTGTGGTCGACCAACTTTTCCACCTGGCCCGTCAATGAATCATCCCAACCGACCCAGTGAGCTACAAGGTCCCCGTTCCTATCAATCAGGAAGAAATTTGGCACGCCGCGGGCCCCGAAAAGGTGCGCCATTTGGTGGCCTTTGTCCAGATACTGGGGCCACCGCAGATGATGCTGTCCAATATAGTCTTGCCAGGCGGCGGGATCCTTGCTGCCGCAGACGCCGAGGAGGGTGAACCCCGCGTTGGAATATTCATCTGCGAGAGTGTTCATGTGCGGCATAGCCCGGCGGCAGTAAGGGCACCAGGTTTCCCAGAACATGATCAGGACAACGTTGCCTTTCAGGTAATCCGGACTGTAAGTCTGCCCGTCGTTGGCCAGGACGGAAAAATCAGGAACTCTCGGGGCCCCGTATTCCTGTGAGCCGGCCATGGCGGGGCGCAGATAGATGGCAAAAACGATGGCCGCGGCAACAAGCAAGGTGAGGTTCCTCAACCGGCCAGCGCGCGCACTCTGAGCAGCGGGAGCTTGGACCATTGAGATATCCCCTGAAAGCTGCCGAAATCGGGGGCTCCAAATCGCTTCCAATTCCTGCCGGCTGTGTAAATTAAGGATAGACTTCCCCTGGATCTTCACATCAAACCTCCGTCGTCAAGGCCTCCAGACGAACGAGAGCGGTGGAACGCCGTGCATAGTAACTTCGCTGATAAAAAGCAGTCAAGTGAACAAAAGTTCTATGTTCCCTCATAACTTATCCTTTCAAACGCTGTGGCTGCTTTCGCGTTCGCTCAGGGGGAACCCCAGCCTGAAATCAGGTCGGCTGGTTTCGATCACACTTCAAGTAAAACTTTAACTCTTATCTTCTCCCGCCACTGACTCTCAAAACCTGGGCTAAACCAGGAGATAACACTCCGCAGCATGATTCAGGGCCGTATGATACCAAAGTTCTACTACTAATGTTCCTTGACGGAATAGTACATCGGTACCAATCTGCTAAGTATGTTTTCAGCGGCGAAGATCATGCCCGGCATGGGGAAAGGTGAAGTATCTTTCAATCTCCCATGGCCCGCCTGTAAAGTATGCTTGGGCCCCGTTGCACCCAACGCCAGTGGATGCAATTCGGCATGCGGGTCCCAGCTTAAGTGAACACAGCGCCGGCGGAGAAGGAGGATGCCACTGGGATGCTTGTTTGAGTGACAGAGCGTCCGGCCGTGAACAGGTGATGCACCGCCCACGGCTGGCCAGCGGCATGCGATAAACTATGAGGGGATTACTATCGCTTGATCAGGAATTACGGGCAATTCGCAGGGGCAGGGGCCAGGATACTGCAACTCGGTCCAATCGCCCCTCTGACCCGAAAGAAGCAGGACGGCCATGGCAACCGGAAATTGATCAACTACAGCAAACGATGCGGGACGTGCTGCGGGCGGTCGCTGGCTTCTCAGGCGTCGAGCTTCCAGGCTTGCCTTCCAATCTTCAGAGTGATAAAACACCTTCTCCCAGCCTGGATATCAAGACTCTGAAAGATCGATTTCGCAACGATCTTGAAGGCTTTTCCCTGAAGACAACCCAGGAACTGGCGAACCGCGCCAGGGAGCAGACTCGCGCTGCCCTGGAGGCTGTCCAGAACGAAGTAGGGGGCATGGTTGACCATGTTGCCGCTGAGTTCCGAGAAAACTTGCATCTCCCTGCACAGATTGAAAAATTGCTGGAACCGTGCGTCGAGGATGCTGAAGCCAGGCTTGCAAATTCCGTTTCCCGGGAGTTTGATCAACTCGTTACCCGGCACGAAAAATTAGTTCAGGAGAAGCTTCAGGAAACGCTGAGATCTGTCCATGCCCAGATGAGTGCTCTGGAGCAGGCGGTGCAACAAATCCGTGATCTGGAGGCGCAGTCGGCCGCGGAACCGCCATCCCAGCAGCCGGGCGCGGAGGCGGATTTTGAGCGCGTACTGGCAGAACACGACCGTTCGGTTCAAGGCCGGCTCCATGAAGCCGTGGCCCCCGTGCAAGCCCAGATAGGCACACTGGAAGAAACTGTGCAACAACTACTTGAGTTCAAGGCTCAGTCGGCCGCGCAATCGTCCGCGGACCAGATGAGCACGGCAGAAGTTGCGGGCAGAATCGACGAGCTTGCTGCCGAGGTCCGGGGAAAATTGCTGGACCATGCGCAATTTGAGAAGCTGTTCGAACCCCAGTTCGAAGAGGCGGCAGCCCGGCTGGAAAACTCTATTACCCAAAAAGTCGAACAGCTCGTTGCCCGGCACGAGTTGATGGTTCAGGAGAAGCTTCAGGAAACACTGAGCTCCGTCTCCGGCCAGATGGGCACGTTGGAACAGACGATGCAGGAAGTGCGGGATGTGAGGGCTGATTTGCTCGCGCAGGCGAACGCGGAACTGCGGGATACGGCGGAGGAGACCGAACACCTGTTGGCCGAACACGACCGATTGGTCCAGGGCAGGCTTCAGGAGGCCTTGATCCCGGTCCAGGCTCAGATGAACGCCCTGGAACAGACGATGCTGGAAGTCCGTGAATTGAAGGCTGAACGCGTGGTGCAGGCGTCGGCGCAACAGCCAGGCACGGCAGAACTGGCGGGCAGGATCGACCAGCTTGCTGCAGAGTTCCGGGAAAGATTGCAGGACCAGACGCATATTGACAAGTTGATGGGACCTCGGATTGGCGAAGCAGCCGCCCGTCTGGAAAAGTCCATCTGCCAGAAGGTTGAAGATCTGGTTGCCCGGCACGAACAGTTGGTTCAGGAGAGGCTTAATGGGACGATGATCACCGTCCAGGCGCAAATGAGCGCGCTGGAGCAGACGGTGAAGGCGATCCGTGTCCTGCAGGCTGAATCTGTGATGCAGTTGTCGGCAGAACAGCCGGTCGGATCGGCGGGCGATCCGATGAAAGTGAACGAAAGTCCCCTCAACAATGGGCTCAAAGATTTTCTCGAACAGTCGTTCTCACGTATTGAATCTTCCTTCAACAATCTCCGGGAAGCTCGCAAGGTTCAATCTGTGCAGAGCAGCAGTACGGGCCTTGAATATTTGCGCAAAGTCATACCCGCCGGTAGTCCCGACATGCTCATGCGGGTCCAGCAAGCATTGGACAACCTCGACCGGCTGGGCCCGAAAGATCCCATCCCTGCCATCTGAGGTGGAGCTTTAAAGCAGTTGAAGTCGTGGTGCCGACCGCCGCCCTATCCGTTGGTGCTGGTCCTGTCTTCCCAAGGAAACGCGGATTTTAGCCGCTCTCGTGTTGCTCCCGCAAATGCCCAAACAGCTTGTCGCGTGCGCGGGTGCACTGCAGGTGGGAGACCTCGCATTTCTCGAACAATTTGGTGAAAATGTCAAATTCGTAGGCGATGCCGGCTTGTGAGAGTTCATTCACCCGTTGACGGAACTCGTCCACTGCTTCCCTATACAGCGCAGAGAGTCCCAGGCACTCATGGCATCTCTTGATCCTTGCGTCATAGCTACTGTAGCGGTCGGGATTTTTGTAATATTCCGTGTGGGTGCTCGCAAACAGTTCGCCTTCCATGACTGCATCCAATGCTTCGAAAAGCTCATCAGCAAGGTCTAACC